>JBIOUD010000171.1:0-20942 GCA_044866725.1 Candidatus Limnocylindria bacterium | reverse complement strand
TGCCGTCGATGGACAGATTCATCTCCACGCTGCGGAGGATCGTGAAGCCAGGCGGCATCGCGCGCGCGACCTCGTCGAGCTCGACCCACTGCTCGCGCGCGGTCGCCTCGGTCATGCCGCGCGCGATCGGCAGCCCCTTCGTGTGATCGGTGAAGGCGACGTACGCATAGCCGCGCGATGCCGCGGCCGTCGCCATCTCGAGCATCGTGCCCGCTCCGTCCGACCACGTCGTGTGCACCTGCAGATCGCCGCGGTACGCGTGCACCCACTCGGGATGCGCCGCGAGCGTCGCTCGCGCCTCGGTGAGCGTCAGGAACCCGGCGCGGATCGGCGGCCGCTCGGGCGGGTCGCGCTGTTCGTCGAACCACGTGTCCATGAAGTGCGCGACCCACGGGCCGACGAGCGCGAGCTCGGTGAAGCCGCCTCCGCGCTCGCGGACCTCTGCGGCTTCTTCGCCCCACTTCCAGATCGCGGCGTAGGCCGCGCGTCGCAGTGCCCGCTTGCGCCGATCGGTGTCCACGGCCGTCATCTCGCGCGACAGGAGCTCGGCGATGTCGCCGTTGGTGAGGGCCATCAGGGCGTCACGGCGACATCAGGTGAGCTCGACGGATGGCGCGATGCTTACGCCGCGAAGAGCTCGCTCACCCGCCAGTCGCGCTGCGCGAGGAGGTCGTGCGCACGCTGCACGTCTTCGATGTCGATCGCCGGACGCGCCGGGGCGCGCGGCGTGCGCGCTTCGAGGATGGCCATGCACTCCGATCGGCAATTCGGGCACACGACCACCACGACGCACCGACGCGTCGACCACTCGACCTGCCGCATCAGCCCGCCGCCGAGACCGCGCTGACATGAGGGACAGCGCATGCCGTTCAGGCGATCGATCTCGATGAGGCCCCAATCCACGCGGCACGTATGGCAGGCCGGATGCCAAGTGCGCGGCCTGCTGGCTCACTCGCCGACCAGCTCACGGAGCCGCGCAGCGTCGCGCGGGGCGTAGGCGCGCTCGTCGTTGTTGAAGTACGCGTACACGTCCCGCCCTTCATCGCGCCAACCGCGGATCCGCCGGGCCCAGGCGCGCAGCTGATCGTCGTCGTACGGCGAGGCGTAGAGCTGGCCGGGCCCGTGGAAGCGGACGTACACGAAATCCGCCGTCACGGCGGGGCGGCTGGGCCAGAGCGGCGTATCGATGAGGCAGAGGGCGAGGCCGCGCTCCCGCAGTGCGGTCATCGCGTCGTCGGTCAACCACGATGCGTCGCGCGGCTCGATCGCGTGCCGCCGGCGCCGCCGCGCGACAGCGTCGCAGAAGCGGTCGAGCCGCTCGCGCTCGAAGCGGAATCGCGCCGGCAACTGCACGAGGACCGCGGCGAGCGCGGGCCCGAGCCCCGCGACGGTGTCGTACGACCGCGCGACCATCGGCGCGTCGACGTCGAGGCGCTTCATGTGCGTGATGAAGCGGTTCAGCTTCACCGCGTACTGGAAGCCCACCGGCACGGCGCGGCGCCAGCGCTCGAACTGTGCGCGGGAAGGCTGCCGATAGAAGGAGTTATTGAGCTCGACCGTGTCGAAGCGCTCGGCGTACCACTCGAGCCACTTCGCCTGTGGCAGATCCAGGGGATAGAACCTGCCGCGCCAGTGCGCGTAGACCCAGCCCGACGTGCCCACGCGCACGCGCGCTCCCACGGAAATAGCCTAGGCGCGTGCGGCGCCTCGCCTCCGTCTGGATCGCGATCGGCACACGATCCGTCGGCGGGGGCGCGAGCACGCTCATGCTCATTCGCCGTTACGTCGTCGAGCGCGAGCGTCTCGTGAGCGCGCGCGAATTCACCGAGGACTACGCGCTCTCACAGCTCTCGCCCGGCATCCACCTCGTCGCGCTCGCGGGACTCCTCGGTCGGCGCATCGCCGGATGGCGCGGCGTCGCCGTCTCGGTCGCGGGGCTGATGGTGCCGGCCGGGATCATCACCGCCGTCCTCACTGCCGCGTACAGCGGCGTCGCCGACCATCCGCTCGCGCAAGCCGCCTTGTCGGGCATGGGTCCCGCGACCGCGGGCATGACCGCGGCGCTCGCCGCGCTGCTCATTCGCGAGACGCGACGGCACGGCTCGCTCTTCGCGATCGACCTCATCGTCGTCGTCACAGCCTTCGCGGCACTCACATTCGCGCACGCGTCGAACGTCCTGGTCGTGCTCGTCTCCGCGGCGCTCGGCGCCGTCGTTCTGCGCGGCGAGCGGCCGACGTCGGAGCGCGCCGCCGAGTGAACGAGATCGCGCTCTTCCTCGTCTTCCTGAAAGACGCGGCCCTCTCGCTCGGGGGCCTCGGCGCGCTGCCCCTCATCCGGCAGGACCTCGTCGACCCCGGGCTCGCGACGGACGCGCAGGTGGTGCAGGCGCTCGCGATCGGACGGCTCTCGACCGGACCGAATGGCCTCTGGATCGTGAGCCTCGGCTACCTCATCGCCGGCTGGACCGGCGCGATGCTCGCGCTCGTCGCGTCGACGCTGCCGCCTCTGGTCATGCTTCCCGCGACGGTCGCCGCGCGTCGGCTGCTCCTCACGTCGGCGTTCGGCGGCTTCGTCCGTGGCGCAGCGCTCGCGACCGCCGGGCTCCTCATCTCGACGGGTCTCGGTCTCGTCGCAACGACCGGCGCATCCGCGGCGTTGTGGCAGGTGACGACCGCGGTGATCGCGCTCGCCCTCACGTACGACGGGCGCGTGCATCCCGGCGTCGTCGTCATCGGCGGGGCTGCCGTCGGATTGGCGCTCGGTCGCTAGGCGACCGACCTGGCCCTGAGAATCACGCTTGGACCGCATGCACACTGCCTAGAATTTCGCGCCGAGGAAGAGGATGACCGCGCTCGAGCTCATCACGCTCGTCTCGCAGGCCATCTACGTCGTCGTCTTCGTGCTGATGCTCTGGCGTTATCTCCGCGCGCCGACGCCCGCGCACCTCGACATGCTGATCTTCTTCGGGATCCTCGCGTTCGTCGTCGTCGAGACGCGTCTTGCCGCGTTCACTGGCCTGACGCCACCCGACTGGCTCACGGACATCGTCGTCATCCTCGTCGTCGCGCTCCCGTACATCCTCCTCCGGCTGCTCGACGACTTCACCACGGTCCCGGCGCTCCTGAAACGCGCGGCCGAGTTCGGACTCGTCGTCATCGGCATCGCGCTGTTCGTCCAACCCGGCACGCCTTATCCGACCCTCTTCCTGTTCGCCATCGTGACCTACCTCGCCGGGTTCTCGCTGTATGGGGGCGCGCGATTCATCCTCGCCGCGCGCAAGGCCGAGGGCGTCACGCGGCGCCGGCTTCAGGCGATCAGCTTCGCGGCGATCCTTTTCGCAGTGCAGATCGTCGCGTCGGGCGTGAGCGGCCAGCTGGCCGAGCCCGACCGGACGCTGCTCGCCGCGATCGGTCAGGTCATGGGCCTGCTCTCGGCCCTCTCGTTCTTCCTCGGGTTCGCGCCGCCACCGATCCTGCGGCGCGCGTGGCAGGCGCCCGAGCTGCGCGACTTCCTCACACGCGCCGCGAGCATGCCGCGGCTACCCACGACGCTCAACATCGTGCGCGAGCTCGAGCGGGGCGCGTCCGCGGCGACGGGATCGCGCGCGCGCATCGCCCTGTGGCAGGAGGACGAGCGCAAACTGCGGTCGTGGAGGCCCGAGTCAGACGAGCCGGTCGACATCGAGCCCGGGCAGTACATCGCCGGCCGCGCCTTCGAGCAGCAGCAGACGATCTTCAGCGCGCAGCCGCACAAGGACGACCCACATGGGGCCGAGCGCTACCGCGAGGGTCGCATCGGCGCGGTCATCGCGACGCCGATCACTGCCGGCGAGCGCCGCGTCGGCGTCCTGCTCCTCCTCGCCGAGAGGCCGCCGATCTTCGCCCTCTCCGACCGTGAGCTCGCGCAGCTGCTCGCGGATCAGGCGGCTGTGATCCTCGAGAGCCGCATGCTCATCGACCACGCCGCGCGCGTCCGCGCGCGCGAGGAGGCGACGCGGCTGAAGGAGGACTTCCTGTCCGCGGCGGCGCACGACCTGAAGACGCCGCTCACGACCGTCGTCGCGCAGGCGCAGTTCCTCGAACGGCGAGCGCTGCGCGACCCGTCGGCGCCGTCCGATGTCGGCGGCCTTCAGCGCATCGTGCGCGAGGCGCAGCGTCTGTCGACGCTCGTGACCGATCTGCTCGACGCGACACGCATGGAGCAAGGGCGCCTGGTCTCGGAGCGCGAGCCGACTGACCTCGGTGCGCTGGTGAGCGGGGTCGTCGCGCGACAGCAAGGCGCGCATCCGGTGCAGCTCGACGTCCGCGGCGCCGTCGTCGGCAGCTACGACTCGCGGCGCATCGAGCAGGTCGTCGAGAACCTCGTCGAGAACGCGAAGAAGTACAGCCCGGAGGCGACGCCGGTGAGCCTCACGGTCTGGCAGCAAGGCGGCGAAGCGCGGATCACGGTGCGTGACCGGGGCATCGGCATCCCGGCAGCGGACCTGCCGCGGATCTTCGAGCGCTTCTCGCGCGCGTCGAATGTCGACGACCGGAAGTTCCATGGGATGGGACTTGGGCTATACATCTGTCGCGGCATCATCGAGGAGCACGGCGGACGGATCTGGGCTGAGAGCGAGATCGGGAAGGGATCGACGTTCCACGTCGCACTTCCGCTCGGAGCAGAGAGGAGACTCAATTGACGATCTGGGTCTGGGCGGGACACGGTGGTCGTGGTGACGATCGCGGGCCCTCATCGAGCAGCGCGATAGGAAAGGCCGGCGAGCGCGCCGGTGCGCGTGTGCTCGTCGTCGACGACGACGCGTCGATCCTCGACACGGTCACGTCGATCCTCACGTCCGAGGGCTTCCAGGTCATGGCCGCGAACGGCGGGAAGCAGGCGCTCGGGCTCCTGAGCAGCTGGCATCCGACGCTCGTCCTGCTCGACATGCGCATGCCGATCATGGACGGATGGGCCGTCGCGGCGGCGATGCGCGAGGCGGGGTCGAAGGTGCCGATCATCGTCATGACGGCCGCCGAGAGCGCGAAGAAGTGGGCCGACGAGATCGGCGCTGCCGGACACCTCGCGAAGCCGTTCCTGCTCGACGACCTCATCGACTGCGTCGAGCGTTACTCGCGCGACCGGCGGAACTAGCCCTCGGACTCGCCGGCCCCGCCGCTCATCGCGGCCGCGAGCGCGAGGTCCTGCGGCCGGATCTTCTCCGGATCGAACTTGCGCACGCTCGCGGTCATGCGCGTGAGCGCCTCCGCGACGGACATGGGCGGGCCTTCGCCCTTCTTCGTCGGGATCCAGCGCACCGGGTTGCAACGGGCGACCACGACCTGACGCAAATAAGGACTCTTCATGCCGCGCTCCTGCAGCACTTTGACGTGCGCGGTCACGCGGTCGTCGATGTCCATGAGGCGCACGGCCCACTGCTCGCGCTGGCGCAGCGTCTTCGCGAGCGTCTGGTCGAGGAAGAGGTCGACCCTCCGGAGCATCGAGTTGTACGAGGAGCCCGAGAAGCGATCGCGCTTCTCGTAGACGCAGCCGAGCGTCAGGAACGGCGCGGACTCGAAGGCGGCCGCATGGTCGGTCTCCTTGGCCTTCGACTGCTCCTTCGCGAGCGCGCGCGCCATCCGGATCACCTCGAGACTGCGGTCCCGGAGGTTATGCGCCTTCTCGGTGTTGAGCGCGAGGATCCGGTAGGCGAGCGCCGGATCCGCCGTCGCGAGCATCGTGATCGAGCGCTGCCCGAGCGCGCGCGCCGCGGCGATCCGATGGCGGCCGTTCGGGCTGAGGAACCCCTCCTTGCCGGCGATCGCGATCACCGGGTCGAGGAACGCTCCGGAGTCGCGGATCGCGCCGGCGAGCCGCTCGGCGTGCGTGCGCGAGAGGTCGCGCTGGAACGATGTCGCCTCGACCGACCCGACGGGCACGGACGCGAGGACGAGCGGCGTGCCGCCGTACGGGTCGCGGTACGCCGCGAGCGCCGTGCCCTTGAACTTCGTGATCGCGCCGACGAGCTCGGCGACCTCCTGGTCGTCGAGACGCATCGCTGACTCACTCGCCTCTGGACCGCGCGGGGCTTCTGGACCGCGCTTCTTGCGTGTCGTCGTCCTCTTGCCGGGAGCCGTCTTCTTCGCCGTCGTCTTCTTCGCGGGCATCGCGGTCACTTTAGCCGCGCGTGTCGGAGCGCGCTCACCAGCGAGAGGGCGGCAGCTGGATCTGTTGGGCGGCGAACAGATGCGTGTCCGCGCCGAGGCGCGCGAGGACGGCGTCGACGTCGACGGCGACACCGCGTCGCCGGAAGTAGCCACCGAGGGCGGTCACGTCGCGCACGAGCAGATCGCGCGCAGCGGGGTGCGACACGATCTCGACCGACTGTGAGAAGTCGATGAGCACGGCACGCTCGCGCCACCAGAGCACGTTGTACGCGGACAGGTCGCCATGCACCCGCTCCGCGGTCAGCATGCGCGCGATCTCTTCGACGAGCTCGTCCCACACGCGCTCCGCGGTCCTGCGGTCAAGATCGACGGACTCGAGGCGCGGCGCGGCCACGTCGCCGTCGCCGATGAACGCCATGAGGTAGCCGTCCTCGCCCAGCTCGACAGGCGGCGGCACGGTCACGCCCGCCTCGTACAGGTGGACGAGGTTCTCCCACTCGTTCGTGATCCAGCGACGGTGGCGGATCTTCTGGCCGAAGCGCGTGTTCTTCTTCATCGCGCGGCTCTCGACGCTATTGCCCTGTCCCCAGAGTCCAGCGTACTGATAGGTGTTCCGGAAGAGGCGCCGCTCGTAGGCGGTGAAGCACTTCTCGGCGAGCAGCCAGGTGCGGCCGCGCGCCGCGCGCGCGAGCAGGTGGACCTCGCTCTCTTTGCCCGACTTCAGCGCGCCGAGCGGCGTGTCCTCATATTCGTCAGGCGAACGCGGGATCGTCTCTAGCCAGTTCGCGGCGAACAGATCCGAAGGCATGCGTCCTCCCAGATGGCGAATGTGCGTGGGACGCGCGAGTCCGAGGCGGCCGCCGCTGGGAGGCTGTGGGCCTGGCTAGCGGAGGCCGGCGCTCGCTTGAGCTACTGCAATGACGCTCATCTGTCCGGCCTCCTTCGTGTCGTCACCTCTTCGGTGCGTGGCAATCGTAGCGCGCGGTCGCTCCGGCGGCCAGGGCTGGCATCGCGGTTGCCATTGCGCGACGGCGGTGGGCACCGCGAAGCGCGTCATGAGTCGTCGTGGGATCCGCTGGTCCGTCGTCTGGCAGAACGTCGTCGACCTCCTCCACGAGCCGGGCGCGCTCATGAACATCGGCCTGCGCATCGCGATCCTCGCCTTCACCATCGACGCGCTCGTGAACGCCGGCGATCCGCGCTTCGCGGGCAAGGCGCTCGGACCGCGCAACGTCGGCATCTTCATCGGGCTCTCGATGCTGTTCCCGATCCTCCACTTCATCTACAAGCGCTGGAGGCGGTACCCGTTCTGGCACGACGCGCTCTACCTGTCGATCTTCTGGCTGGACATGGCAGGCAACAGCCTCGACCTCTACAACTCGGTCGAGTGGTGGGACCACATCCCGCACCTGCACGGACCGGGCGCGCTGTCGATGGTGCTCATGGGTGCGTTCGGACTTGCGGCGCTACCCGCGGCGGGGTTGTCGACGATCCTCCATGTCGTGCTGGAGATCTGGGAGTACTGGGGCGACGTCCTTCTCGGCACGCACAACGTGAAGGGGATCGCGGACTCGATCAACGACCTCGCGTTCGGGATCGGCGGGATGCTGCTCTACACGCTCCTTGCGAGCCGCGTGCGCTATCTGAGGCTGCGCCGGACGAGGCCGAACAAGAAGGGCTAAGGCGGCGTCGTCGGCGAGGGCGCCTGGCCCTGGCGGATCGGCGCCTGCGGGATGAGCAGGTCGTTGGCGAAGATCTTCGCGCGTGGCGTCTCGTCCAGGAACTTCAGGATGCCATTCGCGATCGCGATGGCGACACGGTCCGGGTGATTCACGACAAGGTCGCGATCTTCGTCGTTCGAGAGGAATCCCATTTCGAGAATCACGGATGGAGTAAATGGCGATGTAGCGTGCTGGTATCTCGACCAATTGTGAGCGTAATACCCGAGCATCCCGCGACTGACGTGCTCGGCGTCATACGACAGTCCCGTCTCGACCGCGTAGGTGTCTTTGATGGTCTGCATGAGCTTGTCCTCAAAAGGCCCGCGACGAGCGTTGTGCGCCAACTTGAAGCCGCTGAGCTCACCGACGCCGTCGCCGTCGAGATGGAGTGAAATGAAGACGTCCGCGAGATAGCCGACCGGCACAGTCGTTGGGATGATGTCGACCTCGATGCCTTGCGCCTTCAGAAGCTTCGCCATTCGTTCGGCGATGTCCATCGAGACATCGACTTCGGTATAGCCGGCCCAACTCGTGCCGGTCTGCGTGATGATCCGCGTCCCGTACTCCTTCGGCACGTCATCGGTCTGCCAGTGGCCGACCTGGATGCCGACACGTCGCTTCGCGTTGAGGTCGATCTTCGGCACGGGAATGCGGACGAGACCCTGCTGGACGATCGCTCCGCCCGGCGGCGCGATGGCCATCGGCGGCGCGACGGGATCGAGCTCGGGCGGCTCGTCGGGGTCGGGTTCCTGCGCGAGCGGGAGCGGGGCGCCGGCCTGCACTTTCACGCCCGCGCGTGGATCGGTCCCGACGACCCCGGTGGCGAAGAGCACGGCGCTGACGACAGCGGTCACCGCGACCCCGAGCACGAGCAGGCGCCGCATCGTCGGAAAGACTAAGGGCTACGCCGGCGTCGCCAATGGGTCCAAACGCCCACTGACGTACCGGACGACATCGTCGATGAGCGCTTGCGCGCCGACGATGTTCGATTCCGCACCAGATCGCGGGTTGAGCACGCCGTCATCGATACCGTCATGAACGCGACCCGCATCCCTGTCATACACCGGGCGGCGCGCGGTGTTTCGGCCGTCGAACCACGCGCGCGCTTTCTGAAGGAGATCAGCGAATCGCCGATCGCCTGTGAGTGCGGCGAGCCGCTCGATCGAGTAGATCGCCGACGCGACGCCGTACGGCTGCACGGTGGGCAGGTCGAACCCGCTCTCGATGAGCGGCGCGAGGTAGGCGAGCGCACTCCGCCGGGCGATCTCAAGGAGGCCCGGCCGTCCAAGGAGCGCACCGGCCTCCGCGAGCACGCCTTCCTGCATGTGTCCCCAGAGGTGCGGCTCGCGCTGGTCGGGGTTGTCGAGCAGCACGTCGCCTTCGCGCAGCGTCGCGATCTCGCTCGCCCAACGCTCGAGGTCGGGCCGCAGCGTCGACATCCGACCCGCGCGGATCAGCTCGATGGCCATCAGGGCGTGGATCGCGCGCACGTCGGGCGGGACGTCCCGAGCCTTGCGGATCACGTCGAGTCCGCGAGCGAGGCCACGCTTGGCGCGGTCATCGTCAAGAACGAGTGCCGCCTTCGCGAGCGCGCGCACGCCGCGAGCCTGCCAGAACCCTCCACCCGGAAAGGACGTCAGGCCGGTCTCGTTGCGCTTCCCCGACCAGTCCCAGATGAAGTTCACGAAGTGACCGTCCTCACGCTGCATGTAGACGACGAAGTCAACGAGCGACTGCGCCCACGTCCGGAGGTGCGCGTCGGCGGTGGCCTCGGCGAGGTCGAGCAGAAGCACGACCGCACGGCCGGCGTCGTCGACGCACGCGACACCCTCGAAGCCGAGGTCCGTCGCGGGAATCGTCCGGTCAAGGTCATCTGCATACACGGCGATCGCAGTCGCGTTCGGACCGGCCGCGAGCACCGGGCGCGTGAGGAGCTCGAGTTGACGGAGCATCAGACCGTGACGAGGCGCTCGGCTGCGCCGTGCCACGGCTCGAGGCTGCGCACGATGCCGTCGACCTCGAAGTCCGCGGCTGCGATGACCGAGTCCGCTGCGCCGTAGTACATGCGGATCCTGCCGCCGCCAAGATCGATATGGCCGCACGAGAAGATCGTGTCGTTGAACAAGCCCATGCGCTCGTAGGGGTCGGACGGCGCGAGGATCGGCGAGGGCGAGCGCGCGATGACGCGCGTCGGGTCGTCCGGATCCATGAGGAGCGCGCCCATCGCGTACGTCGTGTTGCGGTCGACTCCGTGATACAGCTCGAGCCAGCCGTGATCGGTGAGGAACGGGACGGCAGATGCGCCGGTGCGCAGCTCATCCCAGAACCCCCAGCGCGGGAGCGCGAGCGTCTCATGATCGCCCCACTGCGCGAGGTCGTCGCTGAACGCGATCCAGATCCCGAAGATCCGGCTGAACGACTGCGGCATCGGCCGCGTGAGCGCGACGTAGCGGCCGCCCACTTTGCCCGGGAAGATGACGACGTCCTTGTGGTCCGGGAGGAAGATGACCCCCTCACGCTCGAACGAGCGGAAGTCGCTCGTGGTCGCGAGGCTCGTCGTGATCCCCCACCGCGAGACCGAGACGTAGGTGATGTACCAGACGCCATCGATGAGCGTGGCGCGCGGATCCTCGACGCCGTACTCCTCCATATCGGTGTGCGGCGCGATCGCTGGTTCGTCATCGACGGTGAAGTGGATGCCATCGCGGCTGCGCGCGACGCGCAGGTGTGACATCTGCGCGAGGAAGTCGATCTGCCCCTCGTTCACCATCCGCAGGTAGCCCGTGCTGTTGCGATAGCGGATGGAGCGAGGGTCGCGCAGATCGAGGCCGGGCAGGTCCGTCGGGAGGTACGCGACGACCACGCGCGGTGGTTGCGCGCGCGTGTCGAGGAAGCACATGCCGATGAGCTCGCGTTCGCGATAGCGCGTCGGGAGGGGATGGAGGATCGGATGCGGCTGGTCCATGTCGAGCGTGAGCGCGTCCGGGCCGGGCGAGACGTCGGTGCGCGGACGCTCTGCCACGCGCAGCAGCAGGATGACCTCGTCGCCGACGACCGCGGCTGCCGCGTTGAACACCGATACGACCTCGAGCTCGGGCAGCGACGGCTTTATGTCCCGCGCGGTGAGGATCGGATTTTCGCTCAGCCGTTTTCCGAGATTCATGCGAGGACGGCTCGCTCCTCGGTGTCATGCGCACTCGTTTCGCGCGCGTCGAGCACGTCCCTCATGAGCGCGAGCACACGCTTGCCGATGGCCGGCCAGGCCATCTCCTTGCCGTACTCGTAGGCGCGCTGCTCGAGCCGCGCCTTCGCGCCGGGGTTCGCGAGGATGCTCGTCACGGCGTCGGCGATCGCCGGCGCGTCGCGGAACGGCACGAGGATGCCGCGCCCCTCCGACAGGACCTCGCGCGCGTGCAGGTACGGCGTCGAGACGATGGCCTTTCCCGCCCCGAGCGCGTACGCGAGCGTGCCGCTCGTGATCTGATTCGGGTCGAGGTACGGCGTCACGTAGACGTCCGACGCCAAGAGGTAGTCGACGATCTGCCGCTGCGTCAGGTATTCGTTCACGAACTTCACGTTCGCGCGGACGCCCACGGCGCGCGCGACGTCGACGAGCGAGTTGCGGTAGGCCTCGCCCTGCCGCTTGAGCAGCTCGGGGTGCGTCTGTCCGACGATGAGGTACAGCGCGCTCGGGTGCGCCCGCACGATCGCAGGCATCGCCTCGATGACGAACTCGAGACCCTTCCGCGGATCGACGAGCCCGAATGTCGAAACGATCTGCCGGTCCTGGATGCCGAGCTGCCGCTTGAGGCGATGCCGTCCTCGGGGCTCGATGGCCGGCATGCCGTGCTCGATCACGACTGGCTCCTTCGTGATCCCGTACACGTCCGCGAGCAGCTTCGCCGCGGTGTGCGCCATCACGACGATGACATCGCTCTTGTCCGAGGCGGCGCGGAGCGCGTCGCGCGCCCACGGCTCGGGCTGCGGCGGCACCGTATGGAACGTCGTCACCGAGGGCTTCTCGAGCGCATCAAGGAACACGGCGAGGTTGTCGTCGTACGAGCCGTCGTGCCAAACGCCGTACAGCCCGAACTCGTGCTGGATGTTGACCACGTCGACGTTCGAGCCGTTGATCTCGAGAGCCGCGGCGCGGTAGGACTCCGGATCTTCCTGCTGGATGCGCCAGCGCACCTCGGGCCCATAGGCCCGCGCGGCGCTCGGCTCGTCGATCGCGACCTGGTGGATGCGGGAGGTCGGATCGGCGGACTTCACTGCAGCGACGAGATCGCCAGTGAACGTGGCAATGCCGCAGCGGCGCGGCATGGCTGAGGCGACAAATGCGATCCGCATACGAACCATCTTCCCGAGTCAGCGCTTGCTTCGTGGCAGGGTGACTCGCGCAGTGAATAAAGGGAGGAATCCCATGGTAACGCCGTCGCAGATCGCGTGCCTGTTAGAAGATCAACTCTCGACGGGCAACCCTGCGCTCCGCCAAGAGTTGAAGCCGCCTCGCACGTTCGCCGTGCTCGCGCCCGAGCGCTCGGCGATGCTCGCGGCGAGGCTCGATCGGACGCCCGACGCGCAATAGAACAGGACGTCGCGGCCGCGCGGGATCTCGCCGATGCGCCCTTCGAGTTGCTCGTAAGGGATGTGCATCGCGCCGGACGCGTGACCCTGCTCCCACTCCGATCTCTCGCGGACGTCGACGAGCACCGCGCCTTCGTCGGCCAGCCGCTTGGCCGTTCGCGCATCGACCATGCGCGTCTTTGCGAGATCCTCGCCAGTGTCGGGGACCGCGTCGGCGAGACCACGCACGTCCTCGTACCCGATCGTCGCGAGTTGCGCGCGAAGCGCGTCCGATCGCTCGCGATCCGTCGTGAGCAGGACGATCGGCGCGCCAAATGGCACGACCGCTCCGAGCCTGACGGCGAACGAGTCGTTCCCGACGATGTTGAGCGCACCGCGGCGATGGCCGGCCGCGAAGACGTGGGGCGCGCGCGGGTCCACCAGCACCGCGTCGCCCGGGAGCGGATCTCGCAGTGTCGCGAGCGGCTGTCCAGCGTCGAACGCGCCCGCGCCGCGCTGATTCAGCTCCCGCACGCCGGGGTAGTAGGCCGGGGCGACCGGCAGCGCGTGCCCGATCGCCGCGCGGAAGTGGTCGAAGCCCTGCATCGCCGCGCGGGCGACCTCGTTGTGCCGGCGCTCGAAGCCGAGGGTCGTCCAGCGCGACATCGCGACGTCCGATGACGTGCACGCGCTCCCACCACCGTGCGTCGGGAACACCGCGACGTAGTCGGCGAGGGCGAGCACGCGCTCGCGGAGCGTCTCGTATGCCGCGTGCGCCAATTTCTCCTCGAGCTCGGGGCCGAGCAGGTCGACGCGCGCGATGTGGCCGACCAGGAGCGCACCTCCGCTGAAGAGGAACTGCGGATCATCCGACCGGCGGAGGTCGGCGACGAGAAAGGCGACGTGCTCGGGCGTGTGTCCCGGTGTCGCCACGCAGCGGACGCGCAGCGCGCCGACGTCGATCGTCTCGCCGTCGGCCAGGCCGATGTGCGGATACGCGACCTCGGCCGCGCTCCCCGTGACGACCGCGATCGGGCGGACCCGCGCGAGAGACGGCGAGCCCGCGACATAGTCGTTGTGGACGTGTGTCTCAAAGCTGTGCGTGATGAGCACGCCCAGCTCGGCCGCCCGTTCGAGATAGGGATCGAGGTGGCGATCCGGGTCCACGAGGAACGCGACGCCCTCATCCGGATCGGCGACGAGGTACGACGCGTGCCCGAGTCCCGAGTCGAAGAACTGTTCCAGCAGCACTTGGCCGAATGCTATGCGCCGGCTATACCGCCGGAACTCCTCCGAGGAGCGTCGGCAGGACGGAGCCGAAGAGGTATCCGGCGATGCCCGCGACCGCCGCGAGTGCGACGATCTCGATGCCGGAGATGAACGGGTTGCGCTTCGTCCACCGCGACTTCACGACACCGATCGCGAACATGACGACGGCCGACAGCGCGACGGAGCCGTAGAACGCGATGCCGACCGGCAGGACCACGTACGGGATGAGCGGGACGATCGCCGCGAGCCCGAACGCCGCGCCCATGATCGCGGCGCCCTGCAGCGCGCCGTGGCCCTCGTCGACGACCAGCCCGAGCTCCTTCTCCACCATCGTCTTCAGGAGGACCGCCGGCTCGCGAGCGAGCTCGCCGGCCACACGCCGGGCTGCCGCCTCGCTGAGGCCCTCCTGTTCGAGCATGTATGCGACCTCCGCCTCGGCCTCCTGGGGCCGGTCGCGGACCTCTTCGCGCTCGTTCTCGATCTGTGCGACGAAGATCTCCCGCTGGCTCTTCGAGGAGAGGTACTCGCCCGCCGCCATCGAGAACACGCCGGCGAGCGCCGACGCGATACCTGCGACGAGGATCGGGTAGCGATCGCCGGTCGCGCCGCCGACCGTGCTCGCGACCGCGAGCGTGCTCACGATGCCGTCCTGCATGCCGAAGAGCGCCTCGCGGATCTCGCCGAGCAGATCCGACTCGCGACGCTCCTCCTCGAGGTGCTTCTTCAACCACTCGCGATCGAGGTGCCGCTCGTCGAACGTCGTCGCGCGCCCCATCAGATCACGCGACCGGGACGGCCGGCGTCATCGACCAGCGGCAGTCCCGCCTTCGACCACGCGGTGACGCCACCGTCGAGGTTCTCGGCGTCGAAGCCGAGCTTCTTCAAGCCGCGCACCGCGGCGCCGCTGCGTGCCCCGCTCCGGCACACCGCGACGATCCGCTGTCCCGTCGGAAGCTCGCCGATGCGGTCGCCCAGCTCTCCGAGCGGGATGTGCTGAGAGCCATCGATGTGGCCGGCCTGCCACTCATCGTCCTCGCGCACGTCGAGCACGTGGCTCTCCCCGAGCGCTTTGCTGACGTCCGTGGCGTTCACACCTTGATTCTGCGCACAATTGCGTCATCGAGCCACCGTACCCACTCGACATCGTCCCGCTGATCCCGGAGTTCCTCAATCGCCGGCGCGTGAAGTTCACGTTCCCGCTGCGGGTGATGGAGGAGCTGGGCATCGACCGACCGACCTACGCGTTCGTCGTGAGCGGCGTCGCTCTACAGGACGACGACGGAGCACGCGTCGAGGACCTTTTCAATCCGTACTCGACGACATTCGACCAGTGGAGCGGCCCCGCGGCCGCGGCGCGCGGCCTCGGCCTCGCCGACTTCGACGAGCTCACCGGTCGATGGCATGTCACGCAAAAGGGACGCGACCTCTTCACGCGCGTCCGGCGCGAGGCGGACGCGTACCTCGCCTCGCTGGAGCCGATCCCGGCGCCGGAGATCGTCCACCTGGCCGCTCAGCTCTCGCGCGCGCTGGCCGCGATCGAGTCGTCCGGCCTGCCGTTCGACCACATGCTGCGCAACTCGCGCCTGCGGGGCGACGGCAAGATCCCGATGGTCGCCCTGGAAAACGTGCTCTTCGGGCTCTGGCACGCGCGAGACGACAGCCATATGTCCGCATGGCGCGACGCGGGATTCGACGGCCCGTCGTTCGACGTACTGACACGGATCTGGCGGAACGAGGCCGCCAGCGAGGAGGAGCTCCCGGGGAAGCTGCCGGGCCAGCGCAGGGAAGACGTCGCGGCGGCTCTCGCGAAGCTTCGGGCGAAGGGTCTGGTGGAGAGGGAGCGGCTCGCAGCCAGCGAACACGGCATCGCGCTCCGGCAGCGGGTCGAGGATGAGACGGATCGACGCTTCTTCTCGCCTTGGCCCGCCGACCTCGCGCAAGAGGCACCGTGGATGGTCGAACGTCTACGTTCGGTAAACGCCGCCCTCGCGCCGACGCCCTGAACACGGCGACCGAGTCACCGGCCGTTACATATGGCATGACTATTGCGACAGCGTCGTTACGTGATCGAGCCACAGCGAGCGACGCACTCGCAGGCCCTCTCGCCGCGGGCCGGGTCGAAGGTGATGATCGTCGAGGACGACCCCGACATCGCAGCGCTCGTCGCTGACGTCCTGTCCGAAGAGGGCTACGAGACCGAGGTCGTCACCGACTCCCGCCAGGCGCTCGACGTCTTCGAACGCGTGAAGCCGGATGTCGTGACCCTCGACGTAATGATGCCGAGCCTCGACGGGATCAGCCTCTGCCTCGAGCTTCGCCGCAACAGTGAGGTCCCGATCCTGTTCGTGTCCGCGAAGAAGGACCCGCCCGACCGCGTCGTCGGGCTGCGCATCGGCGCGGACGACTACATGTCCAAGCCCTTCGACACCGAGGAGCTCGTCGCGCGCGTCGACGCGCTGCTCCGGCGCTCCAGCATGTCGAAGGACGCCACCGGCGCGCGGCAGATGCGCTTCGGGCGGTTCGTCATCGACCTCGCGTCGGTGCAGGCCGTCGCCGGCGAGCAGCAGGTGCAGCTGACACCCACCGAGTTCAAGCTCCTCCGTACGCTCGCGTCTGAGCCGGGTCGCGTGTTCACGCGCGATGACCTGCTGACCGGCGTGTGGGGCTACGAGCCAGGCTCGGACACGCGACTCGTCGACGTGCACGTCGGTCGTCTCCGCAAGAAGCTCGAGGACGTGCAGGTTACCGAGGTGCAGATCGAGACCGCGCGCGGATTCGGTTACCGGCTGGTGGACGCCACTCGCTCGCGCTGACCTGAGCGTCGCGCCCGCACCGCCTCGGCGAGCTCCACGAGGACACGCTCGGTGTCTTCCCACCCGACGCACGCATC
Organism: Candidatus Limnocylindria bacterium; assembly: GCA_044866725.1. GTDB lineage: Bacteria > Chloroflexota > Limnocylindria > P2-11E > P2-11E > CF-39. Next base: position 4,349 of record JBIOUD010000171.1, on the reverse strand, counting down.
GGTGACGGACTGTCCAAAGACCAATCGGTCCCGCAGGTGGGCGTCCGGTCCGTCGATCGCGCCGCCGGAGGCCGACTCCGACATCGCGGGCAGCTCCTGCCGGCCCTCGACGAGGAAACTCTCGAGCATCAGGCCGACGATCCCGCGCTGACCATCGGCGATCTGCGACGCGACGTCGCGCGCCACGTCCAGCTGCCGGCGGTGGTCGCGTTCGCTGTTGCCGTGGCTCGCGTCGATCATCACGCGCTGCGCGACGCCGGACGACGCGAGCTGCTCCATGACCTGGGCGACGTGCGCCTTGTCGTAGTTCGGCCCGCGCGCGCCGCCGCGCAGGATGAGGTGGCACTCGGCGTTGCCGCGCGTGCTCACGATCGCGGCGAGACCCTGCTCGGTCACGCCGAGGAAGCGGTGCGGGAACGCCGCGGCGCGCACCGCGTCGATGGCGATCTGCACCGTCCCGCCTGTGCCGTTCTTGAAGCCGATGGGCATCGACATGCCTGACGCGAGCTCGCGATGGACCTGGCTCTCCGTCGTTCGCGCGCCGATGGCGCCCCAGGACACGAGGTCCGAGGTGTACTGCGGCGAGATCGGGTCGAGGAACTCGCAGCCGGCCGGCAGGCCGAGCTCGACGAGGTCGAGGAGGAGCTTCCGGGCGAGCCGGACGCCCTCGTTGATTCGGAACGAGCCGTCGAGATGCGGGTCGTTGATGAGTCCCTTCCACCCGACCGTCGTGCGCGGCTTCTCGAAATACACGCGCATGACGACGCGGAGGTCGGCGGCGAGCCGCTCCGCGATGACGCGCAGGCGGCGCGCGTACTCGATCGCGGCGGCGACGTCGTGCACCGAGCAGGGACCCGCGACGACGATGAGCCGATCGTCGGTCCGCGCGAGGATCTCGGCGATCTCGTCACGCCACGCCGCGATCCTGCGCGAGCCAGCCTCCGGCAGCGGCAGCTCGTCAAGCAGCACCGCGGGCGGCACGAGCGGGCGATAGCCCTCGACGCGAACGTCGCGCGTCCTCATGGCGAAATACTCTACGGGCGATGCCCCTGTACGAGTACCGCGGAAAGCGACCGCAGGTCGCCCGGGACGCGTTCATCGCGCCGACCGCAGTGCTCATAGGAGACGTCACCGTGCGTTCCGGCGCGTCGGTATGGTTCGGAACGGTGCTGCGCGGCGACATGGATCGCATCGAGATCGGCGAGCGCAGCAACGTCCAGGACAACTCGATGATCCACACCGACGAGGATGAGCCGACCATCATCGGCACCGACGTGACGATCGGCCACATGGCCCTCGTGCACTCAGCGGTCGTCGCGAACAACGTGCTCATCGGCCAGGCCTCCGTCCTCGTCGGCCGGAACCACATCGGGGCCGGCACGATCGTCGGCGCGGGCGCTGTTCTCCCGGAAGGGTTCGACGCACCGGAGCGGACCCTCGTTCTCGGAGTGCCCGCGAAGGTCGTCCGCGAGGTGCGCGACGACGACGCGCGGTGGACGGTCGGTGCCGCGATGCACTACGCCGATCTCTCGGCGTGGTACCGAGAGAACCTCAAGGAGGTCCGGTGACGACGCTCCGCCTGAACGGCCGCGACCTCTCGATCGCCGACGTCATCGACGTCGCGCGCGGCGACGCCGCCGTCGCGCTCGATCGCGCGGCCGAGCACCGCGTGAACGACGCCGCGAAGCTCGTGGCCGAGCTCGCGAAGGGGAACGTGCCGATCTACGGAGTCAACACCGGCTTCGGCGACCTCGCGACCGTCCGCGTGCCGCCCGACCAGCTGCGCGACCTCCAGCAGAACCTCGTGCGCAGCCACTCCGTCGGCGTCGGCGCCGCGCTCCCTGAGGACGTCGTGCGCGCCGTCCTCCTGCTCCGCGCGAACACGCTCGCGGCCGGGCGGTCTGGCGTACGCAAGAGCGTGATCGACCTGCTCCTCGACCTGTTGAACGAACGCGTACATCCGGTGATCCCGCAGCACGGCAGCGTCGGCGCGTCGGGCGACCTCGCGCCGCTCGCGCACGCCGCGCTCGTCGTCATCGGTGAAGGCGAGGCGATGGTCGATGGCGTGCGGATGCCGGGCGCGGAAGCGCTGCGGAAGAAGGGGCTCTCGCCGGTCGAGCTCGCGCCGAAGGAGGGCCTCGCCCTGCTGAACGGGACGCAGGTCATGACCGCGATCGGCTGCCTGGCGCTCCATGACGCCGAGATCCTCGCGACGAGCGCGGACATCATCGGCGCGATGTCGGCTGAGGCGCTTCGCGCGACCGACGTCCCCTGGGACGAGGCACTTCACGCAGCCCGCCCGCACCCCGGACAGCAGGCCGTCGCCGCGAATCTGCGGGCGCTCATGGAGGGGAGCCCCAACGTCGCGTCGCATCGCACGAACGACCCGCGGGTGCAGGACCCCTACTCCGTCCGCTGCATGCCGCAGGTGCACGGCGCGTCGCGCGACGCGCTCGCGTACGTGCGCCGCGTCCTCGAGGTCGAGATCAACGCGATCACTGACAACCCGATCGTCTTCGCCGAGGAGCGACGCATCGTGAGCGGCGGCAATTTCCACGGCCAGCCGGTCGCGATCGCGCTCGACACGGCGACGATCGCCGTCGCGGAGATCGCGGACGTGAGCGAGGCGCGCGTCGACCGGCTGACGAACGGCCACACCAGCGGGCTGCCCGCGTTCCTCACGGCGGATCCGGGCCGCAACTCGGGATTCATGGTCGCGCAGTACACCGCCGCGGCGCTGGTGACGGAGAACCGCCTCCGTTCGTTCCCCGCGTCGGTCGAATCGCTGCCGACCTCCGCGGGCATGGAGGATCACGTGAGCATGGGCACGCACGCGGCGCACAAGCTCGCCGCCGTCGTGCGCAACACGCGCGACGTGCTCGCGATCGAAGCGCTCTGCGCCGCGCAGGGCCTCGATCTGCTCGACGCGAGGACCGCACCGGGCGTCGAGGAAGCACGTCACGTCGTGCGCGAGCACGTCCCCGGCCTCGCTCGCGATCGCGTGCTCTCGCCGGACATCGCGACGATCGCGGACGTCATCGCGCGCGAGGTCCTCGTCGCGAACGTGCGCCTGCGCCTCCCCGAGCTCCAATGACCGCCCCGCGCGCCGTCGTCTTCGACCTCGGCGGGACGCTCGTGCACTGGCCAAACTGGGATGAGGACGCGCATCTGAAATGGCAGGCGGCGTACGCCGCGCTGCAGCGCGTCTCGGGCACGCGCGCGCTCCCCGACCGTGACTCGTTCGTGCTCGCGATGCGTGCGGCCGAGAAGGCGCATTGGGAGCGCGTCGACCGTGAGCATTGGAGCGGACCGCCGACCGGGCTCGTGTCCGAGGGCTTCCGCCGGTTGGAGCTCGAGGCCGACGAGGAGTCGCTCCTTGCGACGATGGACGGGTACGCGCAGGCCGTCGCGGGCTGGTCGACGGTCTTCCCCGACACGCGCGACACGCTCGTCACGCTGCGCGAGCGCGGGTACCGCCTCGGCCTCCTCTCCAACACCTGGTGGGCCGCGGAGTGGCACAACGCCGACATCGCCGCGCACGGGCTCGGCGATCTGCTCGACGAGCTCGTCTACACCTCGGACCTGCCGCACTCGAAGCCACACGAGAGCGTCTTCCGGGAGATCAGCGAGCGCCTGCGGGTCGATCCGGCGGCGTGCGTGATGATCGGCGACCGTCAGATCGACGATGTCTCCGGCGCGAAGGCCGTCGGCATGCGCGGCGTGTGGCGCCGCAACGACTCCGGGTTCCCGACGTGGGATGGGACTCCGGATGCGACGGTCGATCGCCTCGCGGAGCTACCGGCGTTGCTGAGAAGTTGGAGAGGCCGATGAGCGGCGCGTGGTGTTTGGGAGGCGCATGAAACGGTGCACGTGGGCGTCGCGCGAGCCGCTCATCACGTATCACGACAAAGAGTGGGGCGTGCCGTCGCACGAGGATCGCGTGATGTTCGAGTTCCTCATCCTCGAGGGCGCGCAGGCCGGTCTCTCGTGGGACACGATCCTGGGCAAGCGCGAGGGGTATCGCAAAGCGTTCGCTCGCTTCGACCCGAACAAGGTCGCCGCGTACAAGGCGCGTGACGTCACGCGTCTCATGAACGACCCCGGCATCGTTCGCAATCGCGCGAAGATCTCCTCGACCATCACGAACGCGCGAGCGTTCCTCGACGTCCAGAAGGAGTTCGGGTCATTCGACGCATACGTCTGGACCTTCACCGAATCGAAGGCGCTGTCGAAGGATCTGTTGAAGCGTGGGTTCCGCTTCGTCGGTCCGACGATCATGGAGTCGTTCATGGAGGCCGTCGGGATCCTCGACCATCACGAGCCCGATTGCTTTCGCCGTGGGGTCCGTC
>JBIOUD010000170.1:0-7294 GCA_044866725.1 Candidatus Limnocylindria bacterium | reverse complement strand
GCGCTCGTGACGGATCTTCTCTCCGTGTCTCGCGCCGGGCGGGGAAAGCTCGAGATGGAGCGCGCGCCCTTCGATCTGGCCGAGAGCGTGCGCGACACCGTCGAGCGCTACGTGGAGGCCACGCGCGAAGAGGGCCGGCACCGTTTCGTCGTCGAGGCCCCCGAGAAGCTCACGATCTCGGCGGATCACGCGCGCATCGAGCAGATGCTCATGAACCTCATCGGCAACGCGGTGAAGTATTCGCCGCGCGGCGGCGAGGTGCGCGTCGAGCTCTCGAAGGAGAACGGTCGCGCCGAGATCCTCATCCGCGACGAGGGGATCGGGATCACCAAGGAGGACTTGCCTCGCCTGGGGAAGCCGTTCACGCGCGGGTCCGGGCGCGCGGAAACGTTCGCGGGGATGGGCATCGGACTGCACGTCGCGCAGCTCATGGCGGAGGCGCACGGCGGATCGCTCGAGCTGCACAGTGAAGGCGAGGACCGCGGGACGACCGTGCGAGTGCGATTGCCGGCGTAGCGCGGCCAATAGACTTGTCGTGCGCCGGAGTACTCCAACGGCAGAGAGAGCTGACTCAAAATCAGCAAAGTGCGGGTTCGAATCCCGCCTCCGGCACCGGCTAGGTCCGCTCGAGCAGCCTGATCGCCTCTCGCGCGAGCTTCGCGTTCCCGATGATGACCTGACCCTCGTACCACTCGGCGTCGCGGCCGGTCTTCAGGGAGAGCACCGTCGCTCCGGCCTCCCGCGCGACGAGCCCCGGCCCGGCGATGTCCCAAGGCGAGAGGTATTGGTGCGCGAAGATGTCGAACCGGCCGTCGGCGACGTAGGTCACGCCGAGCGCGGCCGAGCCGACGTCGCGCATCCCGGCGCACGCCGCGGCGAGGCGCGCCATCTTCGGCTTCGCGCCGCGCATCACGCGGTACGACAGGCTCGCGGTCGCGAGCGCCTGGGAGAGACGCGGCGTGTCGGACACGTTGATCGCGCGGCCGTTGCGGGTCGCTCCCGCGCCCTCCGACGCGACGTACGTCTCCTCGGTGCGGGGCGCGTGCAGCGCGGCCGCGCGGACTCGACCCTCCTCGACGTAGCCGATGACGACCGCGTAGAAGTGGATGCCGCGGCTGAAGTTGAGCGTGCCGTCGATCGGGTCGACCACCCAGAGCCGTTCCGAGTCGCGCAGACCCTTCTTCGCGCTCTCCTCCGCGAGCACTGGGATCGTGGCGTCGTGTTTCGCGAGGCGGTCGACGATCGCGCGCTCCGCCGCGTGGTCCGCCGCGGTCGCGAAGTTGGCGCGGCCGCGCTTGCGCGTCACGACGTCGATGTCCTTCACGGCGATCGCATCCCCGACCTCGATGACGATGGATGCGGCGAAGCGCGCGAGTCGCGCGTACCGAGCCCTGGTCGAGCGGCTCAGGGCGGGCAGAGCGTGCGGACCTTCGCGAGGAGCTCGTTGAGGTCGAATGGCTTCGCGATGACGTCCGCGATCTTGCGGTCCTTGAACTGCCGCTCGAAGTCCTGCGTCGCGGCGGTGACGAAGAGCACCGGCATCGTCTTGATGTCCGGGTCCTCCCGCACGCGGTCGTACACCTCGATGCCCGAGAGTCCGGGCATCATCACGTCGAGGATGAGGAGATCAGCCTGCACCTGCCGGACCGTCTCGAGCACGAGCGCGCCATCTGGAACGATGACCGCTTGGTAGGCTGGCTCGTCATTGATCGCATCGCCCAGCAGACGCGCGATCGGCTCGTCGTCCTCACCGATGACGACGACGCGTTTCCGTTGTTCCACCGGTCCGGACTCTATCTGAAGCTGCGCGGGCGATGAAATCGAGCAGTGACACTGAACTCACCGCGCTCATCGAGCGCGCGCGCGGCGGCGATCCGCGGGCGTTCGACGACCTTGCCCGGCGCGAAGAGCGAGCGCTCTATCGGCATGCCGCGCGCATCGTCGGCCCGGGAGCGGACGCGGAGGACGTCGTTCAAGACGCGTTCCTCTCCGCGTGGAGATCGATCCGCTCGTTCGAGGGGACGTCGTTCCGGGCGTGGCTCTTTCGGATCGTGACGAATCGCGCGCTCGATCGGGTGCGTTCGCGCAAGCGGCGCGCGGAGCTGCCGCTCGAACCCGCGGACGACGAGGAGGTCACCTGGGCAGAGCCCGCGGCCCCTGGTCCGGAGCTCGCGGATATCGCCGCGTCGCGCGAGGCGCTGGCCGTCGTCGAGGAGGCGCTCCGAAATGTCCCCGAGGACCAGCGCGCCGCGCTGCTCCTCCGTGATGTCGAGGGCTTCGCATATGAAGAGATCGCGATGATGACCAGCGTCGAGATCGGTACCGTGAAATCGCGCATCCACCGGGCCCGCGTGGCGGTGCGAAACACGCTCATCCAGCGGGGCTGGAGAGGGGCCGGGGGATGAGGGAACCGCTGAGCGCCGCGAACGTCTCAAAGGAAGAGCGATGAGCATGAACCCGCACCCGCGCGCCCAGCTGTCGGCCTATCTCGACGACGCCCTGTCGGCGGTCGAGCGGTCGGCGGTAGCTGCGCACCTGGATACGTGCAGCGACTGCCGGGCTCGCCTGGCCGAGCTGCGGGCGACCGCGTCCCTCATCCGGGCGCTGCCCGAGCTCTCGCCGAGCCGCCGTCTTGTGCCTCAGGTGTCTGCCGTGCCGGCATGGCTCGCTCCACTTCGGACCCTCACGACGATGGCATCCGGAGTGTCGGCGTTCCTCTTCATCGCGAGCGCGCTCCTCGCCAACGTCGGGACGCTCGCGACGAGCACCTCGGGCGCGGCTCAACCCGCCGCAGCACCTGCGGCCGGCGGTGCGGGCACATCCGAGCGCAGCTCGGCGAGCACAGCGCCCAACCTGACCCCCGCGCCGCCCGCGTTCGCGGCAAGTGGTCCTTCGGCCGATGCCGCCTCGAAGACCGCCGCGTCGCCGACGCCGTCGCGCGACGCGAGCCTTCAGTTCAACACGTCGACCGCCGCGCCACAGGATGCCGCCGCGCGTGCCGACGACGCCCTGCGCGGACAGGCGGGCCAGGCCGTTCCGCGCGCACGCGAGCTCGGCCCGAGCCCGTGGCTCTGGCTCGTGCTCGCGTTGATCCTCGGGGCGAGCGCGATCTGGATGCAGCGGAGACTTCGCGCCAACTAACGACAACGGCGTCCGCGCTCATGGTTCGTGGGCTGCGCGGCCCATACTTCACATGTGCGGGAGCGCCTCATCCTCATCGACACCCACTCGCTCGTGTACCGCGGGTTCTTCGCGATCCCACCGCTCACGACGACGAAGGGCGAGCTGTCCAATGCGACCTTCGGCTTCGCCACGATCTTCCTGAAGGCCATCGAGGAGATCAGGCCGCAGCACATCGCCGCGGCGATCGATCTTCCGACCAAGACCTTCCGGCACGAGGCTGACGCGACCTACAAGGCGACCCGGAAGCCTATGCCGGACGAGCTCCGCCCGCAGTTCGAGCGCGTGAAAGAGATCCTCGACCGATTCGGGGTACCGCTCTACTCCGTGCCCGGGTATGAGGCCGACGACGTCATCGGCGCGCTCTCGAAGCAGGCCGACGCCGCCGGACTCGAGGCGATCATCGTCTCCGGCGACCTCGATCCGCTGCAGCTCGTCACCCCGAACGTGAAGCTCTTCACCACGCGCATGGGCTTCCAGAACACCGTCGTGTACGACGAGGCGAAGATCGCAGAGCGCTACGGCATCAGGCCATCGCAGATGGTCGACTTCAAGGCGCTGAAGGGCGACACCACGGACAACATCCCCGGCGTGCCGGGGATCGGTGAGAAGACGGCCGCGAAGCTCATCGCCGAGAACGGGAACCTCGAGGGCGTGTACGCGGACCTCTCTCGCTTCACTCCGAAGATCCGCGAGGGTCTGGCGGCGAACAAGGAACAGGTCTTCAAGAGCCGCGTGATGGCGACGATCGTCACCGACCTGCCGGTGCGGCTCGAGACGGAGCGCAGCCGATGGAAGGGCTACGACCGCGCCGCGATGCTCGAGCTCTTCAACGAGCTCGAGTTCCGCAGCCTCATCCCGCGGCTGCCGCCGGCCGACGCGACGCTCGCCGGAGGTCCGGTGCTGAGCGCGGCACGACCCGGGCAGCTCTCCCTTGGGCTCGAGCCCGAGGCGCCGGTGGCGGCGGCCGTCGACACGACGCTGATCGGCGCGACCGAGTCGGAGAACGTCGCCGACGCCGCGCGCGCCACGGGCTGGCTTGCCATCCACGCGGACGTGGACCTCAAGCGGCACCCCGATCTCGTCGGCCTCGGCCTCACGGTCGGCGACCGCGCGTGGTATCTGCCGGCGAGCGCCGGCGTTCCTGAGAGCGTCGCTTCGGTCCTTACGGATCCGAAGATCCGCAAGACCGTCCACGACGCGAAGACCGCGCGGCGCGCGCTTCGCCGCGGTGGCGTCGAGCTGCGTGGCGTGACGATGGACACGATGCTCGCGTCGTACCTCGTGAACGCGAGCCGGCGCTACCACGCGATCGAGGATCTCGCGCAGGAGCGGCTCAAGCTCGAGGTCCCGCTCTTGCCGGTCCCGGACCGCAAGGATCCCCACCGCGTCCCGACGCTCGACGAGCGCATCGTGCGCGCCGGCGCCGGCGCGGTCGCCGCCGCGAAGCTCGGCGCCCTGTTCGACGAGGACCTCGGCCGTCTCGGCCAGCGCAAGCTGTTCGACGAGGTCGAGATGCCACTCGTCGACGTCCTCGTCGAGATGGAGGAGGCCGGCATCGCCGTCGACCTCCAGTACCTGCGCGACCTCGGCGAGGAGTTCGCGCGCGAGGTCGGCCGCATCGAGCGCGAGGCGTACGACGCGGTGGGTCACGAGTTCCCGATCAACTCGCCGAAACAGCTCGGCTCGCTGCTGTTCGAGGAGCTGAAACTCCCGCGCGGTCGCCGCACCGCGACGGGATTCTCGACCGACGCGGGCGTGCTCGAGGACCTCCGCGAGGCGCATCCGGTCGTCGAGAAGATCCTCGAGTACCGCGAGATCGAGAAGCTGCGGTCGACGTACGCGGAGGGCCTCGGTGGGCTCGTCGACCCGGACACGCGCCGCGTGCACACCTCGTACGACCAGGCCGTCGCGGCGACCGGACGGCTCTCGAGCAAGAACCCCAATCTCCAGAACATCCCGATCCGCACGCCGCTCGGCCGCCGCATCCGGCGCGCGTTCGTGGCCGGGAACGCCGACATGGCGCTCGTCGCCGCGGACTACTCGCAGATCGAGCTGCGGATCATCGCGCACGTCTCCGGCGATCCCGAGCTCACGAAAGCGTTCCTCGAGGGCGTCGACGTGCACCGCCGCACGGCCGCCGCGGGCTTTGGCGTCACTGAGGCCGTGGTGACGCGCGAGCAGCGCGACGTGGCGAAGATGCTCAACTTCGGGATCGCCTACGGCATGAGCGACTTCGGTCTCTCGGCCCGCATGAAGATGCCGCGCGACGAGGCGCAGCGGTTCATCGACGAATACTTCAAGCGCTACGCGCTGGTGCGCCGCTACGTCATCGAGACGAAGGCGTTCGCCGTCGAGCAGGGCTACGTCGAGACGCTCCTGGGCCGCCGCCGCTACATCGCCGACATGACGAGCCCGAACCGCGCCATCAGAAATGGGGCGGAGCGCATGGCGATCAACATGCCGATCCAGGGCACCGCGGCCGACATCATGAAGATCGCGATGCGTCGCGTGTACGACCGGCTCGCGAAGTCGAAGCTGAACGCGCGCGTCCTCCTGCAGGTCCACGACGAGCTCGTGGCGGAGGTCCCGAAGGACGAGGTCGACGAGGTCGCCGCCGTGTTCGTCGAGGAGATGGGTGGCGCGTACGCGCTCGACGTCCCGCTCGTCGTCGACGTGCGCACCGGGTCGAACTGGGATGAGATGAAGCGCCTCGAGGTGAAGGCTCCTGCCAAAATTCACGGCTAACGTGCGCCGCGCCGATGCCTGAATTACCTGAGGTCGAGACCATCGCGCGCCAGCTCCAGTCGCTCGTCGTCGGTCGCACCGTGTCGGGCTTCTCGTCGCTCTGGCACCGCGTCACCGAGCCGCTTCCGGCGAAGCATTTCGCGGCGCGCCTCGTGGGCCGGCGCATCACCGCGGTCGGGCGGCGCGGGAAGTTCGTCGTGCTCGAGCTCGACGGCGGTGAGGCGCTCATCGTGTCGCTGCGGATGACCGGCCAGCTCCTCTTCCGGGAGGCCGCAGCCGCGGAGGACCGGTTCGTCCGTGCGTTCGTGACGTTCGCGGACGGCACGCTCCTCCGCTTCGCCGATACGCGGAAGTTCGGCCGGATGCAGATCGTCGATCGTGCCGACCTCGTCGACGGCGTCCGGGAGCGGCGGGCGACGGGGAAGCCGCTGCACGTCTCGCTCGGCATCGAGCCGCTCTCGCGTCGCTTCACCGTACGCTGGCTCGCCGCGATGCTGAAGCGGCGCGGTCGCGCGGCGATCAAGCCGCTCCTCCTCGACCAGCGCGAGATCGCCGGTGTCGGGAACATCTACGACATCGAGGCGCTGTGGCGCGCGAGGATCCACCCGCTGCGCGCCGCGGGCTCGCTCAGGCCGGACGAGGTGAAGCGCCTGCACGAGGCGATCCGCTGGGTGCTGAAGAAAGGCATCCGCTATGGCGGTGCGTCGCGGCGGGACTACGTCGACGCGCGCGGGAACGAGGGTCGCATGCAGCGAGAGTTCCAGGTGTACGACCGCGCCGGCGAGCCGTGCTCGCGCTGCGGCCGCGCGATCGTGCGCACCGTCGTCGGGGGCCGCGGCACGTTCCACTGCCCGCGTTGTCAGCGCGCGCCGTCAAAATGACACGTACATGAGCCTCATCTCCGTCCAGGCGGTCGGGCGATGGTTCGCCGACCGCGAATTGCTCAAGGACGTCTCCTTCCGCGTCGCCCAGGGCGACCGCGTCGGCCTCGTGGGGCCGAACGGCACCGGGAAGACGACGCTGCTGCGCATGGCCGCGGGACTCGACGAGCCCGACGCCGGCGTCGTCGCGTACGCGCGCGGCACGCGGCTCGGCTTCCTCCGCCAGGAGCTCCTCGAGTCCGCGACCGGGACCGTCGAGGAGCACGCGCGCGGTGCGGCGGCTCATCTGCGCGAGCTCGAGGACGCGCTGCGCGAGCTGGAGGGCCGGCTCGGCGAGGCGGACCAGGCGACGCTCGAGCGCTACGCCGACATGCAACACCACTTCGAACACGCCGGCGGATACGACTTCGAGGCGACCCTTCGCCGTGTGCTCGCGGGCCTCGGCCTCATGGACCTGCTCGAGCGCGAGGTCGCGACGCTCTCCG
>JBIOUD010000169.1:0-7981 GCA_044866725.1 Candidatus Limnocylindria bacterium | reverse complement strand
GCGCCGCCGCGACGCCGGCGACGAACAGGCCGAGCGCGACCGCGACGCTCGTGACGTCGATCGACGGCGCCGCGAGCGCGCCTGCGGCGAGCGAGAGCGCGAACGCTGCCCAGCCCGCGATGCGTAGCGGCACGAGGAGCGCGTCCCGCAGCGGCGGGACGGCGCCCGCGACCATCGCCGCGATCGCGTACGCCTCGGTCGCGATGAAGAGCGCGCCCGCGGCGAGCGCGCCGCGGCTCCCGACGACGAGGAGCGAGACGATGATCGTGCCGAGGCCGAGCGCGCCGGTGAGGTCCATGCGGCCCCGAAGCCGGGCGACGATCCCGGGACCGACGAGCGGTGCGGGCACGATCGCGACGGAGATCGCGCCGGCCGCGGTGCGGCCGTCGACGCGGTCCTGCAGCGCGAGCGCGAAGAGGCCGAGGGCGACCGCCGGGACGACGATGAGCACGAGGTTGCGCAAGCGGAGGAGTCCGCGAAATGCGAGGAGCGGCATGCGCGCGCCATACGCGGCGAGGTAGACGAGGGCCGCCAGCGCGAGCGCGCTAGGCGCTGAGCCGCTCCTGGAGCGCGGGCACGAGCTCGGCGATCGGGACACGGACCTGGCCCATCGAGTCGCGCTCGCGGATGGTGACCGCGCTGTCGTTCAGCGAATCGAAGTCGACGGTGACGCAGAACGGCGTGCCGATCTCGTCCTGACGCCGGTAGCGCCGACCGATGGCCTGCGTCTCGTCGTACGTGACGAGGAACTTCGGGCGGAGCGACGCGGCGACCTCGCGCGCGAGCGGCGTGAGCTTCTCGTTCTTCGAGAGCGGCAACACCGCGACCTTGTACGGCGCGAGCTCCGGCTTCAGGCGGAGCACGACGCGCACGCCCTCCTTGTCCGGTTCCTCGTCGTATGCGGCGCAGAGCAGCGCGTAGGTCGTCCGATCCGGGCCGACCGCGGTCTCGACGACGTACGGGACGAAGCGCTCGTTCGCGGCGTCGTCGAAGTAGCGAAGGTCTTTTCCGGAGTACTCGATGTGGCGCCGGAGGTCGAAGTCGGTGCGGTTGTGCACACCCTCGAGCTCCTTCCAACCGAACGGGAAGCGGAACTCGACGTCGATCGCCTTCGCCGCGTAGTGCGCGCGCTCGTTCTCGGCATGCTCGCGGAAGCGAAGCAGCTCGTCGCGGATCCCGAGGTCGGTGTACCACTGACGGCGCGCTTTCAGCCACTCGTCGAACAGCCGCGGCGCGTCATCTGGCCGGCAGAAGTACTGCATCTCCATCTGCTCGAACTCGCGCGACCGGAAGATGAAGTTGCCGGGCGTGATCTCGTTGCGGAACGACTTTCCGATCTGCGCGATGCCGAACGGGAGCTTTCGTCGAGTGGCCTGCTGCACGTTCTCGAAGTTCACGAAGATGCCCTGTGCGGTCTCGGGTCGGAGCCACGCGACCGACGCGGAGTCCTCGACCGGTCCGACGAACGTCTTGAACATGAGGTTGAAGCGGCGCGGCGCCGAGAGCTTCTTCAGCCCGCAGCTCGGGCACGCGACCGTCGAGAGGTCCGCCTTGCCGTCGCGGAACGCGTCCATCAGGGCCTCGCCGTCGGGCAGCTCGTCGACACGGAAGCGCTTCTTGCAGTTGCCGCATTCGACGAGCGGGTCGGTGAAGTTCTCGACGTGTCCGGACGCCTCCCAGACGCGCGGGTGCATGAGGATGGCCGCGTCGAGTCCAACGACGTCGTCGCGCAGCTGCACCATGGCACGCCACCAGGCGCGCTTCACGTTGTTCTTCAGCTCGACCCCAAGCGGGCCGTAGTCCCAGGTCGAGCCCGCGCCGCCGTAGATCTCGCTCGACGGGAACACGAAGCCACGGCGCTTCGCGAGCGAGAGGATCTTGTCCGCGACGTCCTCGTATGCCACTGGCTCTGCGACCGTCACTGGATCGCGGGGACCGGTCGCGGCGGCAGGGCGCGGATCTCGTCGATGAGCCGCGCGGCGGTGACCTCGCGGTCGAGGACGTGCTGCACGAAGAGACGCATGTGGCGCTCGAGCTCCCCGGCGAGCGCGCCGTCAACGCGGAGGCGCGCTGCGTTCGTGAAGTCCGAGACGAGCAGGTAGCGCAGCGACTTCAGCGCACGTACCGACAGCGAGAAACCTTGCGACTCCCTCCGCGCGCACGAATCGCAGAGCGCGCCGCCGGAGGCGGCGTTCCACGCGTTCTCGCGCTCCTCGAGGGCGTTCTGGCACGACGCGCACTGCGCGAGCTCGGGTCGGAAGCCGGATCGGTCGAGGATGTGGAGGTCGAACCAGCGGCACACGAGCGGCGCGGCGAAACCTGCGTCGAGGTGGCGCAGCGCGGTCTCCAGGAGGTCGAAGAGCGGTGCCGCGGGCAGGTGCTCCACGGTGAAGCGATCGATGAGCTCCGCGCAGTACCAGCCCGCCGCGATCCGAACGAGGTCCTCGCGGAGCGCCGGGTAGATCGCCTTCGCCTCGGCGCCGGTGAGCACGTCGAGCTCACGGCCGCGCGCGAGCTGATACGTCGCGTGCGTGAGCGGCTCGGCGTGTCCGGCCATGCGGCTCGTCGCGCGGCGAATGCCCTTCGCGATCACATGGACCTTGCCGAAGTGGCGAGTGAAGAGCACGAGGATGCGATCGGCCTCACCGAGGTCGACCGCGCGAAGGACGATCGCCTCAGCGCGATACGTTCGGGACGGCATCAGAAGGCCAATGGTACCGTGGGCTCACGGTGTCGGACGCTCGCGTGACCGCCGTCGACGAGGAGATCCGCTCGCTCCTGACACAGGGAGAGGCGGCCCTCGGACCCTTCTACGGGATGATGCTCTACCACCTCGGGCTCGACACCGATCGCGGTCGTGCCGGGAAGCGGCTCCGTCCGCTGCTCTCTGGCCTCGTCTTCGAGGCGCTCGGCGGCGACGGCGCTCGCGTCACGCCCGTGGGCGCGGCGGTCGAGCTCCTCCACAACTTCACGCTCATCCACGACGACATCGAGGACCAGGATCCACGGCGCCACCACCGGCCGACGGTGTGGTCGGTGTGGGGCGTGCCGCAGGCCATCAACGCCGGCGACGGCATGTACGCGATCTCACGGCTCGCGATCCAGCGCCTGCGCGACCGCGGTTTCGCCGCTCAGCGGATCCTGGACCTCGCCTTCCTGCTGGATCGCACCTGCGTGCGGGTGTGCGAAGGCCAGTTCCTCGACATCAGCTACGAGTCGCGGACCGACGTCACCGCCGACCGCTACCGCGCGATGGCCGCGAAGAAGACGGGCGCCCTCTTCGCGGCATCAGCCGAGGGTCCCGCGATCCTCGCGACGGATGAGCGGGCGGTCCACGAGCAGCTCTCGCGCTTCGGCGCCGAGTTCGGCCACGCCTTCCAAGCGCACGACGACGTGCAGGGCATCTGGGCGACGACGGAGCGCACCGGCAAGGTCGAGATGAACGACCTCGTGAAGCGGAAGAAGACGCTCCCCGTCGCGATCGCCTTCGAGCGCGCCTCGGGGAAGGTGCGCGCGGAGCTCGAGCAGCTCTTCGCGCCGGCGGCGCCGCTTCCGCAGGAGAACGTCGAGCGCATTCGCGCGATCCTCGAGGACCTGGACGTGCGCCCCGTCATCGAGGCCGAGATCGCCGACCATCGCGAGCGCGCCCTCGGACTGCTCCGCGGCGTGCCGGGCATCGCGCCCGGCGCCGCGCTCGCCGAGGTCGAGCGCCTGGTCGCGGCCGCGACCGGCGCGACGCAGACCGCTTCGGCGAACGTTTAGGGTCGCTTCGCCTAGGATTCGCGCGTGGCATCCGGCCCGGGCGACCTCATCCTCGAGCCGAACGAGAACGTGCTGGTCGCCACGCGACCGCTGTTCCTCTGGGAGCCGCTCGTCCTGCTCGACATCGTCCTCATCATCGGCTCGCTTTACTTCGCCGCCCCCCAGACCGGCGGCGGCACGACGAACACGGCCCTTTCGGGCGGCCTGCTCATCGTGGCGGTCGTGCTCATGCTGTGGATGCTCTTCAAGTGGGTCCCCTGGAGCCGGCGCTGGTTCGTCCTCACCGACCGGCGCGTGATCTCGAAGTGGGGCGTGTTCAACCGCAACCAGGCCGCGCTCCTGCTCGACCGCATCCAGGACGCGAGCCTCGCACGACCGTTCCCGCTCTCGCTCATCCGCGACTACGGCGTGCTGCACCTCGAGTCCGCAGGCGAGCATGCGCAGGAGCGCATCAGCGGCGGATTGCAGGAGCTCTCGATGACGCAGAGCACGACGTTCTACCGCACGCTGACCGACGCGCAGACGCGCGAGCACGAGTACCTGTCACGCGACCCCGACGCCACGATCCGCCAGCGCTAAGCGGCTCCGCCGCTATCTGTTCAGGTTCTCCGGGAGGAATGGATCGGGCAGGAGCTCGCGGAGCGTCGTCGCCTTCCGAAGCCCGCCTGCGGTCGCGAGGATCACGCGCATGTCCGGCGAGAACTCGGCGAGCACCTGACGGCATGCGCCGCACGGTGAGGGCAGCCGCTCGTCATCGATGACGATCGCGATCGCGTCGAACTCTTTGTCGCCGGCGTTCACCGCGGCGAACGCGGCGGTCCGCTCGGCGCAGACCGTGAGCCCGTACGACGCGTTCTCGACGTTCGCTCCGGCGTGGACCTTGTTGCGCTTCGTGCGGATCGCGGCGCCGACCCTGTACTTCGAGTACGGCGCGTGGGCTCGCTGTCGCTGCAGCGAGGCGACCTTGATGAGATTCTCGTCGCCCGGGCCGAGGGTCATGCGGGCTCGGCCGTGCGCGCGAGCCGCTGCGCGCGGACACGTCGGATGCGGCGGCCCTCGACGCTCTCGACCGTGAAACGCACGCCCGCGGCGTCGACGGACTCGCCGACGCGCGGGAACCGCCCGAGCCGGTTCGTGACGAAGCCGCCGAGCGTCGCGTAGTCCTCGGTCGGGTCGATGTCGATCTTGAACATCTCGCGCACGTCCTCGAACGGGATGCGCGCGTCCATCACCGCCTCGCTCTCGGACACGAGGAGCACCATCTCCTGCTCGACGTCGTACTCGTCGCGGATCTCGCCGACGATCTCCTCCACCAGGTCCTCGATCGTCACGAGTCCGGCCGTGCCGCCGTACTCGTCGACCACGATCGCGAGGTGCACCTTGTTGCGCTGCATCTCACGCAGGAGCTCGTCGGCCTTCTTCGTCTCAGGCACGAAGTGCGCAGGACGGAGGAGCTCCCGGAGATCAGACAGCCGCTCGTTGCGCGCGAGCCGGCGGAACAGGTCCTTCACGTAGACGACGCCGATGATGTCGTCGGCCGACCCCTCGAACACCGGTAGCCGCGAGTGGCCGACATGCGTGATGAGCTCGAGCACCTCGGCGGGCGGTGTCGCCACGTCGATGGCGATGATGTCGGTGCGCGGCACCATGACCTCGCGCACCGGCTTGTCACCGAGCTCGAAGATCGACGAGATCATCTCGCGCTCCTTCGGCTCGAGAAGGCCCTGCGCCTGGCCGGTCTCAACGAGGGCGCGGATCTCCTCCTCGGTCACGAGCGTGCCGGCCTTCGGGTCTCCACCGAACGGCCGGACGATCAGTGAGGTGAGGAAGAAGAGGACCGACACGAGCGGCCGCGTGATGCGCGTCACGACCTCGAGCGGGAACACGAGCCAGAGGAGGACGCCCTGCGCGTGTCGCGCCGCGATGGCGCGCGGGACGAAGAGCCCGAGGAGGACCGCGAGGAGCGAGAGCACCGCGACCGTGACGATCACCGCGGTGACGTCGCTGAAGATGTTCGCCGCGTCGCGGCCGAAGAAGAACGCGAGCATCGCCGAGAGGCGCGGCGCGATGAACGCGGCCGCGATGCCCGAGTAGGCGAACACGATGAGGAACTCGCTCACCTGGATCGCCGCCAGGTAGTGGGCGCTCCGCCGGCCGACGAACCCGGCGCGGCGTCCGCGCCGGCCGCGGGTGGCGAGCTCTTCGATGATCTCGGGTCGGCGCACCGTGTGGAGCGCGGCCTCGGTCGCGGAGAGCACCGCGAGCACGATCACGAGAGCGAGCTCGACGAGGAGCAGGGTGATGGCGGTGCCGTCCATCAGGCCATCTTCCCCGACGGTCCCTTCGACTTTGTCGGCGCCGGCGCGGCGGGCTCGCTCCGCTTGATCGCGCGCGCAGGCACGCCGACCGCGACCATGCCGTCGGGCACGTCCTTCGTCACGACCGATCCGCCTCCGGTGACCGCGCCCTTGCCGATCCGCAGGGGCGCGCGCAGCAGCGAGTCGGAGCCGATGAAGGCGTCGTCGCCGATCTCGGTGCGCTCCTTCGTGCGCTTCGCGGTGTAGTTCATCGTGATCGTGCCAGCGCCGATGTTCACGCGCTTCCCGACCGAGGCGTCACCGATGTAGCCGAAGTGGTGCATCTTCGTGCCCGTGCCCAGTCGGGCGTTCTTCACCTCGCCGAAGTTGCCCATCTCGACGCCCTCCTCGAGGTAGGCGCCGGGTCGCAAGTGCGAGAACGGTCCGATGCGCACGTGCTCCTCGAGCGTCGCGCCTTCGAGCACCGACGCCTCGACGATGCAGTCCGCGCCGACCGCGCTGTCGCGGAGGATGGAGTACGGCCCGACGCGCGTGCGCGCGCCGATCTTCGTCTTGCCCTCGAGGATCGTGCCGCGTTCGATGACGGCCTCGGCCGCGATCTCGACGTCCGCGTCGACGAGCGAGGAGGACGGATCGTGAAAGGTCACGCCGGCGAGCATGTGACGCTCGCGGATCCGCCGACGGACCGCGTCCTCTGCCGCGGCGAGCTCGACGCGAGTGTTCACGCCGCGCCCCTCATCCGCGTCGGTGGTCTTGTGGACAGCGACGCGCTTCCCGTCGGCGATCGCGATCGCGACGAGATCGGTGAGAAAGATCTCGCCGGTGGGGTTCGGCTTCAGGCGCGCGATCGCGCCGCGCAGCCATGCGAGGTCCGCGGCGTACGCACCGAGGTTCGATTCGGGCAGGGCCTTCTCGTCTTCCGTCGCGAGACGCGCCTCGATGATGCGCGCGACATCGCCCTTCGCGTCGCGCACGACGCGCCCGTAGGCGTTGTCGGTGCCGACCTCGCCGGAGAGGAGCGCGAGCGTCGCCGAGCGCGCATCGCGCAGCGTCATCAGCGCTTTGAGGGTCTCGGCGCGCACGAGTGGCGTGTCGCCGTACACGATGAGCGCGGTCCCGTCCGCGTCCTTCACGCTGTCGAGCGCGACGCGCACCGCGTCCCCGGTGCCGCGCGGCGGGTCCTGCATCGCGACGGTCGCGCCGTCGCCGACGAGCGACCGTGCGGCCGAGCTCTCCTGCGAGAGGACGACGACGGGACGCGCCTTCACCGCCTCGAGCGTGCGGAGGATATGCGTGAGGAGCGGGACGCCCGCGACGGTATGCAGCACCTTCGGGGTCGCGGACTTCATCCGGGTGCCCAACCCCGCCGCGAGCACTATGCCCAGCGGCGACGCGCTCACCAGGTGGACGTTACTCGGGTTGGGGCGCCAGGATTCGAACCTGGGATCGGGGATTCAAAGTCCCCTGCCTTACCACTTGGCCACGCCCCAGCGGCGCAAAACACGTGGGACACGGCCAAAGAATAGGGTGCCGGGCCGGTCGCTAGGACCCGTTCGAAGGCTGCTTTCCACGCCGGATGAGCTCCGCGACGCGCCGGCCGCCCTTGCGACCGAGCTGCGCGTAGCCCTCGCTGCCGAGCTGTGACTTGCGGGCTTCCCCACCGCGTCTGCCGAGCTCCGCGTATCCCTTCGAGCCGAGCTGGGTCTTGCGCGCCTCGCCGCCCTTGCGACCAAGACGGGCGTAGCCCTCCGGCCCGAGCTGACCCTTGCGGGCTTGACCGCCCCGCTTGCCGATCTCGCGATAGAACGACGCGCCGTGCTTCCCGGCGGTCGAGGTCCCACCCTTTTGACCGGCCTGCCGAACAGTCATGTCGCCACGCTTCTCTTCCATATGTAGACCGT
>JBIOUD010000168.1:0-3850 GCA_044866725.1 Candidatus Limnocylindria bacterium | reverse complement strand
ATGACGAGATGGTCGCCCTCGCGCAGCGTCTCCGAGACGCCGATCGGAAGCTCACGAGGCGCGGCCGGCATCGCGACTCCGGATCCGACGCCGCGCGGGAAGCGCACGCCGATCGAGCCGCGTCCCGCGGCGGCGTGCCGGTAGGCCGTCCACATCATGTCGCGCAGCTCGCGCTCGTCCCGGGGCGCCATGAGCGTCATGCCGGGCAGCGGCCGCAGATACGCGATGTCGTAGAGACCCTGGTGCGTGCGCCCATCGTCGCCGACGATGCCTGCACGGTCCATCGCGAACACCACCGAAAGGTCCTGCACCGCGACGTCGTGCAGGATCTGGTCGAAGCCGCGCTGCAGGAACGTCGAGTAGATCGCGACGATCGGGACGATGCCCTGCGTCGCGAGGCCGCCGGCCATCGTCACGGCGTGCTGCTCGCAGATGCCGACGTCGATGACGCGCTGCGGGAACTCGTTGAAGAGAGGAAGCAGGCCGGTGCCGCCGGGCATCGCAGCCGTGATCGCCACCACATTCGCGTCGGCCTTCAGGATCTCGCGCACGCTGTCTGCGAAGACGGTCGTGTACTGCGGCGCTGTCGGCTTCGCGGCGCCGCTCGCGGAGACGCCGTGCCACTTCACGTTGTCATCCTCGGCCGGACCGTATCCGTGACCCTTCTGCGTGTGCAGGTGCACGAACACCGGGCCATCGCGGAAGTCGCGTGCTTTCGCGAGGACGCTCTCCACCGCGCCGTAGTCGTGCCCGTCCACCGGGCCGAAGTACGTGAACCCCATCTGCTCGAAGAGGAGATTCGGGATCAGGAGCGCCTTGAGGCTGTTGAAGATGCGGCGCCGTGCCTCTTCCGCCAGCTCCCCGGCCGGCATGTGATCGAGGACCTGACGCACGACGTGCTTCGCGCCGCGATAGGGGCTCGCCGTGCGCACCGCCTCGAGCATCCGCGAGACGGCGCCGACGTTCGGCGCGATGCTCATGCCGTTGTCGTTGAGCACCACGATGACACGCCGGTGGTCGTGGCCGATGTTGTTCAGACCCTCGAAAGCCAGTCCGGCCGTGAGCGCGCCGTCGCCGATCACGGCGACCACGTGGAAGTCCTCCCTTCGCAGGTCGCGCGCCAGCGCCATGCCATGCGCGGCGGAGATCGATGTGCCGGCGTGGCCGGCTCCGAACTGATCGTGCTCGGACTCGGCGCGCACGAGGAAGCCGGAGATGCCGCCCAGCTGACGCAGCGTGTCGAACCTGCCGCGCCGACCGGTGAGCATCTTGTGGACGTACGCCTGGTGACCGGTGTCCCAGACCAGCTTGTCGCGCGGCGAGTCGAAGACACGGTGCAGCGCGACGGTGAGCTCGACCGTGCCGAGGCTCGACGAGATGTGGCCGCCGGTGCGCTGGACCTGCTCGACGGTGTACTCGCGGATCTCGCGACAGAGCTCGAGCAGCTCGTCGCGGTCGAGCGCGCGCAGATCGCGCGGCGCGTTCACGCGTTCGAGGACCGACATCGTGCTCATACTACGGGCGCGTGCAGGGTATTTCGTCTCACGCGGCGGTCATCACGGGAGCGACAGGGAACCTCGGCGCGGCCGTGCTGCGCGCGTATCTCGCACGTGGGACGCACGTCGCCGCCGCGGTGCGCGACGCGGCGAAGGGCGCCGCGCTGAGCGCCGCGCTCGCCGACGTCGCCGGCGACGAGTCCGATCCGCGACTGCTCGTCATCGACGCGGATCCCGCTGACGCGTCGGCGATGGAGCGCCTCGTGGAGCGCGTGCTGCGCGCCTGGGGACGTCTCGACATCCTCAACAACCTCGCCGGCACGTTCAAGGCGGGATCGGCGCAGGACGCGCGCCTGGCGCGCGAGCTGTGGGACAGCAACGTGCTGACCGCGCTCACGGCGGCGACCGCCTGCCTTAGACCGATGCGCGCCCGGGGCTACGGCCGCATCGTCAGCGTGTCGGCCATCGGCGCGCTGAAGGGCGCGCGGAACAGCGCCGCGTACGCGATGTCGAAGAGCGCGCTCCTGCGCTGGACGGAGTCGCTCGCGGCGGAGGTGAAGAACGATGGGATAACGGTGAATGCGGTGCTGCCGACGACGATCGACCACCCGGCCAATCGCGCGCAGATGCCGAAGGCCGATCCCCGTCTCTGGCCGTCGCCGGAGGAGGTCGCGAACGTCATCGTGTTCCTCTCATCGCCGGACGCGAGCGGCGTGAACGGCGCCGGCGTCCCCATCACCGCACGCACCTGAGGAGGGAGCGATGGAATTCCAGCTCACGAAGTTCGTCCACGTCCTGCTCGCGATCCTCGCGGTCGGCTTCAACGCGTCCTACGGATTCTGGATCGCGCGTTCGGCGAAGGCGCCGCAGACGACGCAGAGCCATGTGCTGCGGACCATCAAGTTCCTCGACGACCGCGTTGCCAACCCCGCGTACGGGCTGCTCCTCATCACCGGTCTCTTCATGGTGTTCAGCGCTGGGATCCCGCTGAGCCGGCTGTGGATCGCGGCCTCGATCGGACTCTGGGTGGTGCTTCTTTTCGTCGGCCTCGGCTTCTACACGCCGACCCTTCGCGATCAGATCCGTGTGCTCGAGAGCGAGGGCCCGGGCAGTGAGGCGTACCAGCGCCTCGCGTCGCGCGGCCGGAGTCTGGGCATCCTGCTCGCGGTCATCGTGGTGACGATCGTGTTCCTCATGGTCGTGAAGCCCGCGTAGTCAGGCGATCGATCAGCGCCTCCGCCCACTGGGCGTACGCGGCCGCTGATGGATGCAGCCCGTCCGGCGCGAGCATCCCGCGCTGCATCTGGTGGCGCATCAGCGGGAAGATGTCCACGTACGTCGCACGGACCCGCTCAGCCTCTTCGGCGGCGATGCGATTGAAGCGCTCGATACGCGCGGCGATGGCGGCCGGCTCCCCGAAGGATGCGCCCGCCCGTGACAGCGACCAGTCCGGCTGGGGCAACGCGTACACCGCGGCTTCGGGCGCCTCCGCCACGATCCGTCGGTGGATGAGGCCCAGCTGCGCGCGATAACGCCCGTCCGAGGACGCGGCGACGATGTCGTTCGCGCCGATGAGCACTGTCACGAGCGTCGGCCGGACCGTGGCCAGCAGCGGCAGCTCCTCAGCGATGAGATCGTCGGTCCGATAGCCATTCACCGCAGGGTTGCGCGGGTCGACGCCGCGACCACGCGCCGCCCACAGGCCCACGAGCACGGCGGGGAAGGAGCGGTCCGGCGTTGTGCCGGTGCCGATGGTGAACGAGTCGCCGAGGGCAAGCCAGCGCTCTGTCTTCGGAATGTCGATGGAATGCTCCACTGTTCTAGTCTGTGGAAGCCGCTTCCAGAAAGGACCGTTCTTGGCCGACTACGACCTCATCATCATCGGCGGTGGTCCCGCCGGGCTGACCGCGGGACTCTACGCCGCGCGCGCGAACATGAGCGCCGTCCTCCTCGAGGGCAAGGACGTCGGCGGCGAGATCCTCAATACCGACCTCATCGAGGATTACCCCGGCTTCGAGTCGGTCACCGGCGCCGAGCTCGCGCAGAAGATGGCCGAGCACGCGCGCAAATTCGGTCTCAAGATCGAGACCTACGCGCCCGTCAAAGAGATCCGCGTCGAGGGCGATCGCAAGGTCGTCGAGCTCGAGGACGGCACCACCCACACGGCGTACGCGGTGATCGTCACGGTCGGCGGCGAGCCCACGAAGCTCGGCGTCCCGGGTGAGGTGGAGTATCACGGCCGCGGTGTGTCGTACTGCGCGGTCTGCGATGGCGCGTTCTTCAAGGGAAACGACCTCGCGGTCGTCGGCGGCGGCGACAGCGCGTTCCAGGAGGGCCTGTTCCTCACGCGCTTC
>JBIOUD010000167.1:0-8387 GCA_044866725.1 Candidatus Limnocylindria bacterium | reverse complement strand
ATCGTCGCGGGCGAGCTCGTCATGGACGAGGTGCGTCGCGGGCTCGCGACGGCGAACGACGCCCGCAGCCTCGGCCGCGTGCTGCGCGACGCGATGAGCGTCATCACCGACGCGTCGGCCTTCGCGGTCGCGCTGTTCCACGCGACCCGGCCCGAGGTCGCGTACCGCTACAAGGTCGTCGGTCCCGATCGCGACTCGGCCGAGCTTGGGCGGCAGCACGTCGACGACGGCCCGGCGTGCTACGCCGCGCGGCACGATCGCCGATGGCACGTGTTCGCGCGCGAGATGGCCATCCGCGACGAGCTCGACGTGCGCCTGCGCGAGGTCATCGTGCTGCAGCTTCCGCTCACCACGGCGGGAGAGGTCTTTGGCGTCGTCACCGTGCAGACGTTCCGGCCGCAGGGCTTCACGGATCAGGAGCTGCGGCTCATCGCGAGCGTCATCGAGGCCGCATCACCGCAGTTCGGCCACGTGCGCGCGGCAGGGCGATTCCAGCCGTCGGCCGCGGCGCCGGCGAGCGAGATGCCACCGCAGACCGTCCTGGCGGCGCCGCCGCGGTCCGCGGCCGCGCCGCCGCTACGTACGGCCGAAGACGTCATGAAGGACCTCATGCGGCGCGTCGCCGGCGCGGGTTTCGCGACGGCGTTCCTCCTCGGCGTCGACCCGGGCGCGGGCGCGCTCCGCGGCGAGCTCGTCTCCGAGGGCGAGGCGGCGCGCGAGCTGGACTACGCGCTCGGGATCTCGAGCGGGAAGTTCGCGGTCCCGCTCGACGACCGTTACAACGCGATCGCCAGGTCCGTGCGCGAGGCGCGCATCGTCCCGTCACCGACGGCGTTCGAGATCACGCGCCCCGCGACGGACTTCGACGGCGCGCAGGCGATCGAGAAGCTCGCGAAGGGCGGGCGTTCCGTGACGCTTCCGCTCATCGTGAACGGCGAGGCTGCGGGTGCGCTCGTCATCGGCCCGATGCGCGACGAGCCGTCCTTCTTCGCGATCGAGGCGGTGCGCGGGTACGTGGACGACGCGACGAAGGAGCTCGCCGAGCTGTGGCGGTCTCAGAAGTAGCGACCTCGCTGAGAGAGGCGCTCGCTAGACTCCGCGCGTGATCGGCGAGGTGACCTTTGGGGTCATCGGTCTCCTCTTCCTCTTCGCCGACATCCGCACGTTCGCGTCGACGTTCCAGCTCACCTTCTTCGGCGCGCCGAACACGAACCTCGCGATCATGGCGGCCGCGGTCTTCGGGACGTCGTTCCTCTCCCTGCTCGTCTCGTGGCGCCTCGGACGCCGACGCGCGCTCGGCTCGAGCGCGCTGATCTTCGCGGTCGCGACGTTCCTGTGCACGGCGTCCCGCAGCAACGTCGTCGATCTCGCGCTGTCGGTGATCGCGCTCGCGGCGGGCTTCTGGTGGCTCGCGTTCCTGCACAGCGCCCGGCCCGCTGAGACGCCATCGCCGCTGCCGCGCGCGCTGCCGATCGCGTTCGCCCTCGACCTGGCGCTGCGCTCGCTCACGCGCACGGTCGCGGTCCCCGACCTGCCGTGGACGCTCGCGATCGTCATCTCGCTGGTCGCGTCAGCGCTGTTCATCGCGGCGGGTCTCGTCGCGATGTCTCCGGATCGGCAGTGGAGCGTGCCCGGCCTTCGTGGGCTCCTCGGGCTTCTCGCGACACCGTCCCTCGTCCTCGTCGCCGAGACCGGCGCGACGAACGGCGCGCAGGTCGCGCTCGCTGGCGGTCTCGGGCTCGGGCCGGAAGCCGCCGGCGCGACGCAGACCGGCGCGCTCATCCTCGGCGCAGGCCTGGCGGCAGGAGCGCTCGTGCTGTTCCGTTTCCCGGTGCGCGGCGTCGCCGCCGCGGCCGTGCTGCTCGCCGGCGGCGCGCTCCTGTGGCTGCACCTCCCGTTCGCGTCATTCGTCGGTGGTGCGGTCCTCGCCGCCGGAGCTGTCCTCGCTGCCGTCGCGCTGCTCGGCGCCCCGCTGCGCCCCGCGGGGTCGCCGGCGGGGGTGATCGTCGCGCTGTCCCTCGGCTGGCTCATCTTCGTCGGCGCAGCGTTCGGCTACTACGCGTTCTGGGCATACAACCCTGCGCTGTACGCGGTGCTTGGTCTCGCGACCCTCGGCGCGCTCGTCGCGCCGCCCCCGACCGTGCGTCTCGGCCGCGTCCTCGCGATCGCGACGGCGATCGTCGCGGTCGGCGGACCCGCGGCCGCGTGGTTGAACACCCCCGCGGCTGCCGCGCCGAAGGACGCGAGCGCGACGTTCCGGTTCATGACCTACAACATCCACCAGGGCTTCGACGCCGGTCAGATCCCGTCGCTCGACGTCCTCGCGGACACGATCGCACGCGAGTCGCCCGACGTCGTGTGCCTCCAAGAGGTCGTGCGCAGCTGGATGATCGATGAGCAGCACGACTCGCTGTCGTACCTCGCGGAGCGCCTCGGGATGCAGTACGTCTGGCTGCCGAACATCGGCGATCTCTACGGGAACGCGGTGCTCTCGAAGTTCGCGATGACCGACGTGAAGCGCGTGGCGTACGCGCGCGAGCCGAGCATCCGCCACCAGCCGCGGGGCGTGTTGTTCGTGAAGGTCGCGAACGTGACGATCGGCTGCACGCACCTCGACGAGATCTCGGACGCGAGCATCGTCCGGCAGGAGCAGGTGCGGACGATCATCCGCGAGATGGAAGCGACGACGCCGCTCATCGTCGCGGGCGATCTCAACGCCGAGCCCGGCGACATCGAGATCCAGCTCCTGAATCAATGGGGCCTGGACGACCTCGGCGCCAGCGCGGGCGACACGACGACCGGGAACGACCCGCAGAAGCGCATCGACTACGTCTGGGGGCGTGGCGTCGTCGGCGCGCAGGCGCACACGGTGAGCGGTGCGAACCTCGTGGACGCGAAGAAGGCCTCGGACCACCGCCCGCTGATCGTGAACATCACCGTCCAGCGGTGAGCGGCGCCCCCGACCTGCGCGCGAACCTCCTGCGTATGACGCCGTCGGAGCTCGGGCTCAGGCCGACCGAGGAGCTCCCGCACGTCTGGGCCGCGGTCTTCGATTGGGGCATGGATGGGGGAGCCGCATCGATCATCGCCGTCGCCGACGGCAGCGTCTCGATGTACACGAGCAGCGGCGGCGGGATGATCGGTGCTGGCGAGCACGACAGCGTGCGGGTGCCGGCCGCGCGGTTCCTTCGGACCGTCGAGTCGATCCACGACTCGCTAACACCCGCGACGGACACGCCGCTGCCGGGCGCGAACGAGTTCGCGCTCATCGCGCTGACGTACGAGGGCACGCGCCGCGCGGTCGTGGATCTGCGGCTGCTGCAGCGCGCCGACCCGCTCGCTCGCGCGTGGATCGCGGGTCAGGACGTGATCACGGCCCTGCGTGAGCTACAGGAGAGCCCACCGGCGCGCGGGTAGACTGGTCGTAGCCGCCGCGCTTCCTGCGAGCGGCACGTGAGGTCCGTCGTCCAGCAGTTCGTCCACCTCCACACGCACAGCGAGTACAGCCTGCTCGATGGGCTGTCGCGGATCACCGATCTCGTCGCACGCGCGAAAGAGCTCGAGATGCCGGCGCTGGCGCTCACCGACCACGGCGCGCTCTATGGGGCGATCGACTTCTACGTCACCGCCAGCCAGGCAGGCATCAAGCCGATCATCGGCGTCGAAACGTACATCGCGCGCAACAGCCGCTTCGACCGCGACCCGCGGATCGAGGGCCACGGCAAGCCGTTCCACCTCGTCCTCTTGGCGAAGGACTTCACCGGCTACCAGAATCTCGTGTCGCTCGTCACCGCGGCGCACCTCGACGGCTACTACTACCGGCCCCGCATGGACAAGGAGCTCCTCCGCAAGCACAGCAAGGGGCTCATCGCGCTCTCCGCGTGCTTGCAGGGCGAGGTCGCGCGGGCCATCTTCGAGGAGGACGTCGACGCGGCGGTGCGCGTCGCGCAGGAGCACGAGGAGATCTTCGGGAAGGGCAACTTCTTCCTCGAGCTCATGGATCACAGCATCCCCGAGCAGGAGCAGCAGCGCGCGGGCGTCCGCGAGGTCGCGCGCCGCACGAAGATCCCGCTCGTCATCACGAACGACCTCCATTACGTCCACGCCGAGGACGCCGAGGCGCAGGACGTCATGGTCTGCATCCAGCAGGGCAAGACCATCGACACGCCCGACCGGCTGCGGATGATCGACCACCCCGAGCTCTACATGAAGACGGCCGAGCAGATGCGGGAGCTGTTCCCGACCGATGCCGCCGTCGTCGGTGCGGAGGTCGCCCGCGAGAACGAGAGCGCCTTCGAGAACACGGTGCGCATCGCGTCGATGGTCGACATCAAGCTCCCGCTCGGCGAGGTGAAGATGCCGCACTTCGAGGTGGCGAAGGGCATGACCCCCGAGGGGCAGCTCCGCCGCATGGCCGAGAAGGGCGTCGCCGAGCGCTACGGGAAGATGACACCCGAGCTCCAGGCGCGGATCGACAAGGAGATCGAGGTCATCGGGAAGGCCGGCTACGCCGGCTACATCCTCATAGTGCAGGACTTCATCGAGTACGCGCACGACAACGACATCCTCACCGCCGTGCGCGGCAGTGCCGGTGGCTCGCTCGTGAACTACCTCATCGGTCTCACCGACATCGACCCGCTGAAGTACGCGCTCATCTTCGACCGCTTCCTGAACCTCGAGCGCTACACGCCACCGGACATCGACGTCGACTTCATGGACAACCGCCGCGATGAGGTCATCGCCTACGTGACGAAGAAGTACGGCGCCGACCGCGTCGCGCAGATCGCGACGTTCAACACGATGCTCGCGCGTGCGGCGGTGCGCGACGTCGCGCGCGTCCTCGGCATGCCCTACGGCGAGGCCGACCGCGTCGCGAAGGTCATCCCGTTCGGCGTCGACCTCCCCGAGGCGCGCCGGATGGTCGCGGAGCTGCGCGACATGGAGCAGGAGCCGCACGTCGGACGGCTGCTCGACCTCGCGGAGAAGGTCGAAGGCCTCGTGCGCTCGACGGGCACGCATGCAGCCGGCGTCGTCATCACCCGCAACCCCCTCACCGAGCTGGTCCCGCTCGAGCGCTCGAAGAAGGCCGAGGCGATCCAGAGCCAGTTCGAGGACAAGTCCCTCGACAAGCTCGGCGTGCTGAAGTTCGACTTCCTCGGCCTCGGGAACCTCACGATCCTCCACGAGGCCCTGCGCCTCATCAAGGAGAAGCGCGGCATCACGATCCGCCGCGAGGAGATCCCGCTCGACGACAAGAAGACCTTCGACATGCTCAGCTCGGGCGAGACCACGGGCATGTTCCAGCTCGAGTCCGCCGGGATGCGCCGGTACGTGCGCGACCTCAAGCCGGACCGCGTCGAGGACGTCATGGCGATGGTCGCACTCTTCCGGCCGGGTCCGATGGACTACATCCCGACGTTCATCCGCCGCAAGCACGGGGAGGAGGCGGTCACGTACGCACATCCGAGCCTCGAGCCGGTGCTGCGCTCGACGTACGGCGTCATGGTCTACCAGGAGGACGTCATGGCGGTGACGCAGGCGCTCGCCGGCTTCACGATGGCCCAGGCCGACGTCCTCTGCTACACGATCCGCAAGAAGATCAAAGAGAAGCTCGACGCGCAGAAGATGAAGTTCGTCGAGGGCTGCCTCCGCAATGGACTGCACGCCGACGTCATCGAGCAGGTGTGGAAGGACTTCGAGCCCTTCGCCCGCTACGGCTTCAACCGCGCGCACGCCGCGATCTACGGGATGATCGCGTACCACACCGCGTTCCTGAAGGCGAACTACTCCACCGAGTACATGAGCGCGGTGCTGTCGGCCGAGATGGGCACGCCCGATCGCGTCGCCATCGCCGTCGCGGAGTGCCGCCGCATGGGCATCAACGTGCTGCCGCCGAACGTGAACGAGTCGGACTTCGGGTTCACGATCACGCCGGCGGGCATCCGCTTCGGGCTCGGTGCGGTGAAGAACGTCGGCCAGGGTGCCGTCGAGAGCATCGTCGAGGCGCGCCGCCAGGGCGGCACGTTCCGCTCGCTCGACGACTTCTGCGGCCGCATCGACCTCACGCGCAGCAACAAGCGTGTCCTCGAGTCGCTCATCAAGTGCGGTGCGACGGATGTGTTCGGCCCGCGGCAGGGACAGCTGAATAGCCTCGACGCGGTGCTCGCGACCGCGCAGCGCGAGCAGAAGGATCGCGAGAGCGGCCAGGTCGGTCTTTTCGCGTCGATGGGCCTCGAGACGGAGATCGTCGCGACGCCCGTCGGCGGGCCGGAGGCACCGCAGCGCGAGCTGCTCTCATGGGAGAAGGAGCTCCTCGGGATCTACCTCTCGCAGCACCCGCTGCAGGAGGTCGCGGCGCGGATGGGCGACGTCGTGACCGCATACCTCGCGGAGCTGAAGGAGGAAGAGGAGCAGGGCCTCGTCATCGTCGCGTGCGTCGTGACAGCCGCGCGGAAGCACATCACCAAAGAGAAGAAGCTGATGATGTTCGCGCAGGTCGAGGACCTCACGGGCTCGGTCGAGGCGACGATCTTCCCGCGGACCTACGAAGCGACCGCCGCGGTCTGGAACACCGACGAGATCCTCCTCGTCCTCGGGCGGGTGGAGAAGCGCGACGAGGCGCCGAAGCTCCTCGTCGAGCACGCCGTCCGGTTCAACGACGAGGGCGCGGCCGAGATCCGCCGAGCCCTCGACGAGACGACGCAGCGCCTCGCGAAGCGGGCGAAGTTCGCGCGCCCGGCCGCGGGTCCAGCCCCCGGAGGGGCCTCACTAGAGACTCGCACTGCGCCGGCCAATGGCCTTCCCGTGCCACCCGCTGCCCGGCCGGTCGAGCTCGTCATCCGCTTCCGCGAGGCGCTTTCGTATGAGCGCTCGGTCGAGATCTTCAAGCGGATCTCCCTGGTGTTGAAGGACTTCTCGGGGGCGTCGGCGGTGGTGCTGGAGCTCCCCAACGCGCAGGGCCCGAGCCGCAGGGTCTCTACCCCGTTCAAGGCCAATGTGACGGCCGAGGTCGCCGAGGCCGTGGAGCGCGAGGTCGGGCGGGACGTCGTTGAGGTCGTCGTACCGGGGCGGTAAACGGAGCGTCTAGGACGCCTGCTCTCCGTGAATCCGGCATGGCTCACGCATACTCGAAAGCATGCCCGAGCGTGCGAAGCGGCTCCATCGAGTAAGCCTTGAGCTGCTGCGCAGCCTTGATCTCGACCGCATCGAGCGCGAGATCGTGCGGGCGCTCCGGGACATCCTGCGCGCCGACGCCGCTGCGGTCATGCTGCGCGACGCGGCGGGCGACATGCTCGAGATCACCTGCCAGGACGGCCTGTCGGAGCGCTACACGCGCGAGCAGCGCATCCCGTTCGATCAGGCGAAGGCTTCGTTCCACGGCGCCGACGATCACGTCGTTCTCGACTTCCGGACCCAGGGCTTCGGTGACAAGGCGCTCATCGCGGAAGAGGGGCTCGCGAAGGTCCTGGCCATCCCGCTGCTCAGTGAAGGGCAATTCATCGGCTCGCTGAACGCGTACTCCCGTGACCAGGCGTACCAGTTCAACGACGAATCCGTCGATCTCGCGCACGTCCTCGCAGTCGAGGCGAGCGTCGCGATCGCGAACGCGCAGGTGCACCGCGAGGTCGTCCGGCAGCGTGACCTGCAGCGTTCGATCTTCGCGGCGGTCGGCGAGGGCGTGATGATCGCGTATCCGCCCGGTCGCATCGGGGCGCTGAACGACGTCGCCGCCGAGTTCCTCGGCGTCTCGATCGACGGAGGCGGCGTCGACGTCGTCGAGACCATGATGCGGCTCTCGCCCCGCGACGCCGCGACAGGCACAGCCATCGCCGCCGGTGACCTCCCGTCGATGCGCGCGCTCCGCGGAGAGACTATCCAGCTCGAGATCGTGTACACCAACGCGCTGACCGGTCGGGAGCGCGTGGCCGACGTGAAGGCCCGGCCGGTGCGCTCGGCCGGCGCGGTCGTCGCGGCCGTCGTGACCTGGCACGACCTCACGGAGCTGCGGACGATGGAGAAGGAGAAGGAGCAGTTCCTCTCGATCGTCTCGCACGAGCTGCGCACGCCGCTCACACCGCTGAAGGCGCTCGCGCAGCTCCTCATCTCGCGCATCCGGCGCTCGCGCGAGAAGGGCACACCGATGGACATGGACTCGCTCGAGCGCAACCTCGCCTCGATCGAGCGTCAGGTGGACCGTATGAACGCGCTCGTGACGGATCTCCTCTCGGTGTCTCGCGCCGGGCGCGGAACGCTCGAGATGGAGCGCGCGCCCTTCGACCTCGCCGAGAGCGTCCGCGACACCGTCGAGCGCTACGTCGAGGCCACCCGCGAAGAGGGCCGGCACCGCTTCGTCGTCGAGGCCCCCGAGAAGCTCACGATCTCGGCGG
>JBIOUD010000166.1:0-4194 GCA_044866725.1 Candidatus Limnocylindria bacterium | reverse complement strand
CGGGACGACCCCGACGCCCACGCCCACGCCGACCCCGACGCCCACACCGACGCCCGGCGCGACCGCGACGCCGCGGCCATCCGGATCGCCGTCGCCCGCGCCGTCGCAGACCATCGCGCAGCTCGTGAAGCAGGCCTCCGACCACTACGACCAGGCGCAGGACGCGCTGCGTCGCGGCGACTTCGCGGAGTACGCGCGCCTCATCACACTGCTGCAGGATGACCTCGCCCGGCTCCGACAGGCCACCGGCCAGTAGCGGCGCGCTGACCCTCGCGGCCCTCGCGGTCGCGCTCTTCTGGGCGATCGAGGGCATCGACGTCAACGCGCCGCAGCTCGAGCGGGTCGCGATCCTCCTCTCGGCCATCGTCGTCGGATGGGTCGCGCTGCGCCGATCCACGTGGGCGCCCGGGCTCACCGCGTACCTCGCGGTCCTCGTCGCGATCTCCGAGCGACTGCGTCGCGACCCGCTCGTCGATGGGAGCGACGTGCTGAAGGCGACGACCGAGTCGCTGCTCCTCACCTCGCAGGGGACGAACCCGTACGCGACGTGCCTCCAGAGCACGATCCCGCCGTGCTCGCCGTTCGTGTATCCGCCCGGCGAGCTCGCGTGGTACGCGCTGCCGCAGTGGCTCGTCGGCGACATCGCGCGCGTCGACACCTGGGCCGGCGTGCTCATCGTCGCCGCGATCGGGCTCGCCGGATTCCGCGTCGGCTTCGAGCGCGTCGCCCTGCCGGCGATGCTGTACGCCGCGTGGGGCATCGCCGGCTACCGCGCGATCGACGGATCGAACGACGTGTCGGCGTCCGCGCTCGTCGTGCTCGCCTGCGTCGCGCTCGTATTTGCCACGTCCGCCGGCGAGCGGCCCACGTCGCGCGCATCCAACGTCCTCTTTCTCTTGTCGGCTGCGCTGTTTGGCTGGGCCATCGCCTTCAAGCAGTTCTCGCTCATCCTGCTGCCGCCGGCCGCGCGCTGGCTCGCGGTGAGCGGCGCGAACTGGCGCCGCTACACCCTCGTCGCGCTCGGTGTGACGACGGCGTTCTGCCTGCCGTTCTTCCTCTGGGATCCGCTCGCGTTCTTCGACGATCAGCTGAAGGCGCTCACGTTCCACGAGGAGATCTGGGGCACGAACCTCCTCCACACGCTCGAGCAGTACGGCGATCCGCGTGCCCTCGTGCCGCTGTTCGCGCTCGTCGAGATCTTTGGGACGATCGCGCTCGTCACGGTCGCCGCGTGGCGCTGGCGTCCGCCGTCATTCGGCGCGGCGATCCTCGCGGGTGCGGGGATCGTGATGTTCGCGCTGCTCTTCGCGAAGTGGACGACGCAGCCGTACTACGCGTACGTCGGTGGGATCGTCGCGGTCGGCCTCGCGTTCATCACGAGAGACGCTGAGCGCGCGCCGGAGGGCTAGTCGCGCGCCAGCCCGAGCTTCGCGTAGACCTCGCGCGTCGCGCGGGAGAAGTTCAGCGTGTAGAAGTGGAGCCCGGCCACGTGCTCCTCGAGCAGGTCGGCGCAGAGCTCGGTGAGAAGGTCGATGCCACGCTTGCGGACCTCTTCGTGATCCTCGCCGCCCGCGGTGACGCGGCGCACGACGTCGTCGGGGACCTTGTAGCCGGAGAGCTCGGCCATGCGCTGCACCGAGGCGAGCGAGGTGATCGGCATGATCCCGGCGACGATCGGCTTGCGCATGCCGAGCGCCGCGAGCTCCTCTCGGAGGCGCAGGTACTCCTCGACCTTGAAGAAGAACTGCGTGATCGCGAAGTCCGCGATCTCGAGCTTCGAGGCGAGGTGGCGGCGGTCGGTCGCGAGGTCGGGCGAACGAGGGTGGCCGGCCGGATGCGCCGCGACGCCGACGGACTGGAAGCCGACGCGACGCGCGAGCTGCACGAGCTCCGACGCGTAGCGGACCTCGGTGTGCCCCTGGCCCTCCGGCAGCGGGTCGCCGCCGAGGGCGAGGAGGTTCTCGACCCCCGACGCGCGGAAGCCGCCGAGGACCTCGCCGAGCTCCAGGCGCGGGTGCGCGACGCAGGTGAGGTGCGCCATCGGTGTGAGCGTCGTCGTGCGGAGGATGTCCGCGACCACCGAGGTCGTTCGCGTACGGGACGCCGCCCCGCCGCGGTACGTGACCGAGACGAACGACGGGCGGAGCGGCTCGAGGTCGCGGATCGCTTTCGTGAGGAGGCGCTGCTCGCGGTCGTCCTTCGGCGGGAAGAACTCGAACGAGAACGTCGTCCCGGAGGCGAGCAGCTCGCGGATCTGCGGCATGTGTCGCGCGAGTCTATCGGCCGCTTCGTCCTCAATATCGAGACCACAACGTTCTGCACACGGCCCCTAGAATCTGTGCCGAATGAACCCCCTTCGCGTCGCCGTCATCGGCGCGGGTTACTGGGGCCCGAACCTCATCCGCAACCTCCACGAAGCGCCGGGCGCCGAACCCGTCGCCGTCGCGGATCTCTCGCAGGAGCGGCTCGACGGGATCAAGAAGCGCTTCCCGGCGCTCCGCCTGACGACCGACCACCGCGCGCTCTTCGCCGACAGCAGCATCGACGCCGTCGCCATCGCGACGCCCGTGAACACCCACCGGAGGCTCGTCGAGGAGGCCTTCGCGGCGGGGAAGCACGTGTTCGTCGAGAAGCCGCTCGCAGCGACGAGCACCGACGCCGAGGCGATGGTCCGCGCCGCGGAGAAGGCCGGCCGCACGCTCATGGTCGGCCACACCTTCGTGTACAACCCGGCCGTCGTGACGGTCCGCGAGCTCATCGAGCGCGGCGAGCTCGGGCGAGTCAATTACGTGGACAGCCAGCGCGTGAACCTCGGGCTCCACCAGTTCGACATCAACGTGCTCTGGGACCTCGGCCCGCACGACGTCTCGATCTCGCTCTACTGGCTCGGCGAGGAGCCGGAGTGGGTCCAGTGCGTCGGCGCCTGCTACGTGCAGCCGGAGATCGAGGACGTCGTGTTCCTCACGATGGGCTTCCCGTCCGGCGCGCTCGCGCACGCGCATCTCTCGTGGCTCGCGCCGAGCAAGCTGCGCACGATGACCGTCATCGGCACCAAACAGATGGCCGTGTACGACGACATGGAGACCGTCGAGCGCGTGAAGGTCTACGACTTCGGCGTGCAGTCGCTCGACGGCGACGAGCTTCGCCGCTCGTATCGCTCCGGTGACATCCGCAGTCCGCACGTCCCCATCACCGAAGCGCTCCAGATGGAGATGCGCCACTTCATCGAGTGCATCCGCGAGGGCAAGAAGCCGCGCAGCGACGGCGAGGCGGGCCTCCGCGTCGTGCGCGTGCTCGAGGCCGGCACGCGGAGCCTCAAGTCCGGCGGCGCGCGCGTGTCGTATCGGCCGGCGCCGGAGGCCGCCCGGGCGTGACCTCGCTCGGCGTGCAGATCCATCCCACAGCGATCGTCGCGCCGAACGTGGAGCTCGGGAGCGGCACGGTCGTCGGCGAGTACGTCGTCCTCGGACGCGCGCCGCGCGGGAAGAAGGAGGGCGACCTCCCGCTGGTCATCGGCGTCGACTCCGTCATCCGCCC
Organism: Candidatus Limnocylindria bacterium; assembly: GCA_044866725.1. Classification (GTDB taxonomy): domain Bacteria; phylum Chloroflexota; class Limnocylindria; order P2-11E; family P2-11E; genus CF-39. Next base: position 657 of record JBIOUD010000166.1, on the reverse strand, counting down.
GTTCACGACGATCTACGCCGGCACGACCATCGGCGCGCGCCTTCAGACCGGACAGGGCGCGTCGATCCGCGAGGACAACATCATCGGCGACGACGTCTCCGTCGGGACGCACGCGTCGCTGGAGTTCGGCAACCGCATCGGTTCGAACGTGCGCATCCACACCGGCTGCTTCCTCGAGCTCGCGACCGTCGAGGACGATGTGTTCCTCGGCCCGCACGTCGTGTTCACCGACGATCCACATCCACAGTGCCCCGCGTATCTCCAGTGCGTGAAGGGAGCGACGATCCGGAAGGCGGCCAAGATCGGCGCGAATACGACGTTGCTGCCGGGTGTCGAAGTGGGCGAGCTCGCCCTCATCGGCGCTGGTAGCGTGGTCCGTGCGCGGAAGATCCCTCCGCGGAGTGTGTGGGCCGGCAACCCGGCGACCAAACTGAAAGACGAGCTGACCGAGCTCGACTGCTTCGTGCACATCTACAAGCACGCTTACGAATGGCTCGAGACGAAGGAGACGCACCGATGACGGTCACGACGAAGACGCAGGACATCCCGCTCGTCGACCTGAAGGCCCAGTACGCGACGATCCGCGATGAGGTCCGCCAGGCGATCGACGAGGTCCTCGACAGCATGCAGCTCACGATCGGGCCGAACGTGAAGGCG
>JBIOUD010000165.1:0-10306 GCA_044866725.1 Candidatus Limnocylindria bacterium | reverse complement strand
TGAATGTGGTGATCGCGTGGCGGCACTTCCGGCTCGTCGACCAGCTTCTCGAGAAGAGCAGCGCCGGCGCGCGGCTCGACCCGATGAGCGCCGCGCTCGGCATCGTCATCTGGTGGCTCACGTTCACGCACTACCAGTCCGATCCGCTCTTCCTGGTCCTCGACGCCGTCGAGCTCATCGCTGGCACCGCGGTCGTCGTCTACGGACAGCGAGGCCTCAACGCGTACTGGGCGTCGCGCGGAGGCGAGGAGCAGATCCTCGAGACCGACCTCCTCGCGCTCGCGATCGCCGGAACGTATGCGATCCTCACGGTCGTCTCGTTCCTGTCGACGCCGTCATGAGCACGTCATCGATCCTCGTCGTCGGCTCGCTCGCATACGACGACGTGCGCACACCGGTCGCCAGCCGCGACAGCGTGCTGGGCGGTGCCGCGTCGTACTTCGCCATGGCCGCGGCGCTGTACGCGCCGGTGCGGCTCGTCGGCGTCGTGGGCGACGATTTCCGCGAGGTCGATGTCGCGCGACTGGAGAAGCGCGGCGTCGACATGCGGGGACTGGAGCGGCGACCCGGCGGCTCCTTCCGCTGGCGCGGGACGTATGACTTCGCGCTCGACACAGCCGAGACGATCAACACCGACCTCGGCGTGTTCGGCGGATGGCGGCCGCACATCCCAGCGGCGTTCGTCGACAGCAAGGTCGCGTTCCTCGCGAACATCGATCCGGAGATCCAGCTTGCGACGCTCGAGCAGCTGAGCGCGCCGAGCCTCGTCGCACTCGACACGATGAACTACTGGATCGAGCACTCGCGCGACGCGCTCCTCCGCGTCATCGGAAAGGTCGGGCTGGTGTCGATCAACGAGGGCGAAGTGCGACAGCTTGTCGGCACGCTGAACGTCGCGCGAGCGGCGCGCGAGATCATCAGGCTCGGGCCGCGGGCTGTCGTCGTGAAGCGCGGCGAGCACGGCGCGACGCTCTACCTGAAGGACGCGACCTTCTGGGCGCCGGCCTTCCCGATCGAGGACGTCGTCGATCCGACGGGTGCCGGCGACACCTTCGCCGGCGGCCTTCTGGGGTACCTCGCGTCCCAACCGCGCATCGATGACGCCGCGTTGCGACGCGCCGTCCTCCACGGCAGCGTGTGCGCGTCGTTCGCCGTCGAGCGCTTCAGTGTGGATGGCATCGAGGCAGCGACTCGAGCGGACGTCGAGCGCCGCCACGACGCGCTCCTCGACCTGATCCGTCCCTAGCGCGCTCCTAGACCTGATCTGTCGTCCCGAGCGGGCGGGGAACCAGCCCCGACCCCTGTTGTAGAGAGGGTGGAACCGACTCCGTGGAGGGCCGGCCGACGGAGGACGCAAGCCTCGTGGAACGTGCGAAGCATGGCGACGAGAACGCGTACGCGGAGCTCGTGACGCGCTACCAGGCGCTCGCGGCACGTACCGCGTACGTCATCACGGGTTCCGATGAGGACGCCGAGGACGCGGCACAGGAGGGCTTCGTGAAGGCGTACTACGCCCTCGACCGCTTCCGCTCCGGCGCGCCCTTCCGTCCCTGGCTGCTGCGGATCGTCGCCAACGAGGCCATCAACCGCCGCAAGGCGGCCGGTCGCCGTCCGACGGTCGGTCTCAGCGTGGTCGAGGACCGCCCCTCGGCAGACACGGCCCTGTCGCCCGAGGGAGCGGCCTTGACCGCGGAGAGACGCGAGTTGGTGCTGGGTGCGTTACGCAAGATGAAGGAGGACGATCGCCTGGTCATCGCCTACCGCTACTTCTTCGACCTCTCCGAGGCCGAGATGGCCGACGCGCTGGGCGTCGCCCGCGGCACGGTGAAGTCTCGCCTCTCGCGTGCCCTCGCCCGGTTGCGCTCGCTGATGGGTGAGGTGCCGATCGGTGACTGAGCGCATGCGCGACGAAGAGCTTGAGGCCACGCTACGCGATATCGGGACGCGGCTCGACTACCCGGCGCCGGTCGCGATGGCGTCGGCGGTGCGCGCGCGTCTGCGGGTGCCGCGCCGCGGCGGCTGGCGCGCCTTCCTTGCGCCCGTCGCGGTCACGGCCGCGCTCCTCGTCATCGTCGTGGGATTGGTCGCGTCGGACTTCCCGACGAATGCCGTCGACTTCTTGCGCGTTCGCGGCATCGACATCTTCCCGGTGCCGAGCGTCCCCGCCACACTGCCTCCGCCGAAGATCACGTTCGGCGGCGATCGCGTCACGCTCGCCGAGGCGCGCTCGCGCGTGCACTTCGCGGTTCAGGTCCCGGCGGAGCTCGGTGCTCCGGACGACGTCTACGTGGAGACCGTGGGCACGACCGAGCGCTTGACGCTCGTCTACCGACAGAGGTCTGGCATACCGGTCTCGCCGACCGCCGGCGTCTCCGCGCTCGTGACCGAGCTCGGCGGGACCATCGACGCGCAGCTCGTCGGGAAGGGGACCGGACCGGACTCGCCGATCGAGCAGGTGAACGTCGGCGGTGGGCGCGGGTATTGGATCGAGGGCGCGCCTCACCTGTTCTTCTACCGTGACCCGAGCGGGAACGCGGTCCAGGAGACGCTGCGCCTTGCTGGGAACACGCTCGTCTGGGAACAGGGCGCCGTCACGATGCGCCTCGAGGCGCAGGTGACGAAGGATGAGGCTCTCAGGATCGCCGCGTCCTTCCGCTGATCTCGCCCAGAGTTCGCGCCTGTCGAAACCTCGGCTTGACAGAGTGAAACGGTCGGCATCGAATGTTCGCGCCGTCCCAGTTGGGTTGGAGGTGGACATGACGTTCCTTTCCAAGCTGTCACGTCGAGGGTTCCTGAAATACGGCTCGCTCTCCGGCATCGGCGCGTTCCTCACGGCGTGTCTCTCGCAGAACGCACCACAGACCTCAGCGACACCCGCCGGCACGGGCGCAGCCGGCACGGCCTCGGTCGCGCCGACGACCGCTGCCGCGGCGAACGCGGTCACGTGGAAGATCCAGTCGGGTTGGGCGGGGAACGACCTGTTCCAGGAGATGTTCCTCGATTGGAAGAACATCGTCGAAGAGATGTCCGGCGGTCGGATCAAGATCGATGCGCTTCCGGTCAACGCGGTCACCAACATCAACGGCGCGATCGACGCAGTCCACGCGGGCACGCTCGACGGCGCGCACCACGTGCCGGCGTACTACTACGGCAAGGACCACGCGGTGAGCCTCATGGGCACAGGCCCGATGATGGGCATGAGCGGCCAGATGTGGCTCGCCTGGTACTACTACGGCGGCGGTCAGGCGCTGTACGAGAAGCTCGTTCAGACGAAGCTCAAGCTCAACGTCGTAAGCCTGTTCCACATGCCGATGCAGAACCAGCCACTCGGGTGGTTCAAGGATGTCATCCGCGGACCGGGTGACTTCCAAGGCATGAAGTTCCGCACCGTCGGTCTCGCGACGGGCATCTACCAGGGTCTCGGCGCCAGCGTCGTGTCCGTCGCCGGGGCGGAGGTCGCATCGTCGCTCGACCGCGGCGTCATCGACGCGGCCGAGTTCAACAACACGACGTCCGACACGGTGTACGGCCTGCCTGACGCGCGCAAGGTGCTCATGGCACGCTCGTACCACCAGCCGAGCGAGATCCTCGAGATCTCGCTGAACAAATCGAAGTACGACGCGATGCCCGCGGACCTGAAGGCGATCATGAAGTACGGCGCGTGGGCCGAGTCCGCGAATGGCGAATGGAAGCAGATGTTCAAGAACAGCGACGATTACGCCAAGCTCATCGCGAAGAACATCAATATCCAGAAGACGCCACAGTCGGTGCTCGACGCCCAGCTTCGGGCATGGGACACGGTGATCGCCTCGGAGTCGAAGGACAACCCGGACTTCGTCGCGCTCCTCGACTCGCAGAAGAAGTGGGCCCAGCGGGTCTTCCCGTGGGCCGACACGATCAACATCCCGACGCCGGACGCGGTGTCGTATCGCGCGATGTTCAAGTAGCGCTCTGAAGCAATCTCGATATCCTCACGGGGCCCTCGGGCAGCCGAGGGCCCCGTGGCATATCCGACTTCAATAGACGCGCGTAGTAGGAGTCAGATGCTGCAGCGCATCCTGTTCTCGATCGATCGGCTCTCCGCGTGGAGCGGCAAGATCACGTCGTGGGTCGTGCTGCTCATGACGCTGCTCATCTCGTACGACATCACGATGCGCTACCTCTCAAAGCCGCTGGGCGAGCCGATCCGCGCGATCTGGTTCACGTACACGTTCTCATACGACATGTCCTATTACCTGTACGCGATCCTCTTCATGCTGGGCGGCGCGTATGCGCTCTCACGCGGCCAGCACGTCCGCGGCGACATCTTCTACCGGCAGTGGCCGGTGAGGGTGCAGGCGAGCATCGACCTCGCGCTTTATTTCTTCGCCTTCTTCCCCGGCATGATCGCGCTCATCTCTGTCGGCGCGCAGTGGGCCGCCGCATCGTGGGAGATCCGCGAGCGGTCGTTCACGACCGCGGCTGCGCCGCCGCTCTATCCGCTGAAGACGGTCATCCCCGTCGCGGCGACGCTCATGGTCATTCAGGGCATCGCTGAGACCATCCGCGCCTACCAGGCGCTGCGCACCGGTGTGTGGCCGCCGCGTCTCGCGGACGTCGAGGAGACCGAGACCATCCTGGCCAAGCAGAGCGAGGTATGAGCCCGGAAGCCCTCGGCCTGGTGATGATCGCCCTGATGGTGGTCTCGATCCTCATCGGATTTCCCACGGCCTTCACGCTCATGTCGCTCGGCGTCACGTTCGGCTTCCTCGGCATGGGATTCGTCGTCTTCGATCTGGTCGTGCAGCGCACGTTCTTCGTCATGCAGAACGACGTTCTCGTCGCGATCCCGCTGTTCCTGTTCATGGGCTACATCATCGAGCGCGCAGGGATCCTCGATGAGCTGTTCCACGCGATCCAGGTACTCCTCGGATGGCTTCCGGGGTCGCTCGCCGTCGCGACCCTTCTCACCGGCACGATCTTCGCGACCGCGACCGGCATCGTCGGCGCGTCGGTGACGCTGCTCGGCCTGCTCGCGTTCCCGGTGATGCTGAGGGCCGGCTACAACAAGAGCTTCGCCGCGGGGACCGTCACGGCGTCGGGGACGCTCGGCATCCTCATCCCGCCGAGCGTGCTCCTGATCCTCTACGGCTTCGTCGCCGGCGTTTCGGTGCCACGTCTCTACGCTGGCGCGTTCCTACCGGGCTTCATGCTCGCGGGGCTCTACTTCGGCTACGTCATCGTCCGCTCGAAGCTGCAGCCCCAGATCGCTCCGATGCTGCCGAAGGAAATGCGCGAGCAGCTGACGGCCGGGCAGGTCCTCGGTCTCATCCTGCGCGGGTTCGTCCCGATCGTGTCGCTCATCCTCTTCGTGCTCGGCGCGATCTTCTTCGGCTTCGCGACACCGTCGGAGGGGGCGGCACTCGGCGCGCTCGGCGGGCTCATCCTCGCGGCGTTCCACCGTCGGCTCTCGCTCGGGATGGTGCGCGAGTCGGTGTTCCTCACCGTGCGGACGTCGGCGATGGTCGGCTGGCTCCTCGTGGGCTCGAGCATCTTCGCGACTGTCTTCGCGCGTCTCGGCGGCGCGGCGATCATCAGCGAGACCGTCCTGCGCCTGAACCTCTCGCCGGAGCAGTTCTTCTGGGTCGCGCAGGGGCTCATCTTCCTGCTCGGATGGCCGCTCGAGTGGACGGAGATCACGATCATCTTCATGCCGCTCTTCCTGCCGCTCCTGCAGCTCTACCACACGAACTACCCCGACAACCTCACGACCGACGCCTTCTACTTCGGCATCATGGCCGCGCTCAACCAGCAGACCTCATTCCTCTCGCCGCCGGTCGCAATGTCCGCGTACTACCTGCGCGGCGTCGCCTCGAAGATGGTGACGCTGAACGAGATCTTCATCGGCATGTACCCGTTCCTCGCGATCCAGATCGTGGCCATGGCGGTCCTCTGGTTCCTTCCGTGGCTCGCGTACGGACCCGCGGACGCGATCTACGGAGCGCGCTAGGAGCGCTCGACCCGGGCCGTCTCGGCGAAGAGCTCCTGGATGAAGGCACGTAGCAACGCGCGCTGACGTGCCGCCGTGAGCCAGAACACGGCACCCACGAAGGCGGCGGCAATGACGACGAGCACCACATCGTTCGCGGTGAGGCCGTCGGGCCCGCCCGAGGTGATGCCGACGCCGCCGAGGAGATAGAGCGCGAAGAAGACTCCGAGCAGGATGCGCGTTCGCGGCGGAGTGAAGAGACGGACGTCGATGCGGCCGCCGCCTTTGATCGCGGTGACCTGACCGAACGCGTGGATGGCGCGCTGCTGCCGTTCCCAGATCTCGAACGAACGGCCATCGATGACGCCGACGTACTCGGGGCGCGTCTTGAGGACCCCGAACATCCGCTTCCGAGGCAGATTGATCGCCGACTTCACGCGCGCGACGGCCGCGTCGGGCGCGATCGCCACCTCGAGCGAGAACTCGGCCACGGTCGGGGTGCCGGGACTCGAACCCGGGACCTCAGCGTCCCGAACGCTGCGCGCTACCAAGCTGCGCTACACCCCGTGGGAAGACTCGATTGTACGGTGACGGTACGCTCCGCGTCGGCGTATGACGCTCGTCCTCGTCGTCGCGGTCCCGCTCGCGGCCGCGTTCGTCATCCTCGTCGCGGGCGGACACCTGCGGCGCGGCGCGATCGGGGCGATCGGCGCGGCGGCGCCGGCCTTCGCGTTCGGGATCAGCGCCGCGACCCTGCAGGCCGTGGCGACAGGCACAGGAGCGGTCCTGGCCGACCTCGGACCGTGGCTCCCGCTGCGCGGGTCCGGTCTGGTGCTGCGCGCCGATGCCGCCGCGATGCCCCTCGCCCTCGCATGTACCGCGATCGCGACGCTCATCGCGGTCGTCGCGTTCGCGAGCGTTCCGCGCGACGGCGCGCGCCGCTTCTACGTCGCGCTCGACGTCCTCGTCGCGGCCACGCTCGTGTTGCTCATGGCCGGCGATCTCCTGCTCCTCCTCGCCGCGTGGAGCGCCGTCGGCGTGTGCGGCGCTTTCCTCGCCGGCCGCGCCGCGCGGTCAGCGGACGCGGCGCGCGATGGGATGGTCTCGCTCGTCATGGCGCGGCTGGGCGACGCGAGCCTGCTCGTCGCGTCACTGGGTCTGCTTGCGCTGTTCCAGACGCTCGACATCGAACAGATCGAGACACGCCTTGCCACGATCCTGCTCGCGCCGTCGGCCGAGCGCGCACTCGGCGTCGCGAGCATCTTCATCGTCGCGGCCGCGGCGTCACGCGTCGGGCTCGCACCGTTCAGCGCGTGGCTCGGCGACCCCGCTCGCATGCCGGCGCCGGTCGGCGCCGCTCTTCACGCGCTCGTGCTGCCGACCGGCATCGCGCTGGTCCTCCGTCTCGCCGAGATCGTTCGATACGACGTGCTCGTGCTCGCGGTCGCGCTCGGTGGAGCCTCGGCGCTGCTCGCGGCCGCGGCGTCGCTCGGCTCGTCGCGGGTGGAGACGTGGCGTACCGCGGCGGTCCTCGGCGGCGTGGTCGCGGCGCTCGGTGCCGGCCCAGCGACGCTCGTCCTGCTCATCGCGGCGATGTTCGTCCGAGCAGTGAGTCTCCTCGCACGACGTCGAGACGTCAGTGGTCTCAGCGCCGCGGTCGTGATCGCCGCCGCGGGCGTCGCCTCCATGGAGCGACCGGTCATCGCGGCCGCGCTCGGCATCGCTGCGGCGCTCGTCGTCCTGGGCGCGGTCGGCACGTCGCGGATCGCGCTCGCGCCGCGGGTGTCCTCGGTGATGGGCGGCGCCACGCGGCTCGACGGGTTGCCGCCGCTGGTCGGCCGCGTCTGGCACACCACGACGCTCCTCGCCGATCGAGGCGGGGAAGCGGTGATCGACCGCGCGCTGCGGACCGTCACGGCGCTGCTCGAGACCATCGGCCGAGCGATGGGCGGACTCGAGGCGGGTCCGAAGTGGACGCACCAGACGCTGCTCGTCGCCGCGACCGCGGCGCTCGTCGCGTACTGGATCGCGCGCTGATCGCGCTCGCGGCGGTCGTCGCGCCACTCGCGGCCGTCGCGTTCTGCGCCCTGTCGCGGACCGCGCGGAGCGCTGCGGCCTCCGCGTCGCTCGCCGTCATCGCGCTCTCGCTCTACGCGGTCGTCACGCAACCGGCCGGGCTCCGACTCGCCTGGGCCGCGCCCCTTGGGTCGACGTTCGCCGTGGCGCTCGATCCGGTCGGCGCGATCCTCCTCGCGACCTGCGGTGCGGTGTCGCTCGCGGCCGTCGCGACGAGCCGGCGGGTCGGCGACCGTCGCGCCTACTTCGCGTTGCACTGCGCCGCGCTCGCGAGCGCGGCGACGGCGCTCGTCGCGCGGGACCTCGCCGTGTTCTTCGTCGGGTGGGAGAGCCTCCTGCTCGCGATCGCGATGCTCATCCGCGGCTGGGGCGTCGGCGACAAGCGCGGCGCCTCGCTCCGACTGCTGGTCCACGGCCTCATCGGTAGCGGGCTCTTCCTCGTGGCGCTCGCGTCGATCGCTGAGGCGCGTGGCACGCTGGACATCGACGCCCTCGCGGCGCGTCCGATCGCCCCGAATGGCCAGCTCCTACCGGCGATCCTCTTTCTCGCTGCGTTCCTGCCGGGCCTCGCGCTGTTCCCGTTCCACGCCTGGAGCGCGCGCGTTCATGCGGCCGCGCCGGCGGGGATCGGCGCGCTCGTGCCGGGTCTGCTCGCCGTCGTGGCTGGGTACGGGACGCTTCGGATCTGTCTCGGTCTGTTCCCGCAGGGCATGACCGCGGCCGCACCGCCGCTCGTCGCGCTCGCGACGGTCGGTGCCCTGTACGGCGCGATCGTCGGAGCGCGTCAGGACGACATGCGGCGCGCGATCGCCTTCCTTGCGGTGTCGCAGCAGAGCCTCGTCGCGCTGGCGCTGTTCGTGGCGACGCCCACGAGTCTCCGCGCGGCTGTCCTCCTTCTCGTCGCGAACGCGCTTGCGATGTGCGCGGCGCTCGTCGCGGTCGAAGCGATCGCGCGCCGAACATCGTCGTTCCTGCTGTCGCGTGGCGGTGGTCTGGGCGCGACAGCGCCGGAGATCTCCGCGCTCGCAACGCTCACGACGCTCGCGGCGATCGGCGTTCCCGGGAGCGCGGGCTTTGCCGCGCTCGTTCTCGCGCTGGCCGGCGCGTACGAGCGGTACCCCGTGGCGGCGGCCGTCGCGTCGCTCGGGCTCGTGTTCGGTGCGGCCTGCGCGGCGCTGCTCCTGCGCCGCGCGATCCACGGCGCACCGCTCATCAGCGCGTCGCGCGATGCCGACTGGCGCGAGCGCCTCGTGCTCGTGCCGCTCCTCGCCGCGCTGCTCGCGATCGGTGTCGCGCCACGCCTGATCACGGATCGCGTCGCGGACGGAGCGCTGCCCGCGGTCGAGGCGGGTCCGTGAGCGCGGGGGACGTCGCGGGTCTCGCGCCGGCCACGATCCTTCTCTTCGGCGCGATCGTCGTGGCGCTGTTCGAGCGCATCCTCCCGGCGGACGAGCGCGCGAAGCGATGGCTGGCTGCCGCCGTCGCGACAGCCGCGCTCGTCGGTGCGGTCGTGGCGGGCACCGGCGGAGACGCGCTTGACGGCGCGATCCGGCGAGACGCGGCGTCGGCGCTGTTCATCGTCCTCATCGCCGGAGCGACCGTCGCGGCATTGCTGCTCGACGCGGCCGATCCGCGCGCCGCGGATGCGTGGTCGCCCGCGCTCATGCTCGGAACGGCCGCGGGTGCGGTCAGCATCGCCTCGGCTGGCGACCTCGTGCTCTTGTTCGCCGCGCTCACGATCGCAGTTGCCTCCCAGCTCGCGATGATCGGGTCGCGATCCCGTGTGGACCGCACGTACTTCGCGTGGGCCGTCTCGGCGTCCGCGCTCGTCGGCATAGGCGTCGTGCTCCTCGTGCTGGCGTCGGGCACGACGGCCATCGGTGCGCTCGGTGCCGTGGACTCGACCGTCGCGCGCGCCGGGATCGCGCTCGTGCTCGCAGGCCTCGCCTCGGTCGCTGGCCTGGCGCCGCTCCACCTCTGGGTCGCGCCGGCCGCGGCCGGGCTGTCCTCGGCGGCGGCGCTCTTCGTCACGACGGTCCTCCGCATGGCCGCGATCGCGGCCCTGCTCCGCTGCGCCGCGGCGATCACCTCGTCCTCCCACGCCGCCGTCGACTGGCGCGCGTGCATCGCCGTGCTCGCGGCCGCCACCGTGGTGGTCGGCGCGATCGCCGCGATGACGGAGCGGTCGCTGCCGCGGCTCCTCGCGTACCTGTCGATCGCCTACGTGGGGCAGCTCGTGGTCGCGGCGGCATCCGGTATCGG
>JBIOUD010000164.1:0-7381 GCA_044866725.1 Candidatus Limnocylindria bacterium | reverse complement strand
CCGTCCACGGCGTGGGCGTCGGTGTCGGCGCGGGCGTCGGCGACGGAGACGGGCTCGGCTCTGGCGACGCGGACGGTGAAGGCGTTGGAGAGGCGCTCGGCTCGGGCGACGTCGATGCCGAAGGACTCGGATCAGGCGACGTCGACGGCGACGGTGACTCGGACGGAGTCGGTGTCGGTGACGGTGACTCGGACGGAGTCGGTGTCGGTGACGGTGACTCGGAAGGAGTCGGTGTCGGTGTCGCTGACTCGGACGGAGTCGGTGTCGGTGTCGGTGACTCGGAAGGAGTCGGTGTCGGTGACTCCGACGGGGGCGCGCTCGGTGAAGGGCTCGGCTCCGGCGAAGTCGACGGACTCGGCTCAGGCGAGGTCGACGGGGACGGAGACGGGGACTCGGAAGGCGAAGGCGAAACGGATGGAGATGGATCCGGCGTCGCGCTCGGTGACGGAGACGGCGGCTCGGACGGCGGCGCTGTCGGCGACGGCTCCGGTGACGGCGGCTCCTCGTTGTTCACCGCGGTGTCGGTCCGGATGATCGCGAGACCCTTCGGTGCCGGTCCGTTCGTTCCACTCGGCGATGGCGCTGGAGACGGGGCGACCGTCGGCGCCGCGCTCGGACTCGGCGACGGACTCACCGGGACCCAGAACGTTCCGTCGCTCGTCCAATATCCGACGCGACCGCTTCGGTCGACACCGGGGATGAGCTCCGACTTCGGCGGTGACGTCCGCGCTGGCGCGGGCGTCGCCGTCGATGCCGGAGCCGGCGTCGACGACGGCGTGACGATCGGAACGATGATCGGCGTCGTCACCGGCGCGACCCAGTCGAGCGGCTGCACGACGGTGTAGCCCGTCGTCGTGTCGAACGAGATGACGCGGACACCAGACTGCGCAGCCCACTGCGCGAGCTCACCCGCATCACCAGTCGTGAGCGTCACGGCGTAAAGCCCGCGCTCCGCGTCGATGAGCGTCGCCTCGATGCGCGGAAGATCGACGACGACGTAGCTGTCGCCCGTCTCCGGATCCTTCGTCATCGATGAGACCTTCAGGTCGCGCTTGCCGAAGTAGCTCGCGATGTCGTCGTCGGTGTAGACGCTCGGGAATCGGAGCCACGCGCGATCGCCGCTGTCACCCTTGCCGGTCTCCACGAACACGTCGATCTTCGGCAGCGCGAAGACAAACAGGCCGGTCTTCTCGTCGCCACTCAGCATCGTGAGTCCGAACGAGCCGACCGCCGCCGCGACGTCGAGCGTCTTCGTGCCAGCGGGGAACGTGAGCTTCAGCGTTCCGGGATCAGTGCCCGGCTCGACCGTGACCTTCTGCTGCTTTGTTTGATCGACGAACGGCTTCTGCGAGGGACGCGTGACCTTCTGCGCGTCGGTCGTCGCGTTCGTCGTGCTCGTCGACGCCGTCGTCGTGGATGCGTTCGCATCGACGAGCGACGTCGTACCGATCGGTGCGCCGATCATCACGACATATGCGATGAGGAACGTGGCTATGAAGCCACGGCCAAAATTCACTAGAGGATTGCGCAGCCCACCCAGGCTCCCCTTCCCCACTCTTCCTCGCGCGCGCTTGAGCAATTACGCGGCATAAGTCCGAGGAACGCAAGTGAAAACTGTGTGCAGTGGCCCTACACCGTTCACTCAAAACTGGGAAGGATGACTTCGGAGCTACCCCGGTCGGGTGTGTCGAAACGGGATCAGCGATCTCGCACGCGCCATCATTGCGAGCCGTGCCATCACGGAGCCGTCAACGCCGCGTGAAGAAGGGCGCCGACTCGAAGTCGGCGCAGTCGCGACGGCGCGGGCCGGTCGCGACGGCTTGGCGCGAGGTCGCGATGGGCCTCAGCTGCGTGATGCTCGCGATCTTCGTGCTCGCGATGGATGCGTCGCTGCTCAATGTCTTCGACCTCGCCAAAGCCGGCTACACGCACGCGCTCGCGTGGGTGCTCCTCGCCGTGTTGGTGATGGTCGCGGCGGCCGACGGCCTGCGGATCGCGCGTTCGCCGCTGTTTCTCGGGTTCTACGGCCTTGTCGGCGTGGAGATCCTCACGACGGCGACCGCGACGAACCGCTACGTCGCGCTTTACGGCGAGGTCGGCCGGTACCTCGGCCTCACGACGCACCTCGTCCTCGCCCTCACGGCGATCGCGATCGCGGTCGGCATGGAGTACCCCCGCCGGGCGAGCTGGCTCGCGTGGGCGCTCGGTGCGGCCAGCCTCGTGTCGGCTGCGTACGCCGGCCTGCAGGCGATGGGCGCCGATCCGATCAAGTGGGTAGACCGCGACTCGAAGCTCCGGCCCTTCGGAACGTTCGGGAATCCCGACTTCTATGGGCAATTCCTCGCGACGGCGATCGTCGCGGGCGCCGCGATCGCGCTGTTCGGTGGGTCGCGCGCTCGATGGATCCGCTGGGCGGCGGCGGGCGTGGCCGCGGTCAGCGCCGGCCTGCTCATCCTCACGCTGACGCGCGGTGGCGTCATCGGCGTGGTCGCCGGGGCCATGGTGCTCGGCGTCGTGTGGCTGCGCCGCGCCGGCGCGACCCGGACCGCGCTCACGCGGCTCGGTCTCGGCGGGCTCGGCCTCGCGGCGGCGCTCCTGGTCCTCGTGCTCACGACCCAGATCGGCGACCGCCTCGTCGCCGCGACGAACATCGAGAACGTCCAGGACCGTGTCCTTATCTATACGGCCGGGACGCGGATCTTCCTCGACAACCCGGTGCTCGGCGTCGGCTTCGAGAATTTCGCCGTCGCGTACCCGAAATACGCCGAGGCCGCCGGCATCAACAAGAACCGGACACAGACCTCCGCACACAACTGGATCATTCACCTCGCCGCCACGACGGGGCTGGTCGGCCTCACCGCCACCGCCCTCTTCCTCGCGGCGTTCGCCGTGCATGTGTGGAAGCGCGCGCGGGATGTCGACGCCCTCCCGCTGCTCGCTGCCGCTGGAGCGCTCGCGGCGTTCTACGGGAGCGGCCTCGTACTTCCGGGCGCGCAGAGCATCCAGTGGATCCCGTGGGCCTGCTTTGGTGTCGGTCTCGCGAGCGATTTGCGGACAGCGCCCACGCTCGTGCGCCTCCCGGCGGTCCGACTCCCGATGCTCGCGCGGATCGCGATCATCCTGGGGCTCGCGTTCGTGGCGTTCCTGCAGGCCGCACCGCTGGACGCGAACCGTCTCATCAAGACCGCCGAATCGACGCTGCGGGTCGAGACGGCGCAGCGCTCCGTGGACGCCGCGCGCGCCGCGCTCGCCGCCGACTCAGGGCGCGCCGTGTACTGGAACGACCTCGGCCGCGCGCTCGAGCTCGTCGACGATCAGGCCGGTGCGCGGCGCGCCTACCTCGAGGCGACCGCGCGCTCTCCGTACACATCGGCGTTCTGGTGGAACCTCGCGCGGATGCACCTCTTCTTCGGGAAGCAGGGCGAAGCCGGCGCGAAGGCGGCGAGCTACGAGGCATTCAGGCGCGCGCTCGAGGCATCGCCGCGGAATCCGGACACCTACGACCAGCTCGCGCGGGTGCAGATCGGCTTTGGCGACCTTGCCGACGCGATCGTGAGCGAAGACCGGGCGATCGCGCTCATCCCGAACGAATACACGTACTACGTCGTCAAGGCCGATGCCGTCCGCCTCCAGGGCGATGTGCGCGGCAGCCTCGACGTGCTGCGCCAGGGGGTCGCGGCCACCGACCACAACGAGCTGCGGCTCATCCTCGCCCGGCGGCTCATCGAGACGCGGACCGAGACCGAGGCGCGAGCGGTGCTCCAGGAGATCCTGCGGACCGAGCCCGAGAACGAGCAGGCGCGGGAGCTCCTGAGGCAGATCGGCGGCTAAGGGCCGGCGCCGGCGCTAGGGAATGGTCTTTACCACCAGCACGCTCTCGAGCTTCCGCAGGTCGACGGCCGGGGCGACGATCGCGCGCTGATAAGCCGCGGCCTCGGCGTTCTGGAGCTGGAGGACCCGGCCGACCACCAGTCCCTTCGGATACAGGGACCGGAGCTCCTCGCCGAGCCCGAGACCGGCCGTGACCACGACGTCGCCCGGCTTCACGGGCTCGGTCTGGAGGAGCCAGTCCATGATCAGCGAGTCGCCGTACTGTCCGCGAACGATCCCCGTCGCCCGCGAGCCCTCCACCAGGGCCGACAGCGTGTGCGAGGGGTCGGTGATCAGCAGCACCTTCGCGTAGTTCGTACCAACCTCGCTCACCCGGCCCACAAGCCCCTGTTGCGACAGCACGACGTGGCCGACCTTGACACCCTGATCGGTCCCGACGCCGAGCACGATCGTCGACAGGATGTTGCTCGGGTCGCGGGCGATGACCGTCGCCGGCACCGATTCAAAGGAGAGCGTCTTCGCGATCTCGCTCAGCTTGGCGGCCTGTTGCGCGGCGAACGCCGCCTCGCGGAGCTGCACGTTCTCGAGCGTGAGCCGTTCGTTCTCGGCCCGGAGCGTCGCGTTGTCTGCGCGCAGCGACTCGATCTCGCTGATCGCCTGGAAGAAGCGGTTGCCGGTGATCCCCGCGTCAGCGAGCACACGCTGGGCAGGGACGAGGAGCTGCGTCGCGAACGTCGATGCGCCTCGGACCGGGTCGCTGTTCCGCAGGAGCAGGAGGAGCGCCGAGATGAGGAAGAGCACCGCGAACGAGCGGAGGAATCCGGTCTGCTGGCGACGCGTGCGGCCGAACGACGCCACCCTTGCTACCGCGGGACCGCCGAGTACGTCTCGACGACAAGACTCCGTTCGAACGAGGCGAGATCCTCGAGGATCTTCCCGCAGCCGCGCACGACGCAGGTGAGCGGATCGTCGGCGACGTGAACGACCATCTGCGTCGCCTCGGCGACGCGCGTGTCGAGACCGCGCAGGAGCGCGCCACCACCCGCGAGGTAGATGCCCTGGTCCATCACGTCGGCGACGAGCTCGGGCGGCGTCTCCTCGATGGTCTGCTTGATCGCGTCGACGATCTGCTCCACCGACGGCTCGATGGCCTCGCGGATCTGCGCGCTCGTGACTTCGATCGAACGCGGAAGACCGGTGAGGAGATCGCGGCCGCGGAAGAACGTCGAGACTTCCTCGTCGAGCGGATACGCCGAGCCGATCGCGATCTTGATGTCCTCGGCGGTGCGCTCGCCCATGAGCAGATTGAACTCGCGTCGCGCGTACGCGACGATGTCCTGGTCGAGCTCGTCGCCTCCGATGCGGATCGAGCGAGAGACGACGATCCCACCGAGCGACGTGATCGCGACCTCGGTCGTCCCACCACCGATGTCGACGATCATCGATCCGGTCGGCTCGTTCACCGGAAGACCGGCACCGATCGCGGCGGCCATCGGCTCCTCGACGAGTCGCGCCCATCTCGCTCCGGCTTGAAGTGCGGCATCTTGCACCGCGCGCTTCTCGACCTCGGTCACACCCGACGGGATCCCGATGACGACGCGCGGACGCGGGAAGAGCAGCGCGCGATCGTGGACCTTGTCGATGTAGTGCTTGAGCATGAGCTCGGTCATGTCGGCGTCGCTGATGACTCCGTCTTTCAACGGACGGATCGCGATGATCCCCGCCGGAGTGCGACCGACCATGCGCTTCGCCTCGGCGCCGATCGCGAGCGGCTGTCCGGTGCGGACGTCCTTCGCGACGACCGACGGCTCGGAGATGATGATCCCGCGACCGCGGACCCAGACGAGCGTGTTCGCGGTCCCAAGATCGATGCCGACATCACGCGAGAACAACCCGAAGAGGCCGTCGAGCAAACCCGTGTCTCGTCCCTTCCCGCTGATGGCGAACGTCATCCGAAGGATAACGGCGAGATACCGCGAAACGCGCGGGTCGAGAGGCGTCGCGCGCTCCAGCGTCACTCCTATTAAAGGAGTGCGCCGGCTACGGAGTGCGCGTCGGCGGCGGGAAGGGCGTCGACCCCGGCGTGGCCGTCGGTGTCGGCGCGGTCGCACGAGTCGGCAGAGCGGCACCCGTCGCCGACGGACGCACGGTCGCGGTTCCCGACGGTCGCGCCGTCGGCGTGCGCGTGCGGGTCGCCGTGCGCGTCGGGGTCGGCGTCGGTCGGCGCGTCGTGGTCGGCCGCTGCGTCACGCGAGCGCTGGGCTGCGGCGTCCCGGGGATCACGCGCGTCTCACCCGCGCTCGAGAGACCGGCGAGGCGGATCGGCTGATAGCGATCGTCGTACGAGATGACGCGATGCACGACGCGCGGCGGCGTCTCTTCCCAGACCCACATCGCGGTGCGCGCTTCGTTCGCCCACGCCTCGAAGAGGCGGATGTGACCCCTGCGAGCGGGATCGCGTCCGATCGTGAGGTTGAGCGCGTCGCCTGGACGGAGCTCGCTCTTCGTGATCGGGAACGACACGTTCCAGATGGAGTCCGTCGTGTAACGCGAGACACCCCAGACCCAGCTCACGTACGCGGAGCAGTCCATGCCGTTCACGGTGGAGTTGCCGCCCCACACGTAGCGCAGCCCGATGAGCGTCGAGGCGCGCCTCAGGATCGCCTGGCGCACGAGGGCCGTCGGATCCGGCGCGGCTTCGGCGACGACCGGAGGCGCGGGCGGGGGCGGAGGCAGCTCGGCCTTGGGCGCGTTCGCGCCCTTCGTGTCGCCGTGGAAGCTCGCGACCGCGGCGCGGAGCTGATCCGCGAAGTCAGTCCAGGACGTCTCCGCCGTCGCCGCGCGAACGACGAGCACGCGCTCGCTCTCGCGGGAGAACAGGTAGCGCGTCAGGACGTGAAGCCCCTCGTCGCTCGTCTCGTCCTCGAGCGTCACGAACCCCGGGACGCTTCCGGCCTCGCGAGTGCCGCGGACGCCACGCTCTATAGAAAGGACTTCGGACCCCTCGCGCGCGACGCCGATGCTGATGACCGCGGTCGCATCGGCGACGAGCCCGCTCGTGAGCGGGACCGGCGTCGTGTACAGCGCCGGGTCCCCGACGCGGACCTGGAACCGGGCGACCTCCTGCACGGGCTCGGGCGGGTCGGCGAGCGGGTTGAGCGCGCTCGCGGGGCTGCGTACCCACCCCGCGGGCGGGGTGATCGCGACTCCGGCGTCGACCGCCTCGAACCGCTGGACCTCCGGGCGGTCGGGATCCTGGAGCGGGCGAGCCTCCTCGCGCGCCCCAAGTGGGGTGTCCATTTCGGAGGTCTCGACGACCGGGCTCACCCGCAGGCTTGGCATGGGCAGCGCGACGACGACGGCGACGACCACCGCCAGAAGGGCGCGGCGCGCCGCTGGGAATGCGAGTGCTCCCACCTGGGCTACGAACGATGGCCACGGGGGCGGCGTGTCAGCCTGCCAGGGGTTTGATACTGCCGGTGCGAGCGCGCTCCCGGCGGACGGCGGGATGCGCCCTCGACGATCCGATGTTTTTTACCTGAAGGCGCGG
>JBIOUD010000163.1:0-7593 GCA_044866725.1 Candidatus Limnocylindria bacterium | reverse complement strand
ACCGAGTGCACGTTCAAGGTGCTGCCGCTCCCGGTCACATCGGCCGCGCTCGCGGTGAGCTTCCGCGCAGCGGCGGAGGCGTTCGCAGCGGCCGACGCGGTCGCGAAGACCTCCGCCCGGCCCGCGGCGCTCGTCGTGGAGCGGACCGGCCGCGATCCGCTGCGGTTCGTCGTGGTGGCGCGCGGCGACCCCGCGGCGGTGCAACGGACGCTCGCGATCGCCCGCGACGCCGCGCACGCGAACGGCGCCGGGACCACGGTCGGTCTGGACGCCGACAAAGCGCTCGAGCAGCTGCGCGAGCTGCCTGGGGCCGCGCGCGGCCTCGTCGTCCGCGCGTCGCTGCCCGTCGCGGCGCAAACGGCGTTCGCCGACATCGCGACGCGCCTCGACGGCTTCGCGCAGCTCGTCGCGGATGCCGCGAGCGGCGTCGTCCGCGTGCATGTGGACGCGGACGACGATGACGAGGTCGCAGCCGCGGACGAGCTTCTCGCCGGCGCGCGCGTGTGCGGCGGCAGCGCCCGCGTCGAGCGGCGGCCGAACTCGCTCCGCGAGCGCGTCGCGGCGTGGGGCGACGGCGACGCGCCGGGACTCTTCCTCATGCGCCGGATCAAGTCCGAGTTCGACCCGAACGGCATCCTCGAGCCGGGCCGCGGCATCGTGCGATGAGCACATACCCGCGGGCCGCCGATGCTCCTGCGCGCGAGCTGCTCTCGCGCTGCGTCCACTGCGGTTTCTGCCTGCCCACGTGTCCGACGTATGCGGTCCTCGGTGTGGAGATGGACTCGCCGCGCGGCCGCATCAAGCTCATGCAGACGGTCTGGGAGGGACGCGTCGCCGTCGACAGCGCGGACTTCGCGAAACACATCGATCAGTGCCTTGACTGCCGCGCCTGCGAGACCGCGTGTCCGTCCGGCGTCGAGTACGGGAAGCTCGTCGAGGCGACGCGCTCGCAGCTCGCGCTCGCTCGTCCTGGCGGGATCGGCGCGCGAGTGTTGCGGGCGCTCGCATTTCGCGTGCTCCTCCCGCACCCGACGCTCCTCGCGACGTTCGCGCGCCTCTCGGTCATTGCGAAGCGGATGCGCGCCGACACCATCCTGCGCCTCGTGCGGCTCGGTCGGTTGGCGGACCTCCTCGCGCTCGTGCCGAGTCGCGTCTCCTCGAGCGCACTCGCCGCCTCGTATCCGGCGCTCGGCGCGCGACGGGGCCGCGTCGCGCTCTTCACCGGCTGCGTGATGCGCGCGGCGTTCGCCGAGACGAACGCGGCCACGGCACGCGTGCTCGCGCGGAACGGCATCGACGTGGTCGTGCCGGTGGAACAGACCTGCTGCGGCGCGCTCCACGCGCACGCCGGGGCGCGCGAGGACTCGCGCCGGCTCGCGCGGAAGAACATCGCGGCGCTCGAGCGGCTCGATGTCGACGCCTTCATCGTGAACGCGGCCGGCTGTGGCGCGCACCTCAAGGGCTACGGGTGGCTCCTCAAGGACGATCCGAAATGGCGCGAGCGCGCCGAGCGGCTCGGGGCCCGGATCCGCGACGCGTCCGAGTACCTCGCGCAGGTCGAGCTCGTCGCGCGGCCGGGCGTCCTCAAGGCGCGCGTCGCCTACGACGACCCGTGCCATCTGCTCCACGGGCAGCGCGTCAGCGCCCAGCCCAGGACGCTGCTGGCGGCGATCCCCGGGGTCGAGCTCGTCCCGCTGGCCGAGGCCGACATGTGCTGCGGCAGCGCCGGCACGTACAACGTGACGCAGCCCGAGCTTTCGAAGACGCTGCTCGACCGAAAGATGGCGAACGTCCTGACGTCGGGCGCGGAGATCCTCGTCACCGCGAATCCGGGCTGCCAGATGCAGCTCGAGGCGGGCGTGCGCGCGAGCGGCAAGCGTGTCACCGTCATGCATCTCATGGACGTCCTCGACCGCGCGTACGCCGCGGCGCAAGCGTGACCGCCTCCAAGACCGAGTTCCGCCAGAAGCTGGACCGGGCACTGGCCTCGGACCGCATGCGCGTCGCGCTCGAGCGCGCGATGCCGTCACTCGGCAAGCGCCGCAACGAGCGGATGAAGGAGATCGACTGGCCGGCCCTGCGCCGCGACCTCACGCGTCGCAAGCGCGCGGCGATCGACGACCTCCCCGCGCTCGTCGAGCAGTTCACGCGCGAAGCCGAGGCCGTCGGCGCGAAGGTCTACCGCGCGGTGGACGCGAACGAGGCGCGGCGCGTCGTGGCGGCGATCTGCCGCTCGAAGAAGGCCAAGCTCGTCGTGAAGTCGAAGTCGATGGTGACCGAGGAGATCCACCTCAACGAGCACCTCAAGTCGCAGGGCATCACCGCGATCGAGACGGACCTCGGCGAGTGGATCATCCAGCTCGCCGGCGAGAAGCCGTCGCACATCATCGCGCCGGCGATCCACAAGACGCGCGAGGAAGTGGCCGCGCTCTTCAGCAAGGTCGTCGGACATCCGGTGCCCGCGGACACGGCCGCGCTCGTCGCCGTCGCGCGCGAGAAGCTGCGCGACTCGTTCATGAAGGCCGACATCGGCATCACCGGTGGGAACGTCCTCATCGCCGACACCGGGACGCTCGTCCTCGTCACGAACGAAGGCAACGCCGACCTCGCGACGAGCGTGCCGCCCGTGCACATCGCGATCGTCGGCATCGAGAAGATCGTGCCAAGCCTCGACGACGCGGTCGCCGTCCTGAAGCTCCTCGCGCGCAGCGCGACCGGTCAGAAGATCAGCACGTACACGCAGTTCATCACCGGGCCGTCCCGCTCGGCGGACATCGAGCTGAAGACGGAGATCGGCGTCCACGGCCCGAAGGAGCTGCACTTCGTGCTCGTCGACAACGGACGCACCGCGATGCGCGAGGACGGCGCGTTCCGCGAAGCGCTGTCCTGCATCCGCTGCGGGGCCTGCAGCAACGTATGCCCCTCGTACCAGATCGTCGGCGGCCACGTCTTCGGCCACATCTACACCGGGCCGATCGGGCTCGTGGTCTCGCCCTTCCACCACGGGATCGACAGCATCGCCTACGAACAGAACATGTGCCTCGGCTGCAACGCCTGCGACACGGTCTGCCCCGTGGAGATCCCGCTCGCCGCGCTCATCAGCGACACACGCGCCCGCGCGGTGCAGCGCACCGGGTCGCCGCTCACCAAGCGCCTCGCGCTCTCGCAGTGGAGCGATCCGAGCCGCATCGACCGAACGGCCGGCTGGCTCTCCACGCTGCAGAAGCCGCTGCAGCGCGGCTCGCTCATCCGGCTGCCGATGATCCAGCTCGGAAAGGAGAAGAGCCTGCCGGCGGTCGCCGAGCCGCTTCATTACCGCGCGCGCGAGATCACGCAGACGAACCCGGCGAACCCGTCGCTGCGCGTCGGCCTCTTCCCCTCGTGCATCGTCGACCACTTCCTGCCGAACGCCGGCTTCGCCGCGGCGCGTGTGCTCCAGACCCTCGGCGCGGAGGTGCACATCGTCGAGGCCCGTCGCTGTTGCGGCCTCCCCCATCTGAACAGCGGCGACCGCGAGAGCGCCGTGCGCATGGCGAAGGACGCGATCGCCGCGTTCGAGGCGGTCCCGGGAGACCGCATCGTCGCGCCATCGTCGTCGTGCGCGATCACGATCACGGACGACTACGTGCGCCTGCTGGCGACCGATCCCGAATGGGCGGAGCGCGCGAAACGGCTCGCGGCGCGTATCCGGCCATTCACCTCAATCGTCCACGAGCTCGCCGCAGCCCGCGAGGACGTGCGCGGACGGCCGCTCCACCTGCGCGCGACGTACCACGATGCCTGCCAGTCCGCGAACGTGCTCGGTCTCCACGACGAGCCCCGCGAGCTCCTGCGACGCATCGCCGGCGTCGAGCTCGTCGAGATGGCCGACTCGTCGGTGTGCTGCGGCTTCGGCGGCACCTTCTCGTTCGAGTATCCCGAGGTCGCGAACTTCGTCCTCGAGAAGAAGCTCGCGAACATCGCCGCGACGGGCGCCGACATCGTCATCACGGACAACCCGGGTTGTCTCACGCACCTGCGCGGCGGGCTCGACGCGCGCTCGACGCCGACGAAGGTGCGCCATCTCGCGGAAGTCCTCTGGGAGTCGCTCTCGGACGCGGACTGATCAGCGCGGGCCGAGCTCGCGTGTGATGTTGTCGAAGAAGTCGCCCAGCACTTTGTCGCCCTTCTTCCGGATCGCTCCGGCCCCGAGTGTCGCGATGCGGCCGGTGATCTCGTAACGGCCTTTCACGTCGAGCAACGAGCCATCGTCCTCGGGCCGCACGCCGAGGTCGATCGCGGCCGAGATCCGTGATGCGATCTGCCGGTCCTCGCCCGCGCCGCTCACGTGGAGCGTGCGCGCGGACTCGTCAGCACGAACGTCGATCGCGAGATCTGCGCGCATCGCGAACGGACCGACGCGGTCCTCGAGCACGGTCGTGTAGCGCCGCAGCGGCTCGACCTCCCGGACATCGCGTACGACCACGAGCCAGGACGCGACCTTGTGGAAATCGAGGATCGTCGACCACACGGCGTCGGGCCGAGCCGCGAGACGGACCGTGCGAGCGATGTCTTGAAGCATGATCGGCGGGGCGACGGCAGTATCCCATTCGGCTTCAGTGACATACAAACGCGTACGATTGGGCTCCGCCCACCGCACCGCGTAATAGAAGGAGTGCGTGCCATGAGCCAGACCACGGGACCGACGGGGAATGAGACCGAGCGTCCGGCGACGTGGGGGCGCGGTGCGTACGAACAGTTCATCGAGACCGAGGGCATCCCGATCCACGAGGGCGTCGCGGTGGACGACCTTCGCACCGCCGAGGTCGGGAAGTGGGCCCGGCTGGAGGCGCGCGGCGCGTACATCCGGCTCCTCGGCGCGGAGGACACCGACAATGCCTATCTCCTCGAGCTCGAGAAGGGCGGCTCCAGCGCACCGGAGAAGCACATCTTCGAGGAGTACTTCTTCGTCCTGACGGGCCGCGGGACCTGTGAGGTCTGGAACGAAGGCGAGGCCGCGACGGCGTTCGAGTGGCAGGAGGGCAGCCTCTTCTCGGTGCCGCTCAACACGCTCCATCGCCTGCACAACGGCTCGGGCTCGCTTCACGCGAGGCTCCTCGCCGTGACCACGATGCCGATCATGATGAATCTCATCCACAACACCGAGTTCATCTTCGGCGCCGACTACAAGTTCCGCGATCGTTATGACAGCCGCAAGGAGTACTTCGACGGCAGCGGCACGCTCTACACCGGGCGCGTGTGGGAGACGAACTTCGTCGCCGACGTCCGGCGCTTCCAGCTGCGCGACTGGCACGAGCGCGGCGCGGGCAGCAAGAACATCCGCTTCGAGTTCGCGAACAACACGATGGTCTCGCACGTCTCCGAGTTCCCGGTCGGCACGTACAAGAAGGGACACCGCCACGGTCCCGGTTACCACGTGATCATGCTGAGCGGCCGCGGCTATTCGCTCATGTGGCCGGAGGGCGCGGCCGCCATGACGGAGGTGAACTGGAAGCCCGGCACGCTGTTCGTGCCGCCGGGTCTGTGGTGGCACCAGCATTTCAATACCGGCAGCGACCCGGCCCGCTATCTCGCGATCCGCTGGGGCGGCAACAAGTGGAAGCTCGCGAAGTACCTCGATAACCAGGGCGTGGACAAGGACGTGAACGAGGGCGGCAATCAGATCGAATATGAGGACCAGGATCCGAAGATCCACCGCACATACGTCGAGCGCTGCGGCGCGAACGGTGTGCAGGTGAAGATGGACGCCTTCCCGGTCCGCGTGTAGCGCTCGCGCCCTGTCGCACGGCCAGCGCGGACACAGCGGCCACCGGCACGACCCCGACGACGATGGCAACGTCGCAACCGAGCGCCTCACCCTGCGCACGGTCGGGATCGACCTCGGCACGACGACGTCGCATGTGATCTTCTCCGAGCTCGGCCTCGAACGTCAGGGCGTGCGGCTCTCGAGCGCGTACGTCGTCACGACCAGGAAGGTCGTGCACCGTTCGCGGGTCGCGCTCACGCCGTACGCCGGGCCGCGCCGGATCGACACCGATGCCCTGTCTGCATTCATCGCCACCGCGTACGCGGAGGCCGGGTGGTCGCCCGACACGATAGACACGGGCGCGGTCATCGCGACGGGTGAGGCGGCTCGCAAGGAGAACGCCGCCGCGATCGTCGGCCTCTTCAGCGGCCAGGCCGGACGCTTCGTGTGCGCGACCGCGGGGCACAACCTCGAGGCGATCCTCGCGGCACACGGCTCGGGCGCGGTCGTGCTCTCACGCTCTCCGGAGACTCCGGTCGTGCTCAACGTCGACATCGGAGGCGGCACGACCAAGCTCGCGGTGTGCCGCGAAGGGCATGTCGAGGAGACCGCGGCGCTCGACATCGGCGCTCGCGTCATCTCGTGGGACGCGGACGGGACGCTGCGCACGGTGACATCGGCCGGCGCGCGGTTCGCGGCCGCCCTCGGCGCACCCCTCCGCCCGGGCGAACGTCCGGCGAGCGCGGCGCTCGAACGGATCGCCGACGCGGCCGCCGAGGCCGTGCTGAGCGTGCCGGAGGGGCGGCAGGTGGATGACGCACTCTGGCTCACCGGACCGCTCCGCGCGCGAGGCCCATTCGAGTCGCTCGTCTTCTCAGGCGGCGTGGGCGAATACGTGAACCTTCATGAGACTCGCGAGTTCGGTGATCTCGGCCGGCTCATCGGAGCGGCCATCAGGCGACGCCTGCGTGGGCAGCCGCTCCCGGCGCTCGAGAGCATCCGGGCGACATGCATCGGCGCGTCGCAATACACGATCCAGGTCAGCGGCGACACGCTCTTCGTCTCGCGGCCCGACATCCTGCCGCTGCGCGATCTCGCCGCGATCGCGCTGCGACCGAGCAGTCCCGCTGCCGACGACATCGCCCAGCAGGTGCGCGCCGGCATCGAGCGCCTCGACCGCCGCGACGGACGCTTCGCGCTGGCCGTCCGCTGGCGGCACGGACCGAGGTACCCTGCCCTGCGCGCGCTCTGCGCGGGGATCGCGGAGGGCGTGCGCGGCGTGCTGACCGAGGGGCAGCCGCTCGTCGTCGTGCTCGATGCGGACATCGCAGGGATCGTGGGCCAGCTCCTTCGGGACGAGATGTCCGTCCGCGGCCCGATCGTCTGCGTCGATCAGGTCGCCCTCTCGGACCTCGACTTCATCGACCTCGGTGCCGTCTTACCCGAGAAGCAGGTCGTGCCGGTCGTGGTGAAGAGTCTCGTCTTCGGGGCGCACTAGTGCGGCGAGCTAACTCGCCAATATGCTCTTCTTGTGGACGCGAGTTCAACCCAGATTGTTACTGCGGCAGTAGCAATCATCGCGCTCGTTTTGTCACTGGTCAGCCTCGGATGGCAAGTGCTCGAATGGCGCTTAAGTGGCCCGCGCGTGTCCGTACGGGCCGTGTTCGCGGAGACATCTGCGGGAAAGGGCCCCGACCTTCTGCACGTCGATGTTACGAATCGCGGCCGCTCAGCAATTCAAGTCCGTTCGCACTTCTTGCTCGGTGAGCATCGCTGGGGCTTGGCCCTTGAGAAGTACTTGGCTCCGAACACGACAGTGGCGCCCTACGTCCTGGACCCCAACTCGA
>JBIOUD010000162.1:0-5967 GCA_044866725.1 Candidatus Limnocylindria bacterium | reverse complement strand
GCGCCATTCGGCCCGATGATCGCGCGCCGCTCTCCGGGAGCGACCGCGAGGGTGACGCCGTCGAGGGCCTTCACGCCGCCGAACACGCGCCGGAGATCCCGGATCTCGATCATCGTCGCGCCCTCGCATACGCGACGCGCAGCAACCCGACGATCCCCTGTCGAGCGCCGGCCACGAAGACGATGAAGAGGAGCCCGAGCACGGTCTCGGCGAAAGGGATCGATGACGGCAGCACGCGTTCGACGAAGAGGACCACGACCGCCCCGACCGCCGGCCCGAGCAGCGTGCCGCTGCCGCCGATGAGCACGGACACGAACGCCTCGACGGAACGGGCGATGCCGACATCGTTCGTGGAGACGAATCGGAGCGACCAGCCCGACAGCGCGCCGGCCACGCCGGCGAGAGCGCCCGCGATGACGAACGCGGAGAGCTTGAGACGGGTGGTGTCGTACCCGAGCGCTCGCATGCGGCGCTCGTTCTCGCGAACACCCGCGAGCGCCCGTCCGTAGGTCGACGTGCGGAGTCGCCACACGAGGAGCACCACGAGCACGAAGGTGGTGGCCACGAGATGAAAGAGGGCTTCCGGCGCGTTGAAGTCGAGCGCGAAGAGTCGCGGCCGCAGCACGCCGGCGAGGCCGTTCGACCCGCCGGTGAGCTCGACCGCCTGGAACGCGACGGCGAAGACCATCTGCGCGAACGCAAGGGTGAGCATGAGGAAGAAGATCCCCGCCGCGCGCACCGCGAAGAGCCCGATCAACAGCGCCAGCGCGGCGGAGACCAGGGTCGCGGCGAGGAGACCGAGGATCAGGTCGTCGCTCGCCAGGCGCTGGGCGGCGATCGCCGCCGCATAGGCGCCCGCACCGAAGAACGCGGCATGGCCGAGGGAAGGCAGTCCGGTCGCTCCGACGAGGAGGTCGAGAGACAGCGCGAGGATGGCGAGGACGAGCATGTCGCGCAGCACCGTGGTCGCGTAGCGCGAGGACTCCCAGCCGCTCGACCAGATCGGGAACGTGATCAGTGCCGCCGACGCGACGATCGCCGCGGCGACGAGGGAGGCGCGTCTCATCGCGTGATGCGCACGCGACCCAGCAGCCCGGTCGGCCGGAGCAGCAGGATGAACGCGACGATCGCGAAGATCAGCGCGAGCGCGAACTGCGGGAACAGCACCTTGCCAAAGGTGTCCGCCGTGCCGACGAGCCCGCCACCGACCACCGCGCCGGACAGCGTGCCGAGGCCACCGACCACGACGACGATGAGCGAGTAGATGAGCGCGTCGACGTCCATTCCCGGAAAGACGCCGAAGACCGGCGCGGCGATGACGCCCGCGATCGCCGCGAGCGCCGCGCCGGCCCCGAAGGTCGCCGCGAAGACCCTGTCGATGTCGACGCCGAGCGCGGCGAGCATCGGCGCGTCGTCGACCCCTGCGCGGATGAGCGCGCCGAGACGGCTCCGCCGGTGGACGTACGCGAACAGCGTGGCCAGCAGGATGCCGACGCCGATGACGAACAGCCGATAGACGGGGTAATCACCGCCGGCGATCGGTACGGAATGGTCCAAGCCGGCCGGAAACGGCAGCGAGCGGATCTCGCGCCCGGCGACGAGCCCGACGAGATCGACGATGACCAGCGAGACGCCGATGGTGAGAAGCACCTGATCGAGATGCCTGCCGCGCAGGCGCCGGAGAAGGAGCGGTTCGAGCGCCAGCCCAAGCAGGCCGACGACGAGCGGCGCGATGACGAGCGCGAGCCAGAAGTTGCCGGTGCGCTGGACGACAGCGAGCGCAACGTATGCGCCGAGCATGTAGAAGGCGCCGTGCGCGAGGTTGACGACGTCCATCATCCCGAAGATGAGCGACAACCCCGCCGCGAGTATGAAGAGCAAGGCGCCGAACGAGATCCCATTCAGCGCCTGCTGCACCGCGACTTCCGGCGTCATCCCAAAACATCGGACCGCACGTCGCGCTCAGCTAGCTAGCGGTCACGTGGTCGGCTTCCCGGGATCGGTCACGCGCGCGATCTTGTCGACGATCGTGTTCACGGCCGCTCCGTTCTGGACCTTCACCTCGCGGATGTACATGTCCTGGATGGGGTTGTGCGTGACCTTGTCGAACTCGAAGTCGCCGCGCGGGCTCTTGAACTTCACGCTCTCGAGCGCGGCGATGAAGGCGTCCTTGCTCGCCGTGTCGCCCTTCGTCGCCTGCAGAGCGAGGTCGACGGCCATCATCCCGTCCCACGCCTGCACGGCGAAGACGTCGGGCAGGAGGTTGTACTCCTTCTGATAGGCATCGACGAATGCCTTGTTCTCGGCGTTGTCGAGCGTCACCGCCCAGAAGAGCGAGGTCACGGCGCCAACGGCCTGCTCCTTTACCTCCTTGAGCACGTCCTGCTCGGTGAGGAAGCCGGCCCCGTTCATCTTGTAGCCCGCCGCGGGCATGCCGAGCTGGTTCCAGGCCTTGATGTAGTTGATCGCGTCGGTGCCGGAGAAGAAGGAGTAGATGTCCTTCGTCGGCTGGTTCTTCAGCTGCGTCACGAACGGCAGGAAGTCGGCGGTGCCGAGCGGCGCCTTCAGCGAGCCGGTCACCTTGCCGCCGCCCTTCGTGAAGGAACTCGTGAAGTCCGCCGCTGACTCCGTGCCGAAGCCGTAGTCGGCGACGAAGGTGAACGCCTCCTTCACGCCCTTCTTCGTCGCGAAGTATTCGCCGATCGGCGAGCTGATCTGCCACGACGAGAAGGACGAGCGGAAGATGTATTTGCTCTTGCAGGCCGGCGTGCAGTTCGGAATGTCGCGGGTGAGCGCGTTCCCGCCGGCGTTCGTCTCGATGAAGATCATCTTCGCCGAGTCGACCGCGTTGCGGATGGCGTACGCGATCGGCGTCGCGACGATACCCATCATCAGGTCGACGTTGTCCTGCTCGATGAACTTCTGCGTCTTCTGCGCGCCGACCGCGGGATCGTTGGCCTCGTCCTCATAGACGACCGTCACGGGCCTGCCCGCGAGCGAGCCGCCCTTCTGCTTGAGGTAGAGGTCGGTGGAGCGCTTCATCGAGTTCCCGAGCTCGGCGTAGACCTTCGTGAACGGCAGCAGCATGCCGATCTTCATGGCCTTGCCCGCTGTCGCGGCGGCCGACGCCGTCGCGGCTGCCGACGAGGTCGCGGTCGCGCCGGGCGTCGACGCCGGTCCGCAGGCGGCGGCGAGCGCGGCTGCCCCGCTGGCCGCGAGGAACTTGCGACGTGTGAGCCGGATGGATCGGTCTGTCATGGACGTCCTC
Source organism: Candidatus Limnocylindria bacterium (assembly GCA_044866725.1). GTDB lineage: Bacteria > Chloroflexota > Limnocylindria > P2-11E > P2-11E > CF-39. Next base: position 2,699 of record JBIOUD010000162.1, on the reverse strand, counting down.
CCCGCATGGTGTCGCGGCGAGAGACTAGCGCGTGCGGCAGGTTAGGTCTCGCGCTCGAACAGCGTCGCCAGCCCCTGCCCCACGCCGATGCACATCGTGACGAGGGCGAATCGGCCCTCGCGGCGCGCGAGCTCGCGGAGCGCCGTGCCCGCGAGGCGGGCGCCGGATGCGCCGATGGGATGACCGATGGCGATCGCGCCACCGTTCGGGTTGGTGCGATCTTCCGGCAGTCGAAGCTCGCGCATGCAGGGAATGACCTGCGCCGCGAACGCCTCGTTCAGCTCGATGACGTCCATCTCGTCCGCCCGGTGCCGGGTCCGGTCGAGCAGCTTGCGCACGGCGGGGATCGGGCCGAGGCCCATGTAGTCGGGATGCACACCGGCGCTCGCCGCCGCCACGACACGTCCCATCGGCCGCAACCCGAGGTCGTCAGCCTTCTCGCGCGACGCCAGGACCAGCGCGGCCGCACCGTCATTGATGCCGGACGAGTTGCCCGCCGTGACCGTCCCACCGTCCTTGAACGCGGGCTTCAGCTTCGCGAGCTTCTCGAGCGTCACGTCCGCGCGCGGATGCTCGTCCTCTGAGACGAGCGCGATCCCGTTGTGCACGGACTGGATCTCGCCGGTGAAGAAGCCGTCGGCCTTTGCCTTGGCGTACCGGGTCTGGGATCGGAGCGCGTACTCGTCCTGCGCGGCGCGCGGGACCTTTTCCTTCACGCAGACGTTCTCCGCGGTCTCGCCGAGGGAGATCGGGTGGTAGCCGAGGTCGACCATGCGCGGGTTCACCAGGCGCCAGCCGAGGGTCATGTCGGCCAGCACGCGCTCGCCGCGCGGGAACGCCTCGGAGGGCTTGAGGGTGACGAGCGGCGCGCGCGTCATGCTCTCGGCGCCGCCCGCGACCACGAGATCGGCTTCACCCTCGCGGATCCGCCGCGCAGCGTCGTTCACCGCCTCGAGGCCACTGCCGCAGAGCCGGTTCACCGTCACGCCCGGCACGCTCTCGGACAGGCCCGCGAGGAGCGCGGCCATTCGGCCGACGTTGCGGTTGTCCTCGCCGGCCTGATTCGACGCGCCGAACACGACCTCGTCGACCTCGCGATCCGCGATGTCCGTTCGATCGAGCACCGCGCGGATCACGTGCGAGGCGAGGTCGTCGGGGCGGATCGCGCCAAGCGCGCCGCCGTAGCGGCCGAACGGCGTCCGGACGAAACCGACGACGAGCGCGTCGCGCGGACCGGTCACTTCCCCTTGAACTGCGCCTTGCGCTTGTTCACGAACGCGTCGACGCCCTCGTTCTTGTCCTCGGTCGCGAAGAGCAGATAGAACGCCTTGCGCTCGAACTCGAGACCGGCGTCGAGCGGCATGTTCCAGGCGGCATCGACGGCCTCGGTCGCGAGCCGCGCCGCGATCGGCGCCTTCTCGGCGATCGTCCGCGCGAGCGCCTTCGCGTCGTCGAGCCACGTGGCCGCCGGGTACACCTGCGCGACGAGACCGATGTCCTTCGCCTCCTGCGCCGAGATGAAGCGGCCGGTGAGGATGATCTCGTTCGCGACCCACTTCCCCACGGCGCGCGTGAGGCGCTGCGTCCCGCCCGCGCCGGGCATGATGCCGAGGTTGATCTCCGGCTGTCCGAACTTCGCCGTCTCGGACGCCACGATGATGTCGCAGGTCATCGCGAGCTCGCAGCCGCCGCCGAGCGCGAAGCCCGACACCGCGGCGACGATCGGCGTGCGCACGCGGCGGATCGTCTCCCACCTCGCGGTGAGGTCCCGCTGGAGCATGGAGACGGGCGTGACACCCACGAAAGACTCCTTGATGTCGGCGCCGGCGGCGAAAGCCTTCTCGTTCCCCGTGATGACGATGCAGCGACATGTGGGGTCGTCATCGAGCTCGCGCAGCGCCGCACCGAGTTCGATCATCAGCGTCTCGTTCAGCGCGTTCAGTACCGATGGACGGTTTAGTTGGACGATGCCGATCGCATCGTCACGGGTCACGAGGATCGTCTCCGGCATACGTAACCTCCACGCGGATCGGATCACATGGGTTCGCGGGCGGTCCCTGATACCACCTATTGAGATTTTCTGCGACTTCCGCGACACGCGCGCGGAGCCCGCGCATCGGATGCTGCCACTCGGCACGCGGAACACCGCGGCCGAAGGTGGGGACGATGATCAGGGTTCGCATGGCACTCATGGCGCTCGCTTTCGTTGTCTCGGCGCTCGCGATGCAGCAGCAGGCGTTTGCCGGCGTTCAGTGGTGCGAGGAAGACCCGGTGTTCCTCGTGAACGGCTCGGTCGTGGACATCACCACGACGTTCGAGGCCAAGTACGCAAGCAAGATCAAGGGGACCGTGCACTTCGACCTTCAGATCCCGGAGAACGCGATCGGGGTCGCGGTGTCCCTGCCCGGCGACGTTCCGGTCTCGGCGTCGATCCGGCGCACCCTACCAGCGAGCTGGTCGCTCCTGACGGTCCCGGTGGTGCTCACGGTGTCGATGGACGCATCGGGGACGAGCTTCCCGACGTATACCCGCGTCACCGGCACCGCCGCGCAGCTGCTCACGACATTCACCGGTGACTCGAAATGGCCGATGAAGCAGAAGTTCTACATGTACGGCGTCGGCCTCCTGTAGCACGTGCGCAAGCTCCGTCCGGCACTTCGGATCTACATCCTCGCGGTCATGGCGGCGGCCGGCAGCGT
>JBIOUD010000161.1:0-6751 GCA_044866725.1 Candidatus Limnocylindria bacterium | reverse complement strand
TGCGTTGTCGCTCATCAACAAGGACGTTGCCGAGAACAAGTACATCGAGCTCTCCGCGGACCACGCGGCCGGCTACTTCCGCGTGAACTTCCGACCCTCGCCGTACAACCTCTTCACCAGCGCCGCGAACCAGCGTGAGAACCTGAAGAAGCTCGGCAGGGAAAAGGCGAGCGGCATCCCGAAGTGGGCCTTCCTTGTCTCGCAGGACCACCCCCCTACGCTCGCGGGGATGAGCGGCGCGGCGGCCGCCACGGAGATCACCATCCCGTACCGCGCGGACACGTCGGCGGTGCGGTACGAATACGACGCCGCGACGAAAACGTACGCGCGGTTCCAGAACGCTGCCGGACGGCCGGCGCGCGACGTCGACGCCGTCACGAGCAAACCCGTCGCCGCAACGGACGTCGTGATCATCCAGACCGAGATCTGGGAGGTGCCCGACATCGTCGACGCATCGGGCGCGCTCTCGAACGACATGCGCATGACGGGCTCGGGACCGGCGATCGTGTTCCGCGACGGCCTGCGGCAGGACGGGACCTGGTCGCGCAAGGACGACATGTCGCCGTTCGTGTTCAAGAACGCCGCCGGCGAGCAGATCCTTCTCTCGCCCGGACAGCCGTGGATCCACGTGATCCCGAACGAGATGAAGGTCACCTCGCAGTAGCTCCGCGCGACCGGCATCCGCTGTCATGACGAACAGAAGGGCCGCCTCTCGGCGGCCCTTCATTCGTCCTCGGGTGATCTAAGGGACTAGAGGTACCTTCCGAATTCGCTGTAGATCCAGTCCAGGTTCCAGCTGCGGTCGACGCGGTAGACACCGCCGGTCCCGCCGCAGGTGCCATTCAGTCCGAACGAGGTGACGCCGCCGATGACGTTGGAGCGCCCCACGAAGTTCGGGCCGCCCGAGTCACCGAAACAGGTGCCACCGGTCGCGGTGTTGTTCGACAGGAGGAGCGAGAAGTCGCCGACGATCCCGCCGTTGATCTGGATGAGGTGCGGGTTCGAGACCATGCGCACGCGGACGTTGTGCTCCTTCCAGGACGCGGCGTCCGGAAAGCTCTGCTGCAGGCCGTAGCCGACAGCAGTGAAGATCGTGCTGCTCCCCGGGCTGAGCTTGTCCAGCTGATCCTGCTTCGGCAGGGCGCCGTACTTGCTCATGCGGACGGCCTTGTCCAGGACGACGACGCCGAGGTCGCGGATGAAGAATCGGTTCGGGTCGTAGCTGGGGTGCGTGTACGGCGTGCCTCCGACGTCACCGTCGAACGGGTACCCGTTCCCGGGAATGCCGGACTCGACGTCGGCATCGAACCAGATCTCGATGTGCGCTGCGGGTGCCTCGGTGCAGTGTCCGGCGGTCAGGAACAAGCGCGACGAGATGAGCGTGCCGCTGCAACGCCACAGCGGGCTCCCGCTCGCGGTCTGGGCGACCATCAGGCCGACGTACGGATGACCGTTCCCGTCGAGCTCGCCGTCTGTGACCGCGGCCGCCGGGATCGCGCTGAACACGAGAGCGACGACGATCGCGCCGAGCAAGGTCAATCTCTTGATCATGTACTCCCCTTCCCAAAGTGACCGGCGGTGTCCCACCGGTGTGATCACGCCTAGCGTATCTCCTTAGGCACGGCGTTATGGAGGGCGGCCGAGCGAGCAGCGGCGCTAATCTCGAGCCGTGATCTTCAAGTGGGGCGGCGGACCGATGGAGGAGCCACCGGCCGAGCGGCGCCAGCTGAAGCGCGTGCCGCGCGTGCTCGCGTCGGCGTTCCGCCTCGTCTGGGCCGCCGCGCCTGGGCGCTTCGTCCTCAGCCTCATCCCGCAGACGATCGGCGCGGTCATCACCGGCGCTCAGCTCATCATCACTCGCGACCTCATCGCGGCCGTCCTCGACACGAGCACCGGCGGCGATGTCGGGCGCGTGAGCCAGCTGCTCGGAGTGACGATCGCGCTGGCCCTGCTCCGGACCGGTGTCAACATCGTGCAGAACCAGCAGCAGGCGATGCTCTCGGCGATCGTCGAGCGGCATACGAGCTCGACGCTTCTCGATCGCATCATCGCCATCGACCTCAAGCGTTTCGAGACACCGGAGTTCCAGGACCTGCTGCGCCGGGCGATGAACGCGATGGGCCGAATGATGGGCGTCACCGGGGCCGCGGTCAGCCTGGCTCGCAGCGTGTTCCTCATCATCGGCGTCGCGGCGGCGCTGTACGTGCTCGAGCCGGTGCTGCTCCTGATCGCCCTGCTCGGTTTCGTCCCGATGTGGCTGGCGAGCATGGCCACGAGCCGGGTCATGTATCGGTTCTTCCGCTCGATGACGCCGAACGAGCGGCGTCGCGGGTACGTCTTCAACCTCTTCACGCAGCGCGAGTACGCGAAGGAGATCCGCGCCTTCGGCCTCTCGGACTACCTGCGCGCCCTCTACGAGCGGCTCTCGAACGAGCGTCTCGAGGAGCTGCGCAAGAACCTCGGCAAGCGCGCGCGTTTCCAAGCGCTCGGCGGGGGCGCGTCCGCGACCGTCACCGCGCTCACGTACGGCGCTCTCGCCTATCTCGTCATCTCCGGCGAGATCGGCGTCGCGGAAGCGGGGGCCGCGGTGGTCGCGAGCCAGCAGCTCAGCGGGCAGCTCGACGCGATCGTCCAGAACATGGGCCAGCTGTACGAGGCGAGCCTGTTCCTGGAGGACTGGGAGGAGTTCTCGGCCCTCGCGCCCGCGCGCGCGCTTCGCGCGCCAGGGCCGGCGACGCCGTTCGACCGCATCGAGCTCGAGAACGTCACGTTCACCTACCCGCGGACCAGCCCGAAGGATCCCGCGCCGGCGCGCGCCGCGCTGTCCGACGTGTCGCTCGAGATACACAGGGGCGAGGTCATCGCGCTCGTCGGCGAGAACGGCTCAGGCAAGACGACGCTGGCGAAGGTCCTCTCCGGGCTGTATCCACCCGACGCCGGGCGCGTGCTGTGGGACGACGTCGACGCGTCGACCCGGGAGCCGGGATGGATCTTCGACCGGGTCGCCGTGCTCTTCCAGGACTTCGCGCGATTCATGCTGACGGCGCGCGAGAACATCGGCCTCGGCCGGGTCGAGCGCGTGGGCGACGCCGAGGCCATCGTGCTTGCGGCCGAGCGCGCTGGCGCGACGTCGTTCATCAATGAGTGGCCGGACCGGTACGACACCATCCTCGGGCCCGTGTTCATGGGGGGTAAGGAGATCTCGATCGGTCAGTGGCAGCGGATCGCGCTCGCGCGGGCGTTCTTCCGCGACGCGCCGCTCGTCGTGCTCGACGAGCCGACGGCCGCCCTCGACGCGCGCGCCGAGCACGACCTGTTCACGCGGATCCGCGATCTCTTCGCGGGGCGGTCCGTCCTGCTGATCTCGCATCGCTTCTCGAGCGTGCGCGCCGCCGACCGTATCTACGTCCTGCACGAGGGCCGGATCGTGGAGCACGGGACGCACGAGGAGCTCATGCAGCTCGACGGCCGCTACGCCGAGCTCTTCACGATGCAGGCGTCCGCGTACTTCCCGGAGCTGCTGAAGATCCCGGCGAAGTAGGTCAGGGCGGCGGCGCCGCGCCGGCGGTCGCGGTCTCGTAGACCCGCCAGGCTCCGTCTTCGAGACCAAGGGTGAAGAACTGATGCGCCTGTCGACCCCAGGCGCCGCCGGGGTCACTCGCGAACGACCAGGTCGCGCCGATCACCTTCCGGCCGCCGAGGTCGGACGGCGGGCGCAGGACAGGGTTGCTCGTCGTCGGGAGATCCGCCCAGCCGGCGTAGCCCGGGTGTTCGCCGAGCAGCTCCAGCGAGAAGCAGTCCGCGACCGAGTCGCGGTCGCGTCCGCCGACGAACGACAGCAGGAGCCGCACGGTGTCCTCCGGTGGTGCGCCCGCGATCGCGCAGACGCCGCGTTTGACGTGCGCGTACGGCGTCTTCGGAGCGGGCTGTCCCGTGCGATCGAGCGACCACGCGATGTGCAGCAGCTCCTCGCCGGTGAACCGATCGGACTCGATGCGCAGGACGTAGGGGCCTTCCTGCCAGCGAACCCGCCGCGGCGACCGCTGGCTCGGATCGGTGAAGAGATTCGTGTCGAACGACAGGACGGCGGTGCTGTTGCGTACACGCGTGCCCATGCCGGAACCGGCGATGTCCGACGTCGGGCCGAGCGCGAACACGATCTTCGCGTCCGACGACGTGAGATACGCGACCTCGTAGCGAGGATCGTTCTGGCCGGAGGACCCGTGACCCATGCGGACCTCGACGCGAGTTCGGTCGATCGACGGAGGGAGCCACGTCGGCACGATGATCGGCACGCCGGGAAGAGCCGAACGCACCTGGCCCCAGGCCTCGGCCTCCGCCTGCGGGAGGGGCGGCGGCGTGGTCGCAGTCGCGGGCGGCGCCGCGGGCGTACAGGCGACGATCAGACCCAGACCGACGCCGAGCGCTAGCGGAGCGCGAATCACGATCCGCGACTATGACGAGCGCATCTGGGAGAACTCATGGGATGGGCTGTGCTAGACCGCCTCGGCGTCGCGACGCCACGCCGCGGCTGTCTTCACCCGCGGGATCGGCGACAGGATGAGGAACAGGATGGATGCCGTCATGCCGGCCCATCCGACGAAGATCGCGCCGCGAATGCCGATCCCCTCCGCGATACCCGCCGCGATCAGCGCGCCGATCGGGTAACCGACCCCATGCGACACGACCTCAAGGGTCGCATTCGCCCGGCCGAGGATCCGGTCGGGGATCAGGCCCTGCACGAGCGAGATCTCCGCGACGCCCTCGATCGTCTGCATGCCGTCGCCGATGAGCTGCGGGATGAACACCATGATCGTCGCGACCAGGATGGGACCCTGCGCCAGCGGCGTGAGGATGCCGAGCACCGCCGCGCCGATCGCCATCCAGATGAGCGCCGGCCCGATGCCGAGCGCATTGATCACGCGCGAGGCGAAGATGGAGCCGAAGAGCGCACCCACTCCACCGGCGGATATCACGATGCCGAGCAGGAACGGATCGAGGTGCAGCTCCTGAAGCAGGTAGAGCGAATAGAGCACGCCGTAGAACGATCCGAAGACGTGCGCGAGGACCGAACGCAGTGCCAGGGGGAACACGACCGCGTGACGGCGCACGGCCTGAAGTCCCTCGACGATCTCGGTCACGATGCGAGTCGTCGTGTCGCGCGCAGGACGCGCGGGCTCCGGCGCGCGGATCATCCCGAGCGAGACCGCCGACACGACGAACGAGAGCGCGTCGACGAGGATCGCGAACGGGGCGCCGGCGATCTGCACGAGCGTCCCCGCGATACCTGGCCCGCCGATCTCCGCGATCGATGAGCTCGCCGCGAGCTTGCTGTTGCCCTCGACCAGACGGTCGGTGCCGATGAGGGACGGGACGTATGCGGGATACGCCGAGTTGAACAGCGAGGCGAGGCAGGCTTCGACGAACGCGACGGCGTAAAGCTGCTCGATGCGGAGCGCACCGACCGCGTAGGCGATGGGGATCCAGAACAGCAGCGCGGCGCGGATGATGTCGGTCCAGACGAGGATCGGCCGGCGCCGCAGTCGATCGACCCACGCGCCGGCGAACAGACCGACGACCAGCACGCCCGCACTGGCTGCGATCACCAGGTACGCCATCTCGAGCGGGCCGGCGTTCAGGACGAGGAGCGCCACGAGCGGCAGCGCCGTCCGCGTCACGACCGACCCGACCCGCGAGATGGTCTGGCCCGTCCAAAGCTTCACGAAGTCGGCATGTCGCCACAGCGACGGTGTTGACACAGCCCGGCGAGCGTACCGTCGCCCGAGGGCCTTCGTTCTGGCGGCCTAGGGAATGAGCGCGCACGGGAAGAAGGCGGCCCCCGTGGGGCCGACACGGCGCAAGGTGCTGGTGACCGCGCTCGCCGCGGGTGCCGGCGTCGCGGGCGCGAGGATGCTCGGCCTGCGGAACCTGAACGCGACCGACGCACTCGACCCGGTCATGGATGCGATGGACATGTCGATGGCGACCGGCATGACCGAGGCGACGGACGAGTACGACGCGATGTTCGGCGTTCCCGACGACGCGTTCTTCGGCGCCCAGGACCTCGATCCGTCCGACGTCCCGGAGCCGCGGCCGCAGACGCTTCCGGCAGTGAACGTCCGACCCGCCGTCGCGCTCCAGCCGCCGATCACGGGCATCGCCGCGCCGCGTCTCGCCGGTGACGTCGACTGGATCTCGCCGCTCGCGAAGGAGAGCGCGAAGATCACGCACCTGCTGCGCCGAGCGACGTTCGGCGCGACCGACGCGGAGCTCGACCGCGCGCTGTCAGAGGGATTCGCGCGCACGGTCGATCGCCTCATCGAGTCACCCGCCGTCGAGCCGCCGGTGTTCCCTGCCCCGGCGGCTCCTCGCCCATCCCCCTCGACGTCGCCGCGCGCGAGCGGGACGGTGCGACCGACGGCGAGCGCGACGGCGCAGGCCGGCGCCAGCGCGTCGCCGAGGCCGAGTGCCTCGGCCAGCCCGACGCCGCGGCCGTCGCAGACCACCGTCGGGATGGCGATGGCCGAAGCGGCGCGGCAGAGCGCGGCGGCGGCGGCGGCGGCGAGCATGAACCCTACGGCGAGCGCTTCGCCACGTCCGCCGGCGGTCATGACGAACACGACGTCGATCAACATCGCGAGCCTCCAGAGCTGGTGGATCGACTGGATGACGAAGAGCCCCACGCCCTTCGCCGAGCGGATGACGCTCTTCTGGCACGGGCACTTCACCAGCGACTACCGCAAGGTCGGCA
>JBIOUD010000160.1:0-21050 GCA_044866725.1 Candidatus Limnocylindria bacterium | reverse complement strand
CGGCGCTCGACGCGGCGAACGGGCTGCGCGTCCATGACCTGGATCACCGTCCCTCGCTTTGGCCGACAGGGGAAGATCCGCGCCGCTGCGCGATGGAGGCCGCGCGCCGTGCGACCGTGGTCGTCGGTAACCTCGACGAGGTGGAGATGGCGACGGGCACGCGCGACGTCGAGCGCGCCGCCGCGACGCTGCTGTCGTCTGGACCCGAGGTGGTCATCGTGAAGCAGGGCCTCGAGGGGGCGACCGCGTTCACGGCGGAGGGCTCGGTGCACGTGCCGGGCATCCACATCGACGTCGTGTGCGGTCTCGGTGCCGGTGACGCGTTCGGCGGCGCGATCGCGCATGGGATGCTCGCGAAGTGGGAGCTGCCGCGCACGCTCGCGTTCGCGAACGCGGCAGGCGCGATCGTCGCGTCACGCCTCGCCTGCGCGGACGCGATGCCGACCGTCGCGGAGGTCGATGAGCTCCTTGAAGGGGCGAAACGCTGAACACGAGGGTGGCGGCTCAGGATCAGCCTCTGTGAGTGGCACGGCGCGCCTCACCATGGCTCAGGCGCTCATCCGCTTCCTCGCGGCGCAGTACGTCGAGCGCGACGGTGAGGAAGAGATGTTCTTCTCGGGCGTGTTCGGGATCTTCGGTCACGGGAACGTCGCCGGGATCGGTCAGGCGCTCTACCAGTACCGCGACCTCATGCCGTACCACCTCGCGCGCAACGAGCAGGCGATGGTGCACATCGCCGCGGCGCATGCGCGGATGCGCGACCGGCTCGGGACCTTCGCCTGCACGAGCTCCATCGGACCGGGCGCGACGGACATGGTCACCGGCGCCGCGCTCGCGACCATCGACCGGCTGCCGGTGCTCCTGTTGCCGGGAGACGTCTTCGCGTCGCGCCGTCCCGACCCGGTCCTCCAGCAGCTCGAGGTCGCCACACGCGGGGAGTCATCCGTGAACGACGCGTTCATCCCCGTGTCGCGCTACTTCGATCGCGTCACTCGCCCCGAGCAGATCGTCCCCGCTGCGCTGTCGGCGATGCGCGTGCTCACCAGCCAAGCCGAGACCGGCGCCGTCACGCTCTCGCTGCCGCAGGACGTGCAGACCGAGGCGTTCGACGTGCCGGTGGAGTTCCTCGCGAAGCGCGTCTGGCACATCGCTCGGCCGCTCCCGGACGTCGGAGCGCTCGCCCGGCTCGTGGCGCTCATCGACCGCGCGAAGCGACCGCTCATCGTCGCGGGCGGCGGCGTCATCTACTCGCGCGCGACCACGGCGCTCCGCGCGCTCGCCGAGGCCACGGGCATCCCGGTGGCCGAGACGCAGGCGGGGAAGGGCGCGCTCCGATTCGACCATCCGCAGTCGGTCGGTGCCATGGGCGTCACGGGCACGACCGCGGCGAATGACATTGCGCGCGAGGCGGACCTCGTTCTCGGCGTTGGCACGCGCTGGAGTGATTTCACGACTGGCTCGCACGCGTTGTTCGCCGCGGGCACCCGCTTCGCGAACATCAACATCGCGGAGTTCGACGCCGGCAAGCTGGGCGGTCTCGCGGTCGTAGGCGACGCGCGCGTCGCGCTCGAGGCGCTCGCCGCCGCGGCCCGGCGCGTCGACGACACGTACGCGTCGGAGATCGCGAAGCAGAAAGCGGCCTGGGAGCGCGAGGTGGACGCGGCGTTCGCGCGAAAGCACGCGCCGCTCATGGCGCAGAGCGAGGTCATCGGCGCGCTGAGCGAGGTCACCGAGGATCGCGACGTCGTCATCTGCGCCGCCGGGTCGCTGCCCGGGGAGCTCCACAAGCTGTGGCGCGCCCGCGACCCGAAGCAGTACCACGTCGAGTACGGCTACTCGTGCATGGGGTACGAGATCCCCGCGGGCATCGGCGTGAAGCTCGCGGCGCCGGACCGCGACGTGTTCGTGATGGTCGGCGACGGCAGCTACCTGATGATGCCGAGCGAGATCGTCACCGCGATCCAGGAGCACACCAAGCTCGTGATCCTCCTGGTCGACAACCTCGGCTTCGCGTCCATCGGCGCCCTCTCGCGCTCGCTCGGCCTGGACGGCTTCGGCACGCAGTACCGCTACCGAAAGGGCGGCACGCTTGGCTTCGACAGCGACAAGGAGCCGCTCACGCCGCTGCCGGTCGATCTCGCGGCGAACGCCGAGAGCCTCGGCGCCCGCGTGCTGCGTCCGAAGACGATCGACGATCTGCGGAAGGCGCTCGCGCAGGCGAAGCGCGAGTCCGAGCTGACCGTCGTCTACGTCCGCGTCGACCGGTACGAGGGCGTGGACGCCGGCGGCGCGTGGTGGGATGTCGCGACCCCGGAGGTGTCCGAGGTGCCGGCCGTCGACGAGGCGCGCGAGCGCGCGACGGACGCGCGCCGGCGGCAGCGACGCCACATCGGTCCTTGAGCACCTTGCTCGTACCGAGCGCCCGCGAGGTGGACCACGAGCGACGCGTCGTTCAACTGACCGCGGAGCGCGCCGGGTGGAAGTACGTCGGCTTCGAGGTCGTCCGTCTCAAGACGGGCGAGCCGCTCGCCCGCGACACCGGCCAGCGTGAGGCGTGTTTCGTGTGGCTCTCGGGCACGGCCTCGGTCCTCGTCGGGGCGAAGCGCATCGACAAGGTGGGGAAGCGGAAGAGCGTCTTCGACGGGAAGCCCGCCGCTCTCTACGTGCCGCCGTCGACCCCGGTGCGCGTCACCGCCGGGCGCGGCGGGTGCGAGATCGCGATCGGCTGGGCGCCGGCGACGACCGGCGCCGACGCGCGCCTACTCGAGGACGCGCGCGTCGAGGAGCGCGGCGAAGGCGCGGCGTCGCGCACGATCCACCAGATCCTCATGGAGGACCGCGAGGCGGAGCGGATCCTCGTCACGGAGGTGCTCACGCCCGCCGGCCACTGGTCCTCGTATCCGCCGCACAAGCACGACACCGACGATCCGCCGAACGAGACGTACCTCGAGGAGATCTACTACTTCCGTATGCGCGATCCGCGCGGCTTCGCGCTGCAGCGCGTGTACACCGCGGACCGCTCCCTCGACGAGAGCCTCGCGGCGAAGGACGGCGACCTCGTGCTCGTGCCCCGCGGCTATCACACCGTGTCGGCGGCGCCGGGCTACGACACGTACTACCTCAACGTGATGGCTGGGCCGAGGAGGGAGTGGAAGATCACGTTCGACCCGGACCACGAGCGCATGCGTTGGTGAGCGTCTCGGGAATCGCGCGATGCGACGCTGCGACGACGGCGACGTTGCCTCGGTCGGAGTGCCGCGCCTCTCGCTCGGCATCCCCCGCAGCCACGATTCGCCCGTCCCACGCTGCTGCCGCGGGGCCCCTCCTCGCTCGATACGCGGCACTCCTCCCTCGACCTCGCCGTCGTCGCAGCGGCCTCCGCGCGACACTCCTCGTCGCGGGTCGTTCGTGACCCGCATCGACGCGGTCCTGTTCGATTGGGGGGACACGCTCTTCGAGAGTCCGCACGCGCCGAGCGTGATCGTGCGCCACTCCCGCGAGAGCGGCATCCGTATGGAGGAAGACGCAGCTCGGGAGATGTGGGATGAGCTCTGGGCGATGAGCAAGACGAAGGAGGAGCACGCCAAAGGCCGCGACCTCTCGAAGGACGCGCATCGCACCGTGTGGACCGAGCTGTTCTCGCGCAAGGAGCACGTCATCCCCGGCATCGGCCGGGTGCTCTACGACCGCGTGATGGACCCGGCCAGCTGGCGCCCGTATCCCGACACCGAGCCGACGCTTCGCGCGCTCCGCGATCGCCGTCTCAAGGTCGGGATCGTGAGCAACACCGCGCACGATCTCCGGGAGTTCTTCAAGCGGGCACAGCTCGAGCCGTTCATCGACGCATTCACGTTCTCCTACGAGGTCGGCGTCGCGAAGCCGGCGAGGAAGATCTTCGCCGCGGCCTGCGAGCGGCTCGGCGTTCCTCCGGCGAACACGCTCATGGTCGGGGATGACGCGGTGAGCGACGGGGGCGCCGCAGATGCGGGACTGCAGCTCTACCTGCTGGGTCCCTACGCGCACGGACACGAACGCGGCCTCGCGCGGGTCGTCGAGATCGTGGACGCGTCGCGCGCGCAGGACGCATGAGCGTTCAGGTCGAGCGCGGTGGCCGCGATGTGCTCGCGATCGGCAAGACGATCGCGGCGAACGACTTTCCGGTGGAACGCCCGTCGGTCATCGGCGTCGACCGCGAGAGCGGCCGGCTGCTCCGCCTGTCGCCGTTCCCATGGAAGGGCAACGACACCGATCCGCCGATCGTGAAGTGGGGTTGGCTGCACCTCGGAACCGCCGACGCGCGCGACCCGCGCCCCGAGACCGTCGGCGTCGAGGGCGAGGTCCTCATGACGGCGTACCTGGATGCGAAGGACGCGTGGCGGCTGCGCTGGCCGTTCGTCCGTCCGCACCTGCGCGGCTCGCTCGAGTCGCTCACCGAGCTCGCGCGCCAGCGGGTCGCGACGGCCGGCTTCGTGCGGCCGGCGCATGGCGACGTCCTGCAGCTGCCGCTGCGCTACCGCTTCCGCTGCGACAGCGACGAGTGCACGACGACGCACGAGCTGCCCATTCTTGACTGGGAGATCCACGAGATGGCGCGGAAGAGCCGCGAGGCGTACGGCGCGCAGTGGGCGACGCGCTTCCGCGCGGCTTGGGGGCAGGCGCTGTTCGAGAAGTACGACGTGCATCTCCTGCTCTCGTCCTACGCGCAGTCGCCGTCGAAGTTCTACGTCGCCGGCGTGTTCTACCCGCCACGCAGCGCCGAGGACGAGCACGAGCACATGCACCACGTCGCGCACCGCGAGCACGCGCAGGAGACCCCGAAGGGCTGAGTCAGCGCGCGGCTAGACCTTGCCCGCGACCGCCTTCGGCACGTCGCTACGCTCGGTGCCGATCTCGTGCGCCTTTCCCTTGTATCCCTGCGAGAAGATCCGCAGGAGGAGGAAGGCGCCGGTCTTGTCATTGTCGATGCGCTCGACGATCAGCGACGGCCCCCAGCGTGACGTGTACGTGTCCCCGACCTTCGGCGCCGGCTTGTCTGAGTCGAAGCCTTCTTTATCCCACTGGAGCACCGCGTAGCCGCGGACGATGCGCTCCTCGTCGCCACCTTCGTCCGGCCGCCAGCGATGGTCGCCGGGGTGCTCGCGCTGGCAGACGGCCGGTGAACCGGAGTGCATCGTGACCCACTTGAACACGTCGGACTCTTTGCTCTGCGAGCCCTGCGGGTAGGCCTCGCGGAATTTCTGCTCGCCGACGGTGCAGAGGTAGTAGAAGAGCATCGCAGGCAGTATATGGACGTGAAGCGGTCGGACATCACCGTCATGGGACGTGCGGTCCGCGTCCTTTCAACTGGCGATGACGCGCGCGGCGATCCGGTGCTGCTCATCCACGGCGTCGGTGGTTGGGCGGAGAACTGGCGCGAGGTAATGGAGCCGATCGCAGTGAGCGGACGGCGCGCGATCGCCGTCGATCTACCGGGCTTCGGTGAGAGCGAGGCACCGGGACGCGTCGCGCACTTCGGACCAAACAACCCGCACTACCCGCTCTGGGTGCTCGCGTTGATGGACGCACTCGGGATCGAGAAGGCGCACATCGTCGGTAACTCGATGGGCGGCGCGGTCGCATACATGGCCGCGGTCACCTCGCCGGTGCGCTTCCCGTCGCTCACGCTCGTCGCGAGCGGCGGGCTCGGCCGAGACATCGCGTTCTTCCTGCGCTTCGCGTCGCTGCCGGGCATGGTCGCGCTCGCGCGCCTCGTCGGCGATCGCGGGCAGGGGAGGCAGGTGCTGCGCACATGCTTCTTCGATGCGGCGCGCGTCCCCGAGACGCTCTACGAAGAGGCGGACCGCTACGGCTTCGCGTCTTTCCCGGAATTCGTGCGCGCGCTGCGGTCCGGCGTCACGTTCCGCGGCGTCCGCGGCGCGCTCCACGACCATTGGGTCGATCTGGCATCGCGTTACGACGCACCGGTGCTGGTCATCTGGGGTCGCGAGGACGCGGTGCTGCCGATCCATCACCTCGCTGGCGCGAAAGACGTGTTCCCACAGGCGGAACTCCGCGTGATCGAGCGATGCGGACACCTGCCGATGATCGAGCGCACCGCCGACTACCTCGCGATACAGCTCCCGTTCTTCGACCGCGCCGAGCAAGCGGTCGCGCACCGCGAGGGCCGCGTGGTGGCACCATTGACATCGAACGGATGAAGACGGGCGAACGACCCGCGACCATCACCACCGAGCGCGCCAAGGTCAGCCTCTCCCGGGACGAGGTCATCGCCGACTACCGGCTCGCCGTGCGCAGCCGGGCCGCCTCGGAGATCGGCCGACGCGAGGTCCTGAACGGGCGGGCGCCCTTCGGCATCTTCGGCGACGGTAAGGAGATCGCGAACCTCGGCATGGCGCACTCCTTCCGGCCGGGCGATTGGCGGAGTGGCTACTACCGCGACCAGACGTTCATGCTCGCGGTGGGGCTCGCGACGATGGAGCAGCTGTTCGCCCAGCTGTACGCGGACGCCGATGTCGAGCGCGAACCGCACTCCGGCGGCCGGCAGATGTCGAACCACTACGCCACGCGCACGATCGACGCGCAGGGGCGCTGGCGCGACCTGCTCGTGACGGGGCAGATCGCGTCGGATCTCTCGCCCGTCGGGGCGCAGATGCCGCGCTCGGTCGGTCTCGCGTGGGCCTCGAAGCTCTACCGCGTCAACCCCGGGTTGAAGGACGCGTCGCGGGGCTTTTCGCGCAACGGCGACGAAGTCTGCTTCGCGACCTCCGGCAACGCCGGCACGAGTGAAGGCCTCTTCTGGGAATCCGTGAACGCGGCCGGCGTGCTGCAGATACCCCTCGTCGTCGCGGTGTGGGATGACGGCTACGGCATCTCGGTCCCCAACGAGCTCCAGACGACGAAGAGCAGCATCAGCAAGGCGCTCGCCGGGATGCAGCGCGATGGCGGACCGGGTCTCGAGATCCGCGTCGCGAAGGGCTGGGACTACCTCGGCCTCATCGACACCTTCGCCGAAGTCACCGAGATCGCAAGGCGCGAACACGTGCCGGCGCTCGTTCACGTCATCGAGGTCACGCAGCCGCAGGGGCACTCCACGAGCGGCAGCCACGAGCGCTACAAGAGCGCCGAGCGTCTGCGCTACGAGGTCGAGGGCGACCCGATCCGCAAGATGCGTGACTGGATGATCTCCGAGGAGATCGTGGACGCCGCGACGCTCGACGAGTTCGAGAAGCGCGAGCGGTCGGAGGTCGAGGGCGTGCGCGAGCGCTCGTACGAGACATTCCTCGCGCCGATCCGACGCGAGCGAGACGAGGCCGTCGTGCTCATCGCCGCCGCCGCGCAGGAGGCTGGCGTCGATCAGTCGCCGGCCGCGGAGCTGCGGGCCGAAAGCGAACCGAGTCGGAAGGCGATCGACACCGCGGTCTTTGCGACGCTCGTCGCGACGCGCGGGCACGACGGAACGGCGCGCGATGCGCTCGTCGCCTACGCCAAGCGGTACCGCGACGCGAACCTCAAGCGGTACACGAGCGATCTCCTGTCATCGTCAGATCGCTCGCCGCTGCGCGCGACGCCCAGCGAGCCGCGCTACGCGCCGGCGAGCGAGTCCGTGGACGGCCGCGTCGTGCTTCAGAAGTGCTTCGACGCACACCTCGCGCGCGATCCACGCGTCGTCATCCTCGGCGAGGACGTCGGTGTGCTCGGTGACGTGAACCTGGTGTACGAGGGTCTCCAGGCGAAGTACGGGAAGGATCGCGTCGTCGACACGGGCATTCGCGAGGCGACGATCCTCGGTCAAGGCATCGGCGTCGCGATGCGTGGACTGCGGCCGGTCGTGGACATCCAGTACGTGGACTACTTCCTCTACGCGCTCGAGATCGCGTCCGACGACCTCGCGACCATGCGCCACCGCACCGCCGGCGGCCAGATCGCTCCCGTGATCATCCGGACGAAGGGCCACCGCCTTCAGGGGATCTGGCACACCGGCTCGCCGATGCAGCTTCTTCTCGGCGGTCTTCGCGGCGTGCACCTCGCGGTGCCGCGCGACATGACGCAGGCGGCAGGGTTCTACAACACCCTGCTGCGCGGCGACGACCCGGCGCTCGTCATCGAGGTCCTCTCCGGCTACCGCATCAAGGAGCGCCTTCCCGCGAATGTCGGGGACTTCACACTCCCGCTCGGCGTGCCCGAGACGATCCGCGCCGGCCGCGACATGACGCTCGTCACGTACGGCGCGCTCTGCCGGATCGCGGTCGAGGCGGCGGAGGAGCTCGCGAAGATCGGCATCGAGGTCGAGGTCATCGACGTGCGCACGCTGCTGCCGTTCGACACCGGCGCGCTCATCGCGAAGAGCGTCGCGCGGACCGGCGCGCTCCTCGTCGTCGACGAGGACGTTCCCGGCGGGGGATCGGCGTACATCCTCCAGCAGGTCGTCGACACGCAGCGCGCCATCGACCACCTCGAGGTGCCGGCGCGCACGCTCACCGCGGTGTCGTCGCGCACTCCCGTCGGGAACGACGCCGACCACTTCACGAAGCCCAGTCGCGAGGACGTCTTCGCGGCGGCGTACGCGATCGCGCGCGAGCGCGACCCGGAGTCCTTCCCGCCGCTCCTCGGTGACGAATGACCGAGAAGTCGAATGTCCAGGCGGTGCGCGACACGCTCCTTGCCGAGTTCCGGCGTGACGAGCGCTACATCCTCCTCGGGGAGGACGTCGGCGTGCGCGGCGGGGTGTTCCGCGTGTCCGACGGATTCATCGAGGAGTTCGGCCGCGACCGCATCATCGACACGCCGGTCGCGGAGTCCGCGATCGTCGGCGTCGCGATCGGTGCGGCGCTCGGTGGCCTGCGGCCGGTCGCCGAGATGCAGTTCGCCGACTTCAGCGCGCCGGCCTTCGAGCAGATCGTCGACGAGGCGGCACGCATCCGCTATCGCAGCAACGGCGGCTACGGCGTGCCGATGGTCATCCGCATGCCCTGGGGCGGCGGCATCCACGGCGCGCTCTACCACTCGCAGTCGGTCGAGGCGTTCTACGCGCATGTCCCGGGGCTCAAGGTCGTCGTGCCGAGCACGCCGCGCGACATCACCGGCATGCTCAGGGCGGCGCTTCGAGATCCCGACCCGGTCATCTTCCTCGAGCACAAGGCGACGTACCGCGCGGTGAAGGGCGACGTGCCCGACGATCCCGAATTCACGATCCCGCTCGGTCCGGCGGATGTGAAGCGCGAGGGGACCGACATCACGGTCTTCGCGTACGGGCTGATGCTCCATCACTGCCTGCGCGCCGCGGACGACCTGGCGAAGGGCGGCGTGTCCGTGAACGTCGTAGATGTCCGGAGCCTGCGCCCGCTCGACGCCGCCACGATCCTCCGGGAAGCACGGAAGACCGGGAAGTGTTTGATCGTCTATGAGGACAATCGGCTCTTCGGCGCCGGCGCGGAGATTGCCGCGCTCATCGCCGAGGAAGCCTTCGACAGCCTCGACGCGCCGGTGATGCGCATCGGGGGCCCTGAAGTGCCAGCGATGCCGTACAACAAGCCGCAGGAGGACTGGTTCATGCCGGATCCTCAAAAGATCGCGACGAAGATGCGCGAGCTCGCGGCGTATTAGGGGGTTGCGATGTTCGAATTGAAGATGCCCAAGCTCGGCGAGTCCGTCACCGAGGGGACGATCGGAAAGTGGCTGAAGAAGCCCGGCGACAAGGTCAACAAGTACGACCTGCTCGTCGAGGTCCAGACCGACAAGGTCAACACGGAGATCCCGTCGCCGGTCGCCGGCACGCTCCGCGAGGTGAAGGTCGAAGAGGGGCAGACCGTCCCGATCGGAGCGCTACTCGCCGTCTTCGACACCGCTGAGGACTCGACAGCCGCCGCGTCACCGGCCGCGGGCGCGCCGCAGCAGGCGCAGCCGCAGCCCGCGTCGGGCCAGGCCACCACGAGCGCCGCGAGCGAGGCTCCGGGCCCGCGTCCAGCTTCCCAGCAGCAGCAGAGCGGTCCGCGGCCTGCCGCACCGTCAGCGCCGGCGTCGCCGCAGCGCACGGCGCCCGCCACCGCGCAGCCGGCGTACGCGAGTGCCGCCGCACCGTCCCGCCCAGCCGGCGGCAACGGCCAGACCGCGCGCGCCGATCTCTCCGACGTGCGCGCGACACCGGCGGTACGCAAGCTCGCGTCGGACAACGGCATCGACATCTCCGAGATCGACGGCACGGGTCTCGGCGGTCGCGTCTCGCGCAAGGACGTCGAAGATTTCATCGCGCAGCGTGGGGCGCAGCCGCAGGCCGCGCAGCCCGCGGGACAAGCCGCGCCGCAGCAGGCGCGACCGACGCCGCAGCAGCAGGCCGCCGCGTCGCAGGTCATCCCCGCGCAGGCTGCGCCGCAGCAGGCGCGACCCGCGCCCGTGCCGAGCCTCGCGGGCGACACGCTCGTCCCGCTCACGCAGATGCGCCGCGCCATCGCGAACAACATGGTCCAGGCGTGGAGCGCGCCGCACGCGCACGCGGTCATGCCCGTCGATGTGACGGAGCTCATGAAGTATCGCGACAAGGTGAAGAACGACTTCATGGCACGCGAGGGGTTCGATCTCTCGCCGGCCGCGTTCATCGCGAAGGCGGTCATCGAGGCGCTCCGCGCGGTCCCGCAGGCGAACGCCTCCTGGAGCGACCAGGGCCTCGTCATCCACCGCGAGATCAATCTCGGGTACGCGGTGGCCCTCGGGGAGGACGGTCTCATCGTCCCGGTGATCAAGGACGCCGACGGCCGGAGCCTCGCCGGGCTCATGCGCGCGATCCGCGACGTCGTCGACCGCGCGAAGGCGAAGCGGCTCACGCTCGACGACCTCACCGGCGGCACGTTCACGCTGAACAACACCGGTCCGCTCGGCACGATCGTGTCGAGCCCGATCGTCCCGCCGGGTCAGGCGGCGATCATGTCGTCCGAGTCGATCACGAAGCAGCTCACCGTCACGCAAGACGACACGATCGCGATACGCCAGATCATGAACATCGTCATCGGCTTTGACCACCGCGTGATCGACGGCTCGACAGCGGCGCGATTCCTCACCGCGGTGCGCAACTGGCTGCAGGACGTCGGCCCGTCGGTGACCGTGTACTGATGCGACACATCGACCGCTCCGCGCGGGACGCCGATGGCTGAGCTCGCACCGATCGTCTTCGAGGTCCCGGGCGAGACCGCGCGACCGCGATCGCGCGGCCGCGGGCATGCGAACGAGGTCGTGCCGATCGATCGCTCACGCCCCGAGTGGCTCAAGGTGCGGCTGCCCACCGGACCGACCTACGAGAACCTTCGGCGCCTCATGCGCAGCAAAGAGCTGCACACGGTCTGCGAGGAGGCGCACTGCCCGAACATGGCCGAGTGCTGGGGCGCCGGCACCGCGACGTTCATGATCCTCGGCGACACCTGCACGCGGTCATGCGGCTTCTGCGCGGTGAAGACAGGGCGTCCCGGCGTCGTCGACGCCGAAGAGCCCGCCCGCGTCGGCGAAGCCGTGGCGAGGATGGCGCTCGGGCACGCGGTCGTGACGAGCGTGAACCGCGACGAGCTACCCGACGGCGGCGCGACGATCTTCGCGGACACGATCCGCGAGATCCGCCGGCAGTCCCCCGGGACCACGGTCGAAGTGCTCATCCCGGACTTCCTCGGACGACCGGAGGCGCTCGATCTCGTGCTCGACGCGAGGCCCGAGGTGCTGAGCCACAACGTCGAGACCGTGCCGCGCCTCTACTCGCGCGTGCGCCCGCAGGCGCGCTACGAGCGATCGCTCGGTGTGCTGCAGCGCATCGCCGCCGCGTCCGACGAGATCGTCTGCAAGACGGGGATCATGCTCGGGCTCGGCGAGACACGGGACGAAGTCGTCGCGACGATGCGCGACATCGCATCGCAGGGCACCGACGTCCTCACGATCGGCCAGTACCTGCGGCCATCGCCGATGCACCTTCCGATCGAGCGCTACTGGACGCCCGAGGAGTTCCGCGGTCTGCGCGACGAGGGGATGACCATGGGCTTCCGCCACGTCGAGTCCGGGCCGCTCGTGCGCTCCTCGTATCACGCCGAGCGGCACGTCTCGCCGGGCGCCGAGGCGACCGCGTGAGCCGCGCGAAGGCGATCGCGTGACAAGCGCGCTGCGCGCGTCTTGGCTGGGTCGCGTGCCGTACCTCGAAGGCTGGCGCCTGCAGGAGGCGGTCGCGACGCGCGTGCGCGACGGCGACGACGAGCGGCTGCTCCTCCTCGAGCACGAGCCCGTCTACACGATCGGGCGACGCGGCACGATGGACCACCTCCTCGCGGATCTCGGCGAGCTGCGAGCCGCCGGTGCGTCGGTGTATCGCGTCGATCGCGGTGGCGACATCACGTATCACGGCCCGGGACAGCTCGTCGGCTATCCGGTCGTGCGCCTCGGCGATCGTCCCGACCTCGTGCGCTACGTCCGCGGTCTCGAGGAGGCGCTCATCGATGTCCTCGCGTCGTACGGCGTTGCCGCGCGGGCCGAGCGCGGCAAGACCGGCGTGTGGGTCGACCTCCCCGACCTGCGGCCCGCGAAGATCGCCGCGATCGGAGTGAGGGTGTCGCGCGGTGTTTCGACGCACGGCTTCGCGCTGAACGTGTCGACCGATCTGGATGCGTTCGCGCGGATGGTGCCGTGTGGCTTCATGCACGAGGTCGCGTCGCTCGAGCGGCTTGGCGTTGACGCGCTGGTGACGGACGTCGCTTCACGTGTCGCGGATTCGCTCGCGGCGAGGCTCGGTCGCGCGGTGGAGTGGGGCAGCCTGGCCCCGGCCGAGGATCGCGAGATCCCCGCGGACGCGCCGGTGCGCACCGCCGAAGACCTCACGCGCGCGGTCGCAGCGGCCTGAGTCGCGCGCTCCCTCATACGGGGGAGTACTCGCACTCCTACCACGCGGGACCACCGAGTCAGGGGAGGCCGCCGAATGCCCTATGGAACCGACCGCGAAAATCGTCGACCTTATCCCCCGGTGGGATTGATGTTCATCGGCGGTCTGCTCCGGAAGCGCTCAGCGGCATCCGCCGCCCTGCTCTTCCTCCTTCTGGTCGACGAGATCGAAGGGCTCTGCTTCATGGCGGTCGCCGTCGTGCTTGGTCGGCCCGATCTCTTCATGTCGATGCAGGAGGTGCTCTTCCCCGCGATCCTCGCGGTCGCCGGCTTCGTCGCGCTCGTGCGCAACTGGCGGCTGCCCGAGGAGAAGGTCGAGGAGCCGATCGAGTCCCTGGAGCTGGCGACGATCACGCAGCGCATCGGCGCTTAGAGCGAACCCCGTCCCGCGCGCGCGTGGCCGCCTCCCCTCGGCGGCCGCGCCGCGCTATGTCTTGCCCTTGCGTCCGACCGCCCGCACGAACGTCTCGACCGGTATCGCCGTGAGCGTTTCGATGGCGACCGTTCCGCGAGCGCCGAGGGCGACGCTGATGCGCGCGATGGATTCGGCGTCCTTGGCTTCGACGATGTTGACGAAGTCGTAACGGCCGAGCGTCGCGTACTGCGCGACGACGCGGGCGCCGAGCGACTCGATCTCCTTGTTGACCTCTTTGATGCGCCGCGGGTTCGATTGGATCGTCTTCACACCGGCCGCGCTCACCTTCGTGAGAAGGACGTACGTCGCCATCAGACCCTCCCTGTCGGATACTCGGGCGTGAGCATATGCCGACCTTCACGCGCACTCAGGCCGAGGCCCTCCTGCCGACCGTGCGCCCGCTCCTCGAGGATCTCCAGCGCCGCGCGGCCGCGTACCAGCGTCGCGCGACAGATCCAGTCGCCCGCGAGATCGAGGCGCTGCTCCGCGAGATCGCCGAGCTCGGCGTCGAGGTGAAGGATCCGAACATCGGCCTCATCGACTTCCGGACGCAGCGACGCGGCCGCGAGGTCTACCTGTGCTGGAAGCTCGGCGAAGGCGACCGCATCGCGTTCTGGCACGACCTCGAGACGGGCTTCGCGGGCCGCAAGATCATCGAAGACTGAGTCGTCGCACGAACGTGTGACGTGTTGTCGCACGAACGTGTGACGGATGTGGCCTTCTCAGCACGCGCGTCTCGTGATGTCGTTGCGCCGTGGATCGATACGAGCTCGCGTGGGCCGCGGGATTCTTCGACGGCGAGGGATGGGCCGCCTCGTCGCGCATGGGCCGCGGTGACAAACGAAGACCTATGGCGCGGATCAATCAGGCAGACCCTGGCGGCGTACCCGAGGTGCTCCTCCGCTTTCAGCGCGCCCTCGGAGGTCTGGGGCGTATTGGAGGTCCATACAAGGAGGAGGGACGCAAGGATCTGTATCGCTGGCTCGTCTCGAGCCTCCACGATGTCGAGCTCGTTCATCACTTGCTCCTGCCGTGGCTCGGACAGATCAAGCTGGACGAGTTCGGAGATGCGCTCGGTCGGCAACCGGCGCGCTCTCGAGCACCACGCGGGTCTGACGAGTGGCTTGCCTGGTGCGCGGGCTTGTTCGATGGCGAGGGTTGGGCATCGATGTGGGCGCACCGGTCACACGAGGGTTACTTGTCACCCGAAGTCGGCGTCGGTCAGTCAAGCGCTCGTGAGACTCCGGAAGTCCTCACGCGGTTTCAGCTGCTCGTCGGCGTCGGGCGGATCTACGGTCCGTATGCGCAGAAGGGCGCCACCATGGACGTCTACCGCCTAAAGGCGTCTGCGGCCCGCGACGTCGAAACAGTTATCGCGAAGATTCGGCCGTGGCTCGGCTCGACGAAACGTTCGGATGTCGACCTCGTGTTGGAGATTCTCACTGCGCAACCCGAGTTGCCGCGCGGTAATCCCGCTTGGGGGAACCGAAAGACGCACTGCATCCGCGGCCACGAGTACGCGACCAGTCGCCTGCGTCCATACGTTTCGCGCGGCAAGGATGAGCCGCCACGAGATAGCCATCAGTGCCTCGTGTGTGCGCGGGAACAAGCGAAGGCACGACGCGATCAGAAAAGGAAACTGGCGTCCGATGACGACTGCCGATCACTATCCGAGTCCGCGACCCTCTACTTGTTGAAGTAGACCTTGTTCATCTCGATGTAGTTCTTCCACTTGTCGGGAACGGCGTCCTCAGGGAAGATCGCACTTACGGGGCACACCGACTCACATGCGCCGCAGTCAATGCACTCATCCGGATGGATGAAGTACATGTTGTCCGCGTCGGTTGTATAGATACAGTCCACAGGACAGACATCTACGCACGATGCATCTTTCAGATTCACGCACGGCTCGGTGATCACGTAGGCCATCGAGTCGGACCCTCCCAACAAACGCGGTGGATGAATCCAAGGCTATCATCGCTCTCGCCGATGAGCGAGACCGCCGAGTTCCCTCTGCCATTCGACGCGTCCAAGGACGAGCGCGACACCGCGAAGCGCGAGATCGGCAAGCACACCGAGGTCGTGTCCGAAAGCGACGATGCGATCACGTTCGTCGGCGAGAAGCTCGGCCAAACAGGCCCCGTGTGGCACCTCCAGTACACGCGCATCTACCGCATCCCCAAGGGCTATCTCGTGGCCGCGCGGGACCTCCACGAGGGCGTCAGAGTCGCATTCGCAAAGACGCCCGAGGAGCTCGCCGGATCGTTCGACAACCCCGTCGTCCGCGAGTTCATCGAGGACGAGCTCCGCTACCGCAACGTCGTCGGGTCGAAACACGGAGCCGAGTAGCCGCGACCGGAAGGCCGCCCGCCCGCCGAAGCGCGTGCCCGGCGGCGCCGTCGACGAGCCGGTGCGCGCCCGGTGCGATCAGCCGCCTCCTCCCGAGCTCCTCGAGGGCATCGCGCAGTTCAACGCGGGGGAGTTCTTCGAGCAACACGAGACGCTCGAGCTGCTCTGGCGCGACACCCGCACTCCGGACCGGGGGCTGTACCACGGCATCCTCCAGATCGGCGTCGGCTTCCACCACTGGCGCAACGGCAATCACCATGGCGCGACGGTGCTCCTCGACGAAGGCATCGAGCGACTCCGGGCGTTCGCCCCGACATGCCAGACGGTCGACGTGGCGCGACTCATCGCCGACGCATCGAAAGCGCGCGAGCGCCTCGCCTCCCTCGGCAAGGTTGCGATGAGCACCGTCGACGTCGCCACGATCGCTCCGCAGATACGCTTCTCACGATGACCCCGCACCGCGGCACACACCGATGACCGACGACGCGCGCCTCTGGGCAAGGCGGCTCGGCCGCGTCGGCGCGTGGAGCTTCGACGTCGAGCGCCTCTCCGCGGACGACGCGCGCGCGTACGCGCGGGACCTCGAGTCGGTCGGCGTCCCCTCGCTCTGGATCCCCGAGTCGCTCGGCAGCAAGGAGGTCTTCGCGCACGCCAGCCTCCTCCTGAGCGCGACGAAGACGATCGTCGTCGCGACCGGTATCGCGAACATCTGGGCGCGCGACCCCGTCGCGATGGCGAACGGGCAGCGCGCGCTCGTCGACGCGTATCCCGATCGCTTCCTCCTCGGCCTCGGCGTGAGCCACGCGCCAGTCGTGAAGCTGCGCTCGATGACCGACTGGACGAAGCCGGTCCAGCACATGCGCGAGTACGTCGACGCGATGGATAAGGCGCCGTACGTCGGCCCCGCGGTCGCCACACCGCGCGTGCTCGCGGCGCTCGGGCCAAAGATGCTGCAGCTCTCCGCGGAGCGCTCGCTCGGCGCGCATCCGTATTTCGTCCCGGTCGAGCACACGACGATGGCGCGCAAGGAGCTCGGCAACGGACCGCTGCTCGCGGTCGAGCAGGCCGCGGTCCTCGCCACCGACTCGACGACCGGCCGCGCGACCGCGCGCCGGCACATGAAGCGCTACCTCGAGCTCGACAACTACGCGAACAACCTCCGCCGCATGGGCTGGTCCGACGCGGACATCGCGAACGGCGGAAGCGACGCGCTGGTCGACGCCATCGTCGTGTGGGGCGACGCGCCGGCGATCAAGAAGCGCGTGGAGGACCACCTTGCCCGCGGCGCCGATCACGTCGGCGTTCAGGTGATCCGCGTCGACCCCGCGGTCAAGCCGCCGTCGCAGGAGTGGCGAACCCTCGCGCCGGCCCTGCTCCGCTAGGTTTTGTTCGTCGTCCCGCCGTCGGCCGCGATCGGCATGTCGACGGCTGTGAAGTCGGACTGGTCCCAGCCGAGCTCCGAGTAGGGCGGCAGGTTGATGGCCTCGACGCCGCGCAGCTCGGGGATGTCGTTGCGCAGCGCGCGCTCGATCCCGCTCTTCAGCTGCAACGAGACGACGAGGCGCGAGGGGCCGGGCCGCGTGAGCCACACCTTCACGTGCGCGATGCCGTCCTCGACGTCGACGAGCTCGAGCCGACCGCCGCTTCGCTCGAGGTACGGGCGCATCGCGTCAATGTGCTGCGCGACACGTTGCTTGAGGTCGGCCATCGCGGCTTACGATAGCGAGCACATGACGCTTCCGTTGCGAGAGCGCGCATGATCCGCGCGCTCCTCTATCTCACCCTCGCAGCCGCGGCCTTCGTCGCGATCACGTTCTTCGAGCAGATCCCGATCCTTGGGTGGCTCGGCGGGGCCGTCTCGATCGCCGCGTGGATCGCGCTCACGCGCGCGCTCCTGAGCGACAGCGAGCTCGACGTGATCCGCAGCGGCATCGGCGTCGGCTGGGCCGCGCTGCTCGGGGCGTTCAGCGGGTTCGTCGGCGCGATCACGTCGTGGTGTGCACAGACCGGGAACCTGTTCGGCTTCACGACGCCGGCGGGCGACCGTTTCGGCGCGGTCTTCGGGTTCCTCGGCGCGTCGCTCGGCATCATCTACTGGCCGATCATCGGCGCCTTCGTGTGCGCGGGCACGGCCATCGTGATCACCGGCGGACGGCTCGGCAGGCTGCGCCGCGAGGACGGATCCGACACGCGACTGCCCCTACGCTGACGAATCGCGTCAAGCTCGCGGTCGCTCTCGCGCTGATCGCGACCTTGCTGATCACCTGGCGGTTTGACCTGTTCGGCTCGCGATCCGCCTCACCGATCTCGTCAGTCGCGTCGGCGTTCGACAAGCCACCTCCACACCCGGGCTATGCGTGGACCATCGACGGACGCGTGGCGAGCCAGTTCGAGATCGCTTCGATCGCCGGCCCCGACCACTGCGGCTGGGGCTCCGCAGCTGTGATGTTCGTCGGCTGGCCCCCGCCGACGACGGCGACGACGGCCGACCTGGCACGCCAGTTCATTCGCGATCCGCGTGGCGCGATCGACGCACGTCTTCGTGACGCGCTGCGGCGCGGAGTCTCTCTGCCAGCGGACGCGCGCTCGACCGGTTTCCGTCACGGCGACATCGAGGTGTTCGTGAGCCCATCTGATCAGGGTGGGATCTACGTCGTGAGCCCGCGTGACGCCGAATGGTGGCCACGCAGCGATCCCATGAAGTTGTGCATGTAGGCGCGAGGGCCGAGCCGCTGCTAGGCGACGCGCCTCCGCTTGTGTGACACGTAGTCGACGAGCACGTACTCGCCGAGCCGCTCCGGCTCGACGTAGAACGCGCGGCCGGTGTTGATCTTCGACATCTGATTCACGAAGTCGACGAGGTAGTGGCCGCGCGCGAGCATGAACGTGTTGATCGTGATCTGCTCGCGCGTGCAGCGGACGACCTCGCGCAGCGTCTCCTCGAACGTCCGCCGCGTCGGCGGGTAGTTGAAGCGCGGCTCCGGGTCGCCCACCTCGAAGTGGGCGGTCGGCTCGCCGTCGGTGATGAGGATGATCTGCTTGTTCTTCCCGCGTGAGCGGGAGAGCAGCGTCCGCGCGGTCGAGAACGCGTGCTGCATGTTCGTGCCGTAGATGTACTCGTTCCACGTGAGGCCCGGGAGGTCCGCCGGCTTCAGCTCCTGCGCGAGCGCCGAGAAGCCCACGATGTAGAGGTCGTCCTTCGGGAACGTCGTGCGGATGAGCGAGTCGAGGGCGAGCGTGACCTTCTTCGCGGCGAGGAAGCAGCCGCGGAAGAGCATCGAGCGCGACACGTCGACGAGGATCGCCGTCGCCGACTGCGTCATGAGCTCGGTGCGGTACACGTCGAAGTCGGCAGCGGTGAGCTTCACCGGCACCTTCGCGCCGTCGCGGAACACCGCGTTTCGCACGGTCGCCGGGAGGTCGAGCAGGAACGGGTCGCCGAACTCGTACGTTTTGAGCTCGTCCGTCGGGTCGCCGCCGCGCCCGCGTGTTCGCGAGCGGTGGCTGCCGAACGCATCGCGCTTGAGCGTCGCGAAGATCTCCTCGAGCGAGCGCTGCCCGATCTTGCGGATCCCGCGCGGCGTGAGCTGATAGCGCTCGCCATCCTTCCGGATGAGGCCGGCCTCCTCGAGGAGCTGGATCATCTTCTGGAGCTGCTCGAGCGCCTGACGCGCGCCCGGACCCGCGAGGCGTTCGACCTGGTCGGCGTCGAGCGGATCGAGATCGTCGGAGGACCGCGCGCTGCGCACGACGTCCTCCATGTCGGAGAGCTGGTTCATCTCGTCCATGAGCCCGAGCGCCTCAGCGAGCGTGAGTGGCTGGTCGCCCTGCATCCCGTGTTCGTAGCCGTCGGTCGGCACGAGCTGCGACAGCGTGTCGGCGAGCTCGTTCATCGCCGACTGCAACCCGGGATCGGCGAACGCCGCGCCGAGCAGCTCCTCGAGCTGCGAGCGCATGTCCGACGACATGCTGTTCCAGAGCGAGCGCATCGCGGCCATGCCCTGACCGAGCTGGCGCAGGAGGTCGTCCCAGTCCTTCGCCCCGCCGGCGAGCTCCGGATACTGCCGCTGGAACGCCTCGAAGTCGGGCTCGCCGCCCTCCATGCGCTCCTTCAGCGCGCGGTTGAGGTCGCGGATCATCTGGCGCGTCCGCTCGAGCTGCTCGGGCGTGAGGTTCTGCAGCGACTCGCGCATGTTCTTGAAGTACGAGCCGAGCACCTGCTGCTGCAGCTCGTTCATGAGCTCCTGGTACTTCTCGGCGGCCTTCGGCTCGACAAACTCGTAGTCTTTCAGCGCGCGCACCGCGCGGCCGAAGTCCTCGGGAAGCTGGTCGAGCTGCGAGAGGCGCTCCTGCGCGAGCTTCTCCATCGCCTGCTTCAGCTGCTCGTTCGGCGCTTCCGCGCTTCGCCGGCGCTCGAGCCCCTCGCGCTCGAGGCGCTTCACCTCTTCGAGCTTCTGCTTGAGGTTGTCGAATGCTGTGGACAGATCGTGCCGCTGCGCGCGGCGGGCTTTCGCGGAGCGCAGCCGCTCGAGGAGATCCTTCATCCCGTCCATGCGCCCAGGGATGCCCCAGCGCGAGAGGCGCGCGAGCGCGTCCTCGAGGTCGCCGCCGGAGAGGAGCTCGTCGCTCATCGCCGAGAGCAGCTCCTCCGCCTCGAGCGCGTCGAGCCGCTGCGTGCCGTCCCAGCGCGAGTAGCGGATGTCGCGCCGGAAGTCGTCGAGGTGCGGGGTCTCGCTCACGCCCGGAAGGTGGAGCGCGACTCGCCACGCTCCTTGTTGAGCTTCCTGTTGAGGTGCAGGCCTTCGAGAACGAACTCGACCGCCGCCGCGACCGTCGACGGGTTACCCGCGGCGCCGAGCTTGGCGACGGCGCCCTTCATGCCCGGGATCTGCAGCGCCTGCTTCACGTACTCGCCCGACGCGAGCGTCGACGAGACGTGCATCGTCGCGCCGCGCTGGAACGCAGCGAGCAGCGAGTCGAACTCGCCGAGCGAGAACGTTCGGTTGAATACGTTGAGCACGGCGCGCTGCGCGAGGCGCTCGATGACGCGCTCCTCGGTGACGTCGCCAACGGACTCAAGCTCGATCTTGCCGGCCGTCGACGCGACGACCGCGGGGAGGTCGCTGATGCGAGGCACGATGGCGGTCTCACCGTTTCGCAGCGCGCGCTTGAGCGCGCTCGACACGAGATTCTCGTAGTTCGCGACGGACACGCGCACCGAGACGCCCGACCGCTGCGAGATCTCCGGCGAGCGGCGCGCGAGCTGCGAGATCTCCGCCAGGACCTCCTTCATGTAGCCAGGGATCGTCGTCGTGAGGCCCTCGTCGGTGAAGACGTTGCGCTCCTGCTCCATGATCCCGACCTCGGTCGCGATCTCCTTCGGATA
>JBIOUD010000159.1:0-9666 GCA_044866725.1 Candidatus Limnocylindria bacterium | reverse complement strand
ATCCCGGCGTTCGCCGACGCCGTGCGCGCGGCGACGGCCGCGCTGGCGAACGTCGGACGCGTACTTGTCCGCCCATCTGGCACCGAGCCGGTGCTCCGGATCACGGTCGAGGCGCGCGACGAGAAGCTCGCGTCGAGCACGGCGGAGCGCCTCGAGGAGATCGCGAAGAAGGTGCTGGTGTGATGCTCGCGAAAAGGACGCTCGCCTGATGTGCGGGATCGTTGGTTACGTCGGTCCGCGCACGGCGCTGCCGCTCCTCATGGGCGGCCTGCGGCGCCTGGAGTACCGCGGCTACGACTCGGCCGGCGTCGCGCTCCAGATGAACGGGACGCTCGACGTGATGCGCGCGGAAGGGAAGCTCGACAACCTCGCCGCCGTCGTCGCGTCGCATCCCTCACAAGGGAAGACCGGCATCGGTCACACGCGGTGGGCGACGCACGGGCGGCCCACCGAGCAGAACGCGCATCCACACGTCGACTGCCGTTCCGCGACCGCGGTGATCCACAACGGGATCATCGAGAACTTCCAGGAGCTGAAGACGCCGCTCGTCGCTGCGGGTCACACTTTCACGTCGGAGACCGACACCGAGGTCGTCGTGCATCTCCTCGAGGACGAGCTCAAGACGGGCCGTTCGCTCGAGGACGCCGCCCTCGCGGTGCTCCCGCGACTCGAGGGCGCCGCCGCGCTCGTGTTCATCTCCACGACGCACCCCGGGACGATCGTCGCCGCGCGCATCAGCAACGCCGGCGGCGTGATCGTCGGCCACGGCAAGAAGGAGAACTTCGTCGCCTCGGACATGACCGCGCTCCTCGAGCACACCCGGCAGATGTCCTTCCTCGAGGCAGGGGATCTCGCGATCGTGACCGCCGACGGCGTCCGCTTCCGGCAGATCGCCGACGGGAAGAGCGTGGACCGTCCCGCGAAGACGATCGACCTCGACGCGACCAGCGCGGCGAAGTCCGGGTACAAGCACTTCATGCTCAAGGAGATCTTCGAGCAGCCGCGCGCGATCTCCGACACGCTCCTCGGCCGCGTCGATCGCGCGACCGGCCGCGTCCTCTTCGACGAGGACCTGAAGATGACCGACGAGTTCGTGAAGGCGCTGCCGCGCATCTCGTTCGTCGCCTGCGGCACGGCGTCGCACGCCGCGATGATCGGCAAGTACCTCATCGAGCGGCTCGCGCGGATCCCGTGCGACGTCGAGATCGCGTCGGAGTACCGCTACCGCGACCCGGTCGTCTCGAAGGGTCAGCTCGCGATCGCCGTCACGCAGTCCGGCGAGACGGCCGACACCCTCGCCGCGATGCACGCGGCGAAGGAGCGCGGCGCCCGCCTCCTCACGGTCGTGAACGTGGTCGGGAGCGAGGCGACCCGCATCTCGGACGACGTCATCTACCTGCACACCGGGCCGGAGATCAGCGTCGCGTCGACGAAGGCCTACACCGCGATGGTCGTTGACCTCTATCTCTTCGCCATCTACCTCGCGCAGCGGCGCGGGACGATCGCGAAGGACCTCGCGGCGAAGCTCCTGGCCGAGGCGTTCCACCTGCCGACGCTCATGGACGCGGTGCTGCGCGAGGAGCCGAAGATGAAGGCGCTCGCGCACCGCTACTTCCAGGCCCCGAACTTCCTCCACCTCGGACGCGGGGTGAATTACCCGACGGCGCTCGAAGGCGCGCTGAAGCTGAAGGAGCTCTCGTACATCCACGCCGAAGGCGCGGCCGCCGGCGAGATGAAGCACGGCACGAACGCGCTCATCGACAAGACGCTCCCCGTCGTCGCGATCGCGCTGCAGGACTCCGTGTACAAGAAGATGCTCTCGAACATCCAGGAGGTCCGCGCTCGCGCGGGCATCGTCATCGCGCTCGCGACCGACGGCGACGAGGAGATCGGGCAGCACGCCGATGAGGTCATCCGCATCCCCGCGACGAACGAACTGTTGTCCCCAGCACTCGCGGTCGTGCCCCTGCAGCTCCTCGCCTATCACATCGCCGACAAGCGCGGGAACGACGTGGACCAGCCGCGCAACCTCGCGAAGGCCGTGACCGTCGAGTGAGCTGGTTCGTCGTCTGGAAGCTGCTCCACGTGCTGAGCGTCATCTGGCTCATGGCCGGCCTGCTCGCGCGGCCGACCGTCCTCGCGGCCGCGCGCCGCGCGCCGGACGTGCGCGTGCTGAAGGCGATCGCGGACGTGAGCGGACGCCTCGAGGAGCGGATGATCGCGCCGGGCATCTTCGCGGTCCTCATCACCGGGATCGTCGCGGCGTTCGCCGGCGGCTACTCGCTCTTCGGGCCGTTCACCGGCGGGCCGTGGTGGATCTTCATCGCGGTGGTGATGATGGCGATCGCCATCGTGACGACGCCGCTGACGCTCGGCCACGATCGGCGGTGGGGCCAGGCGCTCGAAGAATCCGCGGCGGCCGGCGTCATCACCGAGAGGCTCCGCCCATTCCTGCAGCGTGACGCGATGGTGCGGCGTTACGCTCCCGACATCGTGAGCGTGCTGATCATCGTCGTCCTCATGGTGACGAAGCCCTTCTGATGGGCCCCTACGAGCAAAGCAGCCGAAGGCAGCGAAGTGAGTAGGGATCAGAAGCACATGTCGATTCCCACCGAGGTGGGAATCGACATCATCGAGACCGCGCGCATCCGCGGCGTTCTGGAACGCCATGACGCGCGGTTCCTGAAGCGCGTGTACACCGAGTGGGAGCAGCGCTACTGCCGCCACAACGTCCTCCATCTCGCCGGCCGCTGGGCTGCGAAGGAGGCCGTGTCGAAGGTGCTCGGCCTCGGCGTACGCGGCGTGGGGTGGAGAGAGATAGAGATCCGCCGCACCCCATTTGGGCAGCCGACGGTGACGCTGCACGGCCGCGCCGAGCAGCGCGCGCGGTCGATGGGCCTCCGCGAGCCGCTGTCGGTCAGCATCTCGCACATCAAGGACCTTGCCGTCGCCGTCGCCGTGGGGCTGCGCTGACCAAGCTCAGCGTGCTGGATGCCGTCGCGGTGCGCGACGCGCTCCGTCCGCTCGCGCCGGACGCGAGCAAGGAGACTCGCGGCCGCGTTCTCGTCGTCGGCGGATCGGAGAGATACCCTGGCGCGCCGCTCCTCGCGGCGCGCGCCGCGGCGCGGTGCGGAGCGGGCGTCGTCACGGTCGCCGCGGCCCGATCGGTCGTCGCGATGATCGCCGGTCGCGACGCGAACATCACGTTCTTCCCGCTCGCCGAGGCCCAGCCGGGGATCGTCGCGACGGGCGCGGCGGCGCAGCTCTCCCCGCTCCTCGCGGAGAAGATCCGCGCGGTCTTGGTCGGTCCCGGCCTCGCGCATGCGGCGGGCACGGACGACTTCGTCGTCGCGGTCATCCGCAACGCGAAGAGCGCGACGACGATCGTCGACGCGGACGGGTTGAACGCGCTCGCGCGGACCGAGGACTGGCCCACGCTCATTCCCCCGAAGACCATCCTCACGCCGCACGACGGCGAGGCCGCGCGCCTGGCGGGTCGCGTCGTCCCGAGCGGGCTCGGCCGCGTCGCCTTCGCCGAGCGCTACGCCCTCCAGTGGAAGGTGAACCTCGTGCTGAAGGGCGCGTCGACGGTCGTCACCGACGGGAAGCGCACGTTCGTGCACGACGCGCCGAACCCGACCCTCGGCGTCGCGGGCTCGGGCGACGCGCTCGGCGGCGCCATCGCGGCGTTCGCCGCGCGCGGGCTGGCGCCGCTCGCCGCCGCGGCCGCGGCGGTGTGGGTCCACGGTCGCGCGGGCGCGCTCCTCGCCGCTGAGATCGGCGAGTCCGGGGCGCTCGCGACGGACATCGTCGACGCGCTGCCGCGAGCGCTCCGCGAGATCCTCGCGACGTCGCGGCGTGGCGCGCCGTCGCGCATCACGGCGATACGGGCGGCGAAGCGATGAGCACGCCGCCGGTCCGCTCCACCGTCGTCGACGTCGACCTCGACGCGATCGTCGCGAACTTCCAGATCGTGCGCGACCGTGGCGCGGCCGAGGTGATCGCCGTCGTGAAGGCGGATGCCTACGGGCACGGCGTCGAGGCTGTCGCCGCGACGCTCGCCGACGCCGGCGCGGCCATGCTCGCGGTCGTCACCGTCGAGGAGGCCCTCGTGATCCGTCAGTCGGGCATCCGCGCGCCGGCCCTCGTGCTCTTCGGGCCGAGCGATCGGGCCGAGGCCCACGCGGCGGTGGCCGCGGACTGCGCCATGGTCGTGTGGGATCTGGACCGCGCTCGGCTCATCGACGAGGCCGCGGCCAGCGCCGGCCGTCGCGCCGTCGTGCACGTGAAGGTCGACACCGGTCTCACGCGTCTCGGCGCGCCGCTCGAAGAGGCGGTCGCGCGCTACCGCGCGATCCGCGAGCTCCCGAACCTTCGCGTCGAAGGGATCTTCACGCATCTCGCGACCGCGGACGAGCCGGACGTCACGAACGACCGCGAGCAGCTCGCGCGCTTCGCCCAGGTGCTCGCCGCCATCGGCGAACCGCCGCGCTGGGTGCACTCGTCGGCGAGCGCCGCGCTCGCGACATTCGGGCCGATGGCCGGGCACACCGCGACGCGGCCGGGGCTCGCGCTCTACGGACTCCACGCCGCGCCGCACCTCGTGTCGGCGTTGCCGCTCCGCCGGGCGCTCACCTGGCACTCGCGCGTCGCGCGGGTCGCGAACGCGAAGCGCGGCCAGGGGGTCTCGTACGGCCATGAGTACCGTCTGCCGCGCGACGGCCGCATCGCGACCGTGCCGGTCGGCTACGGCGATGGGCTCCCTCGATCCCTCGGGAAGCGCGGTCGCGTGCTCCTGGGTGGAC
This sequence comes from Candidatus Limnocylindria bacterium, assembly GCA_044866725.1. Taxonomy (GTDB): domain Bacteria; phylum Chloroflexota; class Limnocylindria; order P2-11E; family P2-11E; genus CF-39. The sequence continues at coordinate 4,861 of JBIOUD010000159.1, read as the reverse complement.
GCGCGCTGCCGTTCGCCGGGCGGATCTGCATGGATCTCGTGATGCTGGACGTGACGGACCTACCGTCAGCACGTGAGGGTGACGAGGTGACGATCATCGGCGAGCAGGGTGGCGTCGGGCAGTCGGCCGAGGACCTCGCCGACGCCGCGGGCACGATCAACTACGAGATCGTGACCGGGATCCGCCGGCGGGTCCCGCGCCGTTATCACGAGGGCGGGCGCGTGACCGCCACGCGGACCGTCCTCGGCGGGTACGTACGGATGTGAGGCAGCTCGCCATCCTCGCGGTCGCCGTCCTCGTCGCGACCGCCTGCCAGCCCCTGGCCACGGCACCCTCGGCTTCGCCGGACGCGGCGGCATCCGGTCCGGCGGCGTCCGGCACGCCGCTCCCCACCGGCTCGCGCGCCGCGACGCTACCGGATATGAGCGCAGCGCTGAACGCGAAGCCCCTGCCGGCGGCGGACGTCTTCGAGCTCACCCGGACGCTCCGCGGGAAAGACGGCACACCGAAAAAGGCGTTCGAGCCCATCCGGACGGCCGCACCGGTCGAGGACGTCGGCACGTCCAAGCAGTTCTGGACGTACGACTTCGCCGCGAAGAAGAACCTGCGCATCACCGCGACGCTGCGCATCGTCACCGAGCACGCGAAGTGGTGGGTGCAGGACGACGCGAACGTCGACGTCAACGCGCTGCGCGCGAACGCGACGTTCTTCGAGACGAACACGTATCCCACGAACCGGGCCGCATTCGGCTCGGAGTGGTCGCCGGGCGTGGACGCGGATCCGCGGATCAACGTGATGATCGCGCGCATACCCGGCGCGGCGGCGGGCTACTTCAGCTCCACCGACGAGCTCCCGCTCTGGGTGAACGAATTCAGCGCCGAGCGCGAGATGGTCTACCTGAACTCGCTGTCGAGTCGATCGACGTGGAACTCGATCATCGCGCACGAGCTGTGTCACATGATCCAGTACGGCCACAACAAGCGATCCTCGGTCTGGTTCAACGAGGGTCAGGCGCAGCTCTGCGAGGAGATCAACGGCTTCGGCCTGCCGCACGTCCCGACGTTCCTCCTCCTACCCGACACGCAGCTCAACGACTGGCCCGACATCGAGCAGTCGCAGGCCTACTACGGGCACGTGCAGATCTTCCTCGAGTTCCTGCGCCAGCAGGCCGGCGGCGACGCGCTCATCAACGCCTTCATGGATAAAGGCATCGACACGCCCGCGGATCTCGACGCGGTGCTGAAGGCGCGTGGCCAGAAGGGCATCGAGGAGCTGTACGCGGACTTCGTCGCTGCGAACACGTTCATCGGCACGAGCTCGACGAACACCGCGATCTCGTACCCGAAGGGGCTGCAGGGGATCCGCAACCCCGCGCGCCCGGCGGATCAGGACCGCGTGACCGCGGGCGGCCGGATCGCGTCGAGCGTGCACAACTACGCGGCGCGCTACATCGAGCTCCCGCGTGCGCCGCTGAGCGTGAAGTTCACCGCGGGCGTGCGCACGAAGCTCCTGCCGACCGACCCGCACTCCGGGGCCGCGCTCTGGTGGTCCGATCGCGCCGATGGACTCGACAGCCGCCTCACACGCACCGTCGATCTCGCGCGGGCGACGCGGCCGACGCTCTCGTTCTGGACCTGGTACGACATCGAGCGCGACTACGACTACGCGTACGTGAGCGTCTCGACCGACTCCGGTCAGCACTGGGCGACGCTCCAGGCGCCCGCGACGACGAAGGAAGACCCGAACGGCGCGAACCTGGGCAACGGATTCACCGGTCCGTCCGGCGGCGAGAAACCGTCATGGATCCGTCAGGAGGTCGACCTCTCGGCCTACGCGGGGAAGCAGGTGCAGCTGCGCTTCGAGTACGTGACCGACGGCGCGCTCTCGCTGCACGGGTTCGCGATCGACGACATCGAGATCCCCGGTGTCCTCACCGACGACGCGGAGGCCGACAACGGATGGCAGGCCGACGGCTTCGTGCGCTCGACGAACCTCGTCGCCCAGCGCTACGTCGTGCAGGTGCTCCGGATCACCGACGCCGGCCCGGTGGCCGAACGGCACGTCGTCGATAACGGCACACTGCAGATCGACGTGGACACGACGAACGACCGCCGCGCGCCGATCCTCGCCGTGACCGGCTTCGCGGTGCGGACGACGCAGCCGCTCCCCTTCGAGGTGGCGGTCGACCGGAAGTGACGCATTCCCACGAGGCCCAGGTTCGACCCGTGAAGTACGGCGTCGTCCCTGCAGGTGGCCTCGGCACGCGGTTCCTCCCGATCACCCGCGCCGTCCCGAAGGAGCTCCTCCCGATCATCGACACGGCGATCATCGAGCTCGTCGTGAGCGAGCTGGCGGCGTCGGGCATCGAGCGCGTCGTCATCGTGGTGGCGCCCGGGAAAGAGGCCATCGGCGAGTACTTCAAGCCGCAGCCGAAGATCGAGCGCCGCTTGCAGGTCGAGTTCCGGAGCCATGACGTCGAGCTCCTGAAGCGCCCCGAGACCCTCGCCCAGGTGCGGACGGTCGTCCAGCAGGAGCCGAAGGGGAACGGCCACGCCGTGCTCATGGCGCGGCCGCTCGTCGGGAACGAGCCCTTCGCGATGCTCTGGGGCGACGACCTCATGCTCGGCGCGGAGCCGGCCGTCGCGCAGCTCATCAAAGCCCGCGAGCGACTCGGCGGCGGCAGCGTCCTCGGGTGCATCCGCGTGCCGCAGAAGGACGCCTCCCGGTACGGGATGGTCGCCGGCAGCAAGGCCGACGAGAAGACCACGCGGGTGCTCGCGGTCGTCGAAAAGCCGAAGCCCGAGGACGCGCCGAGCGACCTCGCGTCGGTCCACGGGTACATCCTCGAGCCGGAGATCTTCGACGTGCTCGCGACGCTGAAGCCTGGGCGCGGCGGCGAGATCTGGCTCACCGACGCCGTGAGCCAGATGGCCCGTGACGGAGCGTCCGTCTGGGCGATCGAGCTCGAGGGCCAGCGGTACGACGCCGGCGACAAGCTGGGGTACGTGATGGCGACCCTCGACGCGATGCTGGGCAGGGAGGACACCGCGCCTGCCGTTCGTGCGCACCTCAAGCAATTGGGATGGACCCCGCCCGACCGCTAAGCGTACGAATAGGCTGGCTGTACGGGGTTGACACCCCTTCCGTGGCCCCGTCTAGCATCGAAGGCGTTCCCCCTTAGTACACATCGATAGGGCAGCTTCCTGCCCGACGCGATGGGGGAATGGGAAGGTGGGGCGAAGCTGGATCGGACTCCTGTCACACGTTTGCTTCGCGCGTCCGCGCTCGTCGTCGTCACCGTCGTCGCCTTCGTCGCGAGCTGGCAGCTCGCGTCGTCGGTCGCGGCGGAGCGCGCGACGGTCGCGTCACAGGCGCGCGTCGAGACCGCGGCGCGTGGCGGCACCTACGGCTACCTCGGCGTCAGCGAGGCGCTGACCGTCCCGACCAGGCCCCGCGCCGCCGTGAACGGCCAGATGGTCGTCTTCGCCCTCGGCGTGCCGCTCACGGTGGTCGACGGCCCCGTTACGGTGCCCGTGCGGGTCCCGCGGGCGACGACCGTCACCGAGGCCCTGCGGCTCGCCGGCGTCCAGCTCGGGCCCCTCGACCGCGTCGCGGTCGGCGAGCGCCGGGATGACACCGTGGCGTCGGGTGACGTCCTCCGGGTCGTCCGGGTGACCGAGTCCGACGTCGTCGTTCGCGAGAGCATCCCGTTCGCCGTGCAGACGGTGGAGGACCCGACCCTCGCAGCCGGCCGGACCCTCGTGACGAAGGCGGGCGTGCCGGGCGTGCTCGAGAACACCTACCGGATCCAGTCGGTCGATGGGGCCGAGGAGGCGCGGACGCTCATCGTGAGCGTGCGACTGTCCGATCCGGTCGCCGAGGTCCGCCACGTGGGCACCAAGGTCGTGCTGATCCCGCCGCCGGCCGGCGGCGATATGGAGGCGATCATCCGGGCCGCCGCGGCCCGCTGGGGCGCAGACCCGACGCAGCTGCTCCGCGTCGCCTACTGCGAGAGCCGTTACAACCCCAGCGCTTACAACCGCTCGTCAGGCGCGTCGGGACTCTTCCAGTTCCTCGCGACGACCTGGGCCGCGAACAGCGTCCGCGCGGGTTACGCAGGCGCGAGCGTCTTCGACCCGGTCGCGAACGCCAACACCGCCGCCTGGATGTTCGCAAGAGGGCAAGCGGGACAGTGGTCCTGCAAGTAAGCGGAGCCGCCCGGACCTAGCCGAAGCCCCATCGAACCGCGGCCTCTGATACTCCTCGGGTGGACATCGCCGACCCCCGGGCGCTGGATGGCGCGCTCCGCAGGCACGGTCTGCGGGCGGCCACGGGAATTGGGCAGCACTTTCTCATCGACCGCGGCGTCCTCTCCGCGATCGTCGAGGCTGCCGAGCTCTCGCCCGACGACGACGTCCTCGAGGTCGGCCCCGGTCCCGGCGTCCTCACTGCGGCGCTCGCCGATCACGCCCGCTCGGTGACGGCCGTCGAGCTCGACCAGCGGATGATCGCCGTCCTGCGCGACACGCTCGGCGAGCGGTCGAACGTGCGGATCGTCCGCGCCGACGCGCTCGAGATCGACCTCCACACGGCAGGTGAGCGACCGCTGACGCGCATCGTGGCGAACCTCCCGTACCAGATCACCACGCCGCTCCTCGAGCGCTTCCTGCGCGACGACCGCCGGCCGGCGCTCGTCGTCGTGCTCGTGCAGGAGGAGGTCGCGCGGCGGATCGTTGCGGGCGCCGCGAACGAGAGAGCGCCGCGCGAGCGCGGCTACCTCTCGGTGTTCGTGCAGTCGTTCGCGGACGCGCGCATCGTGCGCCGCGTGCCGCCGCGCGCGTTCCGCCCGCCGCCGAAGGT
>JBIOUD010000158.1:0-6478 GCA_044866725.1 Candidatus Limnocylindria bacterium | reverse complement strand
TTGTTGTAGACGAGCCCGAGGGTGTTGAAGTCCTTCGGGATGCCATAGACCTTGCCGTTGTAGGAGAACGCATTGATGAGCGTCGGGACAAAGTCTTCCTTCTTCGTGCCCGACTTCGCCATGTAATCGTCAAGCGCCATGAGCTTGCCGGTCTTCATCACGCTGTCGATCCAGAAGATGTCGGCGTAGAAGACGTCGGCCTCGGTGCCGGCCGCGAGGTTCGTCTTGAGGACGGTCTCGTAGTCCTGCGCGATCGGCTCCCACTTCACCTTGACGCTCGGGTTCGCTGCCATGAACGCGTTGATCGATTCCTGGAGGATGGCGTCCTCCGTCGGCGATGACGACCAGCCACTGATGCGCACGTCACCCGAGATCGGGCCAAGCGTGCCGCTCGGCGTGCCCGTATTGCCGCCGCACGCGGCGATCACGAGTGCAAGGAGAAGGAGAACCGCGAAGAGAGACCTACGAACGATCAAAGAACACCTCCGGACTCGGCGCGCCGCATGGCGCAGATGTTTGGCATCGTACTCCGGGGTATAGGCGCGATAAACGTCTGTCGATCAGCGGACGGCGACGGAGACATCGCTCGCTTGAACGTCGATCACACGCGCACGGACGCGTCCGCGCGCGAGCTTCAGGTCGATCGAGCCGGTACCGACGCGCATGCCCAAGACCTCGAAGCGATTCACGCCGTCGGGGAGGATCGGATCGAGCGTGACCGTCCGGCCATCGGGGGAGACCTCGAGCCCGAGCATCGTTCGCACGCACAGGAACGGCGCGCCCGCTGACCACGCGATCGGGACGCACGCCACCGGATAGCGCGCTGGCTGCTCGCCGTTATGACGCGGCTGACCGCCGAAGAGTTCGGGAATGCGGCGGTCACGGAATACCGTCGCAGCCGCGATCATCTCGGCGATCGTGCGCGCAGCAGCGGCGCGATCGCCGTAACGATGCATGCCGGCGGCAGCGATCGCGGTGTCGTGCGGCCACACGCTTCCGTTCTGGTAGCTCAGCGGCTTGTAGTGGATGGAGCGCGAGCTCCGCGTGCGAATACCCCAGCCGCTCGCGAGGTCCGGCTGCCGGAGCCTGCGCGCCACCAGGCGGCCGTGCGCGGCGCTCGCGGCGCCGGCCCACAACACGTGTCCGGGATTCGAAACGACATCGCGCACCTGGCGCTTCCGACCGTCGAGCGCCTGTGCATAGAACGAACGCTGCGCGACCCAGAAGGACTTCTCGAACCGCGTGTGCATCGCCTCGGCACGTGCCATGAGCGACGCGGACCACTCTGGGTCGCGCGTAGCGACGACCTCGGCGAGCGATCGCCACGCGGCATACGCATACGCCTGGATCTCGACCGCGGCGATCGGGCCCGCAGGTCGTTTGCCCTCTGCATCGAGCAGGCTGTCCCCGGAGTCTTTCCACATTTGGTTGACGATGCCGTTCGGCGCGCGACGCTCGAACTCGATGAACCCGTCGCCGTCGAGGTCGCCCCGCTCGTCCATCCACGCGAGCGCCGCGCGGATGCTCGGCTCGAACTCGCCAATGAGGTCGCGCTCGGGCCACCACCGCGCCGCTTCGGCGGCCAGCCAGACGAAGAGCGGCGTCGCGTCGACCGACCCGTAGTACGGCGTGCCGAACGCACCGCCGGTGCGCACGATCTCGCCGCGCCGGATCTCGTGCGAGATGCGACCGGGCTCCTCATCGCGCTCCGGGACATCTGCCTTCCCCTGGTTCTGCGACAGCTTCCGGAGCACCGCCGGCGCGAGATCGCGTCGAAGCGGGAGCGCGAAGAGCGCGGTCATGATCGAGTCCCGACCGAACGGCGCGACGAACCACGGGATGCCCGCGGCGGGGAAGTAGCCGTCGGCCGTCCGGTCGGTGAGCAGGAACAGATCGAACGAGCTCTGCGCGAGCCACGCGTCGAGGTCGGGAGAGTCGCTCGCGAACCGTGTCGACGACTTCTGCCACGCCGGCCAATCGCGTTCCGCGACGTCGAGAGTCGGCAGTGTCGAGCCGACGGTGATCTCGAACCGCAGCGACTGCCGTGCGCTCGCCGCGACGCTGGTCCGGACGCGCGCGCGGATCTCCTTCCGCGTGATGTGCCACTTCTCGGTTGGCGCGACGATCTCGGTCATGTGCCGCACGCCGTCGACCGCGGTGTACGCGAGTCTGAGCACGCCACCGTTCGCGGTCGGCTTCTGCACGCGACCGCGCGTTGTCCGTTGAGCGCGTCGCACCTCGAAGAGGTCGCGGAAGTCCGCGTCCGCGACGAGATCCACGTCGAACGCGGCGGCGTGCGTCCCGGTGTTGCTGAGCGACCACTCGTCACGCACGGACGACCCGACGTGGAGTCGGCGCTCGATGCGGAGGCCACGACCGAGCGCGTAGACGAGACGAGCGCCGTCCGGCAGGAGCTCGGCGGAGCGCAGACTCAGCCGGCCAGCGCGCGACCGGAACTGGTAGCGCGACAGATGGCGGGTGTCCCACGCGTAAAGACCGGTCCCGCGGCGGGACGGACCGCGGATCTCGCCGCCCTCCGTCCCGACGAAGACCAGATCCGATCCCTTGAGAGAGAGTCCATACGTCTCGCGTTTGCCGGGCATTCGCACGACCCTATCGGGTTCGCGCGGCAAGGCTGCTCGCTTGCTACCGTCTTCGGTCGCGCCGAGCGTAAGCACGATGTCACTTCAGAGGGTTCAAAACAGCCGATTTGTCGGGTAAACTTGTGCCTTCGAGGGCGAACGGCTATCTGGCAGCGCCTTCGCTTGAGGGTCCGAGACCCTCTCCGACCACCCAAGGAAAGGAATCGCGGGCCTGGCGCCTGCGTTAAGAAGGATATGAAGACTTCTGGGCTCCCTTGCCGCGCCGACCCCGACTGCAGTGCCGTTTTCACCCTGACCGATCAGGACTCGATGGATGCCCTCCGCGAGGCCGTCGAGCGTCGTAACGCGCACGAGGTGGAGACCCACGACTACCGCCACGTGCAGAGCGTCCTACCAGGGGCCACTCCGTTCTCGCAGCCCGCGGCCGCATCGCGCCGCCGTGGCCGCAAGAAGGACGAAGAGCTCAACGTCGTCTAAGAGGTAGAGCGGGCTGGGATCTCCTTAGCCCGCTCTCACCTTTACCCCGTTCCCGTCGGGCACGCTGTGCTCTCACCACGAACGGAGGATCCATGTCGAGCCTGATCAGGCGTCTCTTCGCCGCCGCCTTGCTCGTCACCGCGTGCGGCGGAGGCGCGGGCGCGACGGCGACTCCCGCGCCCACGACGACTCCGACGATCGCGCCGACCGCCGCGGCGACGTCCGCGCCGGCGGCCACCGCCGCCACCGCGAGCGCGAGCGCCAAGACCTGGACGGTCGGCTCCGCATCAAAGGCCGTCGTGAGCGTCCGCGAGCAGCTCGTCGGCGTCTCGCTTCCGAACGACGCCGTCCTCACCGCGACGGGCGGCACCGGGACATTCACCCTGAACGCCGACGGGACGTTCTCCTCCGACTCGAAGATCACCTTCGACCTGACGACGCTCTCGAGCGATTCACGCGACCGCGACAACTTCATCAAGAACGACACGCTGCAGACCCGTCAGTTCCCGACGGCCACGCTCGTGCCGACGAAGGCGACTGGCCTGGCGCTCCCGGCATCGGGCGAATTCTCGTTCAAGCTCACCGGCAACCTCACCGTCAAGGGCAAGACGAAGGAGGTGACCTTCGACGTGGTCGCGACCCGTACCGGGACGGAGCTCAGGGCCACGGCCACACTCAACCCAACCGTGAAGTTCGGCGACTTCGGCATGACGCCGCCGACCTCGTCCTTCCGTGTCGTGAGCATCGTCGACGAGATCCGCCTCGTGGTGGAGCTCGTGGCGAGTGGAGCCGCAGCATGAAGATGCAGACCAACGTCGACGCCGATCCGGATGACGACGACCGTCCGGTCGGGCACGTCCTGACTCGTCGCGAGGTGCTCGCGCTCATCGGAGCCACTGGGCTCGCGGCGGCTTGCGCGCCCGCTGCTCTCAGCGGCGCGTCGCCGACGAGTCAGGCAGCCGCGAGCAGCACAGCTGTCGCGACCTCAGTACCGCCCACGGCGGCCCCGACAGCGGCGGGGACGACCGGCGGTGCGGTGGCGACGCCTTCGTGCATCGTGCGCCCCGCGCTCACCGAGGGCCCGTACTTCGTCGACGAGAAGCTGAACCGTTCCGACATCCGCACCGAGCCGTCGACCAACGTCGCGAAGCCCGGGACGGAGCTCCGGCTCACGTTCAACGTCGCGCGCGTGGCCTCATCCGGCTGCACCGCGCTCGTGAACGCGCAGGTCGACATCTGGCACTGCGATGCTGCGGGCGTGTACTCCGACGCGAGCGACCCCTCCTTTAATACCCGCGGCCAGAAGTTCCTCCGCGGCTACCAGATGACCGACGCGAGCGGGAAGGCCACCTTCGTGACGATCTATCCGGGCTGGTACCGGGGCCGCGCCGTGCACATCCACTTCAAGATCCGCACGAGCTCCGGCTCGCAGACATCCGACTTCACCTCGCAGCTCTTCTTCGAGGACTCGCTCAACGCCGAGGTGTTCGCGACGGCGCCGTACGCCTCGAGTGGCACCGGCTGGCTGCGCAACGCGCAGGACGGGATCTACACCGGCGGCGGCTCGAGCCTCGTGCTCAAGGCGACGAAGACGGGGGACAGCTACACCGCCTCGTTCGACATCGGCCTCGCGTAACTCGGGACGGCGCCACCTCCGCGGGTCGGCGACAATCCTGACGTGAACGTCGCGATGTGGGTGCAGGCGCTCCGCGTCATCCCGCGGATCTCGCGGGACGAGTGGGACGAGCTCGACATCGTGTCTCGTTGGTTGATCGCCGCCCGCGGAGCGGTCCTGGTCATCACGTTCATCTCCGCGGGCATCGCCGGGCTCATCGCGTTCCGCGACGGTCTCGGCGATCCGCTCCTGTGGGCGCTCACGACCGTGGCGCTCCTCCTCGCGCACGCGACGAACAACCTCGTGAACGACTGGACCGACCACCGCAAGGGCGTCGACCGCGACAACTACTTCCGCACCCAGTACGGGCCGCACCCGATCGAGTCGGGACTCATGACCGCGCGCGGGTTGCTCGCGTACGCGGCGGTGAGCGGCGGGCTCGCGCTCGCGATCGGGGCGTACCTCGTCGCCGCGCGCGGACCACTCGCGCTCGCGCTCCTCGCGGCGGGCGCGTTCTTCGTCCTCTTTTACACGTACCCGCTGAAGTACATCGGGCTCGGCGAGCTCGCGGTACTCCTCGTTTGGGGACCGCTCATGATCGGCGGCACCTACTTCGTGACCACGGGTGTGTGGGACTGGAACGTCGCGCTCGCCGGCCTTCCGTACGCGCTGGGTGCGACCGGCGTGATCTTCGGAAAGCACGTCGATAAGTACGTCGAGGACAAGGCGAAGAAGATCTCGACGCTCCCGGTGATCATCGGCGAGCGTGCGGCGCGCGCCGTGATGACCGCGATGCTTATCGGCCAGTACGTCTTCGTCGCGTACCTCGTGATCGTCGGGTTCTTCACGCCGCTCATGCTCGTCGTGCTGCTCGCACTGCCGAAGGCACTTCCGGCGCTTCGTGTGCTCCGTGCACAGCGACCGGCGACGCGTCCGGCCGACTACCCCGAGCGTGCGTGGCCGGGCTGGTTCGTCGCGCACGCCTTCCTGCACAACCGTCGCTGGGGCTCGCTCTTCCTCCTCGGCCTCCTCGCGGAGGCGATCCTCCGTCAGTTCGTCCGCTAGTCGAGAGGACTAGGCCCGCGGCTTGCGGGGTTCCGTTCTCGTGGCCTTCAACGACGACCTCATCGCTGACGTGCGCGCGAACGGGAAGGCGACCAAGGGTCCGTTCGTCGGGCGCGACCTGCTCGTCCTGACGACGAAGGGCGCGAAGACCGGCCAGGAGCGCGCGGTCCCGGTCGTGTACTCAGAGGATTCGGGAGATCTCGTCGTCGTCGCGTCGATGGGCGGCGCGCCGAAGAGCCCTGCTTGGTATCACAACCTCAAGGCGAATCCCGACGTGACCGTCGAGACGGGGAAGCAGCGCTGGCGGGCGAAGGCGATCGTGACGCCCGAGGCGGAGCGACTGCGACTGTACGAGCAGCACTCGGTGAAGCATCCGGGCTTCCGCGACTACGTGAAGAAGACCACGCGCAAGATCCCGGTCATCCGACTCAAGCGCCTGAACGGTTAGCCCACGACGGCCTGCCCGGCGGGATCGACGCGTGTTGGCCGATGAGTTTTCCTGTTGACGCTCGTCTAAAGGGAGAGAACGCGCCGATCGGGCGCTGAGGAGACGTGATGTCAGAGGTCGCCGGACCCCGCGCGACGCGCCGAGAGTGGATCGGCCTCCTGGTCCTCGCGCTCCCGTGCCTGCTCTACTCGATGGACCTCACGGTCCTCCACCTCGCCATCCCGAAGCTGAGCGAGGACCTCCGGCCGAGCAGCGCGGAGCTCCTCTGGA
>JBIOUD010000157.1:0-7341 GCA_044866725.1 Candidatus Limnocylindria bacterium | reverse complement strand
ATGCGTATGCGCCAGATGGGTGGTCCCGGCTCCTAGACGACGCTAGTTGACGACCACGGTCCCCTTCATCGTTTGGTGGATGTTGCAGAAGTACGTGAAGGTCCCGGCGGCGTCGAAGGTGATCGTGACGGATCCTCCGTTGGCGATCTCCTTGTCGAACTTCCCGTCCTTCGTCGGTGCCGTGCCGCTCGAGACGGTGTGCGTCGTGCCGTCGCTGTTGGTCCACTTCACCGCCTGACCCTTCGTGACCGTGACGCTGGCCGGCCCGAAGGCGAAGGACTTGATGTCCACGGTCGCGGCGGACGGGCCCGCGGTCGTCGTCGACGTCCCCGCGCTCGCGCATGCGATGAACGTGATGCCGGCGATGACCGTGAAGAGTCCCGCGCGCAATAGCTGTCGCATGGACGGCGATGTTAATAGAGATCCGGGCGCAGTAGTGGCGCGCAGGCCATCGCCACCAGATCCGCGAATGCGTCGGTGCGCGAAACGAATCCCTCGGTGAGCAGTCCGATCGCGCCGGCCTGCTGCTTCGAGAGCTTGGTGTCGAAGAGCGCGTCGATCACGTCGCCGAGCTCATCACCCGCCCGGAGGCGCGCGGCTGCCGATGCCGGCAGGGCCATGCGCAGGCCCGACGCTTCGCCCTCGCGGCCCTCGCGATCGACGACCGCGACCCACGACACGAGCCACGGCTTATCGCCTTCGAAGACGACCCCGCCTTCGAGGCCAAAGCCCACATCAGCCCCGCTGGTGTCGAGCGCTGTTTGCGCGCGCGTTCGCGCCCCCTTCCGCGTTTCCTCGTCGCCGAACGGCTGCCGGCCGACGCCGCTCGCGACATCCACGCCCTCGACGCTGCATCCGGGCGCCAGGCGGGCGAGCGCCCGATGGACGGCTTCGAGCTTCGCGGGGTTGGTCGAGCCGACCGCGGCTCGCGCATACGTGAGGGGCATCTGGCGTCACATCGTGGGGCGGCGCATAATACCGAGTGAAATGCTCGGAATTGCTCCCCAGGCCGCTTTCCATGTCTCGACGCGGGGCGAATACGGCATGCGCCTCATGGTCGACCTCGCGCAGCACTACGGAGGAGGCGCGGTGAGCCTCCACGCGGTCGCGACGCGCGAGCAATTGCCGGAGGCGTATCTCGAGCAGCTCGTCGCGAGCCTGCGCAAGGCGGGGCTCGTGCAGGGCAAGCGCGGCGCGGGCGGCGGTTACACACTCGCGCGCGATCCGGGCGAGATCACCGCCGGCGAGATCGTCCGCGCTCTCGAGGGTCCGATCGAGCCGCAGATCTGCACCGCCGAGGGCGAAGCCGTGGTGAACTGCGCGCTCCAGCCCGGATGCGCGACGCACCACGTGTGGATGACGGTCCAGGCGCAGATCGCGAAGGCGCTGGACGGCATGACGCTGAAGGACCTGGCCGCGAAGAACGCACCGAAGACCACACCGAGGGAGAGCGCCCGTGTCTGATCTCGTCATCCGCGACCTGCACGTCGAGGTCGACGGCAAGCCGATCCTCAATGGGATCGAGCTCACCGTCCGCAGCGGCGAGGTCCACGCGATCATGGGCCCGAACGGCTCGGGGAAGAGCACGCTCGCGCTCACCGTCATGGGCCACCCGCGCTACAAGGTGACGAAGGGCGAGATCCGCTTCGACGACAAGGACGTGCTCGCGATGCCGGTCGACGAGCGGGCGCGCGCCGGGCTGTTCCTCGCGTTCCAGTACCCTGCCGCGATCCCCGGCGTCTCGGTCGCGAACTTCCTGCGCACCGCGATCAACGCGCGTCGCGCGGATCGCGGCGCGACGGCCGCGGCGGACGAACGGAAGCGGACCGACATCCCGCTCATGCAGTTCCGCAAGCTGCTGCAGGAGAAGCAGAAGCTCCTCGAGATCGACGACTCGTTCATCACACGCTCGGTGAACGATGGGTTCTCGGGTGGCGAGAAGAAGCGCCTCGAGATGCTGCAGATGCACATGTTCGGCCCGACCTTCGCGCTGCTCGACGAGACCGACTCGGGCCTCGACATCGACGCGCTGCAGGTGGTGGCGCGCGGGATCGAGTCGCTCCGCTCGCCAGAGATCGGCGTCCTCCTCATCACGCACTACGAGCGGATCCTCCGCTACGTGATGCCGGACTTCGTGCACGTCCTCATCGACGGACGCGTGGTCCGCACCGGCGGCCGCGAGCTCGCCGCCGAGCTCGAGGCGAAGGGCTACGACTTCGTGCGCGAAGAGCTCTACGCGGGGCGCGCGTAGATGGCCGAAATGGCGCGAGAGCTCGGCTCATGGCGATAACGACGAGGAGCGCAAGCCCGGTCTCACAGCTCGATGTCGCGAAGATCCGCGCGGACTTTCCGATCCTTGCGCAGAAGGTGCATGGGGACAAGCCGGTCGCGTACCTGGACAACGCCGCGACGAGCCAGAAGCCGCGCCAGGTCATCGACGCGATGCGCGCGGTGTTCGAGGAATACAACGCCAACATCCACCGCGGCGTGTACGAGTTCAGTGAGCGGACGACCGCGGCGTTCGAGGGCGCACGCGAGAAGACCGCGGCGTTCCTGAACGCGGCGTCGTCGCGCGAGATCATCTTCGTCCGGAACGCGACCGAGGGCGTGAACCTCGTCGCGTACACCTGGGGTCGCGCGAACATCAAGGCCGGCGACCGGATCGTCAGCACCGTGCTGGAGCACCACTCGAACTTCGTCCCCTGGCAGCAGCTGGCGAAGGACGTCGGGGCCGAGATCGTGATGATCGACGTCGACGACGAGGGCCGCCTGCGGCGCGACCAGTACACCGCGGCGCTCAAGAAGGGCCGTGTGAAGCTCGTCGCGATCACGTCGACATCGAACGGCCTCGGCGTCGTCCTCCCGGCGAAGGAATTGACTTCCGAAGCGCATGCGGCGGGTGCGACCGTCCTCATCGACGCCGCCCAGGCCGTGCCCCACGCGAAGGTCGACGTGAAGGACCTCGACAGCGACTTCCTCGTGTTCTCGGGCCACAAGATGCTCGCGCCTCCGGGCTCGGGTGCGGTCTGGGCGCGCGAGTCGCACCTCCAGAAGATGCGCCCGTTCCTGTTCGGCGGCGACATGATCGCGAAGGTCACGGTCCAGGAAACGACTTGGAACGAGCTTCCGTGGAAGTTCGAGGCGGGGACGTCGTCATACGTCGACGCGATCGGGCTGGGCGCGGCCGTCGACTACCTGGGGGCCGTCGGCATGGAGAAGATCCACGAGCACGAGCTCTTCCTCACGGGGTACCTCCTCGAGCGCCTTGAGAAGATGCCCGGGGTCACGATCTACGGCCCGAAGACGCTCGAGGACCGCGTCGGCGTGGTGTCGTTCAACATCGACGGGATCCACCCGCACGACGTCGCCACGATCTTCGACAGCGAGGGCGTCTGTGTCCGGGCGGGCCACCACTGCAACCAGCTCCTTATGACGCGCCTTTCGGTGCCCGCGACGACGCGCGCGTCCTTCTACCTCTACAACACGACCGCGGAGTGCGACCGGCTGGTCGATGCAATAGCCAAGGCCCAGAAAGTGTTCGGTCTATAGATGGACGACATGTACCGCGACTACATCCTCGACCACTACAAGAACCCGCGGAACTCGGGCGAGCTCCCGGGTGCGACGAACACGTACCACGACACGAACCCGCTCTGCGGGGACGAGATCACGATGAGCCTGCTGATCCAGGACGATCACGTGAGCGATGTCCGCTTCGTCGGGCGCGGCTGCGCCATCTCGCAGGCATCGGCGTCGATCCTCACCGAAGAGATCAAGGGCAAGACCCTCGACGAGGTGAAGGCGATCGACCGGCAGCACATCCTCGAGAATCTCGGCATCCCGATCAGCCCGGCGCGCGTGAAGTGCGCCCTCTTGGGACTGAAGACGCTCAAGGGCGCGGCCTGGGGTCTTTCTGAGTGGCCCGGCGAAGGCGTCTAGGCAAGGAGTAGCGAATGGCAACTGATATCCGCAAGGACACGGTCCCCGACAACTACAAGTACGGGTGGTTCGACGCGGACGCGAAGTACGAGAACGTGAAGAAGCGCGGCCTCGATGAGAAGGTCATCGGCGAGATCAGCCAGACCTACAAGAAAGAGCCGCAGTGGATGTACGAGCGCCGCCTCAAGGCGTTCCGCCACTACCAGAAGCGCGCGATGCCGACGTGGGGAGCGGACCTCTCGGGCATCGACTTCGATGAGATCTACTACTACCTGCGCCCTGAGGGAAAGACCGAGAAGAGCTGGACGGACGTGCCCGACTACGTGAAGCGCACGTTCGACAAGCTCGGCATCCCCGAGGCGGAGCAGAAGTACCTCGCCGGTGTCGGAGCCCAGTACGACTCAGAGAGCGTTTACCACAACATCCGCAAGGACCTCGAGGCGAAGGGCGTCATCTTCATGGACACCGACACCGCCCTCCGCGAGCACGAAGACATCGTGAGGCAGTACTTCGGCACGGTGATCCCCGCGAACGACAACAAGCTCGCCGCGCTCAACACCGCGGTGTGGTCGGGCGGCTCGTTCGTGTGGGTCCCGCCGGGCGTGAAGGTCGAGATCCCGCTCCAGGCCTATTTCCGCATCAACAGCGAGAGCGCCGGTCAGTTCGAGCGGACGCTCATCGTCGCGGAGGAAGGCTCGCAGGTGCATTACGTCGAAGGCTGCACCGCTCCGGTCTTCTCGACCGCGACGCTGCACAGCGCCGTCGTCGAGATCGTGGTGAAGAAGGGCGCGCGCGTCCGCTACACGACGATCCAGAACTGGAGCCACAACGTCTACAACCTCGTGACCAAGCGCGCCGTCGTCCAGGAGGACGGCGTGATGGAGTGGATCGACGCGAACCTCGGCAGCAAGGTCACGATGAAGTACCCGAGCGTGTACCTGGTCGGCCCGCGCGCGCACGGCGAGGTGCTCTCGGTCGCGTTCGCGGCCGACGACCAGCACCAGGACGCCGGCGCGAAGATGGTCCACGCGGCGCCGAACACGACGAGCCTCATCACGAGCAAGTCGATCAGCAAGGGCACCGGCCGCACGTCCTACCGCGGCCTGGTGAAGATCTACCCGGGTATGAAGAAGTCGAAGAGCACGGTGCGCTGCGACGCGCTCATCCTCGACAAGTCAGCACGCTCGGACACCTACCCGTACATGGAGATCGACGAAGAGGACGTGAACATCGGCCACGAGGCGACGGTCTCGAAGGTCGGTGAGGAGCAGCTCTTCTATCTCATGAGCCGCGGGATGACCGAGGCCGAGGCGACCGCGATGGTCGTGAACGGGTTCATCGAACCGATCGTCAAGACGCTCCCGATGGACTACGCCATCGAGATGAACCGGCTCATCACCCTGCAGATGCAGGGCGCGATCGGTTGAGTTCAACGCTCGCTGAGGCCGCTGCCTCGGGCGCGGCAGTCCCAGCTCTGCCGCTCGACCGCGAAACGGTCGAGCGGCTCAGTGTCGGGCGGGATGAGCCTCTGTGGCTGCGCGAGCAACGGTTCGCCGCGCTCGAGCGGTATCTCCGGACCGACGGGCCAACCGGGCAGGAAGAGGAGTGGCGCCGCTTCCCGCTGAAGGGCATGCCACCGGTTCGTCTCGCGGACATCATCGATACGAAGCATCCGCCGAGCGAGTACGGCTCCGTACCCCTTGGCGCGGCGCACCACGGTCTCATCTTCGACCGGATGCTCGTCGTCGCGAAGGAGCGACCGGACCTCGTGCGGCGGTGGCTCCCGACGGGCGAGGGCATCGCGAGCCACGCTTCGTTCCGCGCGCTCGCCGACGCGCTCTTTGCGCACGGCAGCACATTCCTCTACGTCCCCGCCGGGCTGCACGTCGAGCTACCGCTCGAGGTGCACAAGCGCTGGCGAGCCGGGACCGAGCCGATCGTCTTCCGGACGATCGTCGTCGCCGAGGCGAACTCGAGCGTCACCTTGGTCGAGGAGCTCTCGTCAGAGCCGGGCGGGCCGCGCCTTGCCGTCCCGTCGCTGGAGATCCACGCCGGACCCGGTGCCAAGGTCCGCTACGTCGGCATCCACCGCTTCGCCGAAGACGTGTGGGAGATCGGCCAGCAGCGCTCCGTTTCCGCGCGCGACAGCGTCCTCGCGTCGTTCAACGTCCTCGTCGGTAGCGCGCGGACGAAGCTCGGCGTCGGCTCGGAGGTCCGCGGCGACGGCGCCGAGGTGAAGCTCTACGGGCTCGTCGCCGCTCACGATCGCCAGCTCATCGACGTGAACACCTTCCAAAGCCTGGACGGCAAGGGCTCGACCTCCGACTCGCTCTACCTGTCGGCCCTCTACGACTCGGCCAAGGCCGTGAACTACGGCGTCATCCGCGTCGAGCCGACCTCGAGCGGCACCGGCTCGTACCAGGAGTGCCGGAACATGCTGCTCTCAGACAAGGCCGGCGCCGACCCGATCCCGGTGCTCGAGATCCTCACGAACGACGTCGCCCGCTGCGGCCACGGCGCCACCGCCGGCGCGCTCGAGCCGGACGAGATGTTCTACGTGATGTCGCGCGGCCTCCCGCGCCTCGAGGCCGAGCAGCTCCTCGTCCGCGGCTTCTACCAGCGCGTGGTCAACGCGATCCCCGAGCCGCAGGTCCGCGCCCGAGTGCTCGCCGCGCTCGAGCCGCGGATCGGCCGGGTCGCCGAGCTCGAGGCGGTCGCCGCATGAGCTACGTCCCGGTCGCGCGCGAGGACGACGTCCCGCGCGGCGAGGTCAGAGTCGTCGACGCGGATGGCAGGAGCCTCGCCCTCGGCCACTGCGCCGACGGCACCTGGGGTGCCATCGACAACGTCTGCACGCACGACGGCGGCACCCTCGGCGAGGGCGAGCTCGAGGATTGCCTCGTCGAGTGTCCGCGCCACGGCGCGCGCTTCGACCTTGCGACCGGCGAGGTGAAGGCGCTGCCCGCGGTGTTCCCGGTGAACGCCTATCCGGTGCGCGTCGTCGACGGCGAGGTCCAGATCGACGTCGGCGTCCCGACGAAAGAGCTCGAGATCGGCTAGTGGCGTAACTATTCCGGTTCCGGTATAGTTACGCCATGGCGAACATTGACATCAACGCCGCGGCCGAACGCTTGGGTCTCAGCGCCCGTCGCGTGCGAGCCCTCGCCCGTTCCCCGGATCTTCCGGCACGTAAGGTAGGCGCAAGGTGGATCTTCGAGTCGAACCTGGTGGAGCAACTCGCCGAGCGGTCTTCGAAGCGCCGCGTCGGAGGCCGTCCGTTCTCTCCCCAGCACGCTCTCGGTGCGCTGTTTCTCGCCTCCGGTGAGCCAGCGCCGTGGCTCTCGGCGTATGAGGAATGGCCACTCCGAAGGTACGCACTCCCACGCCTCCAGCAGATCCTTC
>JBIOUD010000156.1:0-4580 GCA_044866725.1 Candidatus Limnocylindria bacterium | reverse complement strand
GGGAGCCGAAGTTCGGCTTGGCCGTGACCGGTCGGGTGCACCCGGAGCGCATCCTCCGCAAGGACGCGCTGCGTGTCGGTGACGCGCTGTGGCTCACGAAGGCGATCGGCACCGGCGTGCTCACGACGGCACACAAGCTCGGCGAGCTCGCGCCCGAGGATCTCGCGTCGACCATCGCGTCGATGGTCACGCTCAACCGCGGCGCCGCGCGCGCCGCGGTCGAGGCGGGGCTTCACGCGGCGACCGATGTGACGGGATTCGCCCTCGCCGGTCACGCCCACGAGATGGCCGAACGATCCGGCGTGCGCGTGCGGATCCACACCGAAGCCGTCCCGCTCCTGCCCGCGGCACGGGAGCACGCGCGAACGGCGAGCTTCGGCGGGCTCGAGCGCAACCGGAGCCACTTTCTCGCCGAAGGACGCGTCCGTTTCGACGGCATCGACGAGGTCATGCAGACGCTCGTGCTCGATCCGCAGACCTCAGGCGGGCTGCTGGTCGGCGTGCCGCCGGCGCACGCGAGCGCGTGGGACAGTGCGCGTGCCACGCATGATGTCGTGGCGACGCGGATCGGCGAGGTGACCGACGGGCAGGGCGTGATCGTCACCGCGTGACCATCCAGCAGGCCGAGCAGGTCGAGGCGGAGGAAGCGCCGGCACCCAGCGCCCGCGCGGCACAGCTCGCGCGGCTCTCGCCGAGTCGCGCCGCCCTCGAGCTCGCGTGGCCCGGGATCATCGAGCAATCCCTCAGTGCGCTCGGCACGGCCGCGGTGTTCGCCTTCGTCGGGCAGCTCGGCCCGACGGCGACCGCCGCGGTCGGCGCAGCGGGCAGCTTTCTGTTCCTGATGTTTCCGGTCTGGCGCTCGCTCGCCATCGGTACGGTCGCGGTCGTCAGCCGCCGGATGGGCGAGGGGCGAGCCGCCGACGCCGCCGACGCGACGCGTCAGTCGATCCTTCTTGGGGCGATCGCGGGCCTTATCTTCGGCGTCTTCTTCGTCGTCTTTGCCGCACCCTTGCTCCGCCTGCTCGGCGCCAACGAGGAGATCGTCGCCATCGGCGCGCCGTTCCTCGCCGTCGTCGGTGCGGCGAACGGCGCAGCGACGGTGTGGCTCATCGGGACGTCGGCCATGCGCGCCGCGGGCGACACGCGAACGCCGATGTTCCTCACCGGGGCGGGCGTGGTGCTCAGCGTCCTCCTCGCGTACCTCTTCATCAACGTGATGGGCGTCGGACCGATGGGCTCGGCGTACGCGTCGACGATCGCGTGGCTCTTCGGCCTGTCGATCATGGTCGTCCTGCTGTGGCGCGGCATCGCCGGTCTCACGATCGCGGGTGGGCCCTGGCGACTGAGTCGCGCGACGATCCGCACGCTCTTCGCGATCAGCGGGCCGTCGGCCGCCGAGAGCGCGACCTTCAGCTTCGGGATCCTCGCCCTCTCCGGGCTGGTCTTCCGCCTCGGGACCGACGAGGTCGCGGCGCACCAGATCATCGGGCAGATCGAGACGTTCTCGTTCTTTCCATGCATCGGGTTCGCGACGGCGGCGAGCGCGCTCGTGGGTCAGGCGCTCGGCATGCGTGACGCCGAGCGCGCGCGACGCGCGGGCTGGGCCGCGGCGAGCATGGCGCTGGTCTGGGGTGTCGTGGCGGGGCTCTCGTTCGTCGTGCTGCCGGGCGTGCTCCTTGGTCTCTTCACGATCTCGGGGGCCGTCGTCGCCGCCGGCATCGGTGCGCTGGTGGTCGTCGGCATCGGTCAGCCGGCGCAGGCGCTGATCTTCGCCCTCGGTGGCGCGCTTCGCGGCGCGGGCGACACGCGCTATCCGCTGATGGTGTCGTTGGTGAACTGGTTCGTCGTTCGGTTGCCGCTCGCGTACGTGCTGTGTTTCGTGTTCGGACTCGGCCTCACGGGCATCTGGCTGGGTGTGACGATCGACTATTTCGTGCGCGCGGTCCTTCTGGCGATGCGATTCCGGGGAGACGCGTGGGCGCGGGTAAGGGTCTGAGGATGACGGCGTCGGTGCCCAGGGCGGGACTTGAACCCGCACGTCCTTTCGGACACGAGCCCCTCGAACTCGCGTGGCTGCCGTTACACCACCTGGGCTAGAGACACCATTCTACGCGGGCTCACGACCGGACGACACTACTTGGGCATGCGCATCTTCCGGTGCCCGCGGTGCCGGGCCGAGGACATCAGCGCCGACGCCCACCCGACACGCGTGCTCGACAACGGCGTCGAGCGTCCGGTGTTCGTCTGCCGCAACTGCTACCGCGCCGCGGAGCTCGAATTCCGTATCGCGAGCCACACCGCCGACCGTGGGTACGTGCCGCTCGCGATCAGGGACGGACTGCGTCGGCTCCGCGACTTCTATCGCGAACGACTTGCCGAGCGGGACGGCGACGATGCGCGGGTGCGGGCCGCTCTCGAGGACGTCGAGCGGCGGCTCGCGATCGATGCGGTCTGACGCTCGACCTAGACTCCGAGCGTGACCGCGCTCCGGCCCGACCTCGCGTTGCTGTGGCCCACGTTCACCTTCTTCCCGCTCGCCGCGCTCGCGATCCTCGTCTTCGGCGCGAGCGCCGGCGACCCGGTCATGATCGCGATCGGCCTCGTGCTGCTCGCGGTGAACATCCTCATCGTCGTGAACCAGGCCTACTTCACCACGCTCGCGATCGAGGGCGACGCGCTGGTGTTCAGGACGAACTTCGGCCTGCATGAGGAGCGCGTGCCTATCGGGTCGCTCCAGCGCATCGACGCAAAGCGCTATCCGGGCGCGCACGCGGGCGTGTCGGCGCCGTTCTTCGTCGCACGCGGACGCGACTCGACCGTCAAGGTGAACACGAAGCCGTACCGGCTACGCAGCTTCGCGCCGTTCATCGCCCTCCTGCGACAGGCGAACTCGCGCGTCGAGCTGGACCCGTTCTGGTCGCGCGTCGCGGCGGGGGAGGACGTCTCGAAGGAGATCAGCCTCACGCCGCGCAGTCGTTGGTGACGGGCTAACCGGCGCGCAGGCGCCGGTGCTCGATGGCCGTGCAGCGGTCCCAGACGACACGCAGGCCAGCTGCCTCGGCGCGGTGTGCGGCGGCGATGTTGCCGAGATCGAGCTGGAACCAGATCGCCGGGACCTTCGCCGCGATCGCGTCGTCGACGACCGCGTCGAGGAACTCGCCGCGCCGAAAGATGTCCGCGAGATCCACGCGCGTGTCGGATGGGATGTCCACGAGCCGGTCGTACGAGCGCTCGCCGTCGATCACGGCGCCGCGCAGCTTGGGATTGACCGGGATGATGCGGAAGCCCTGGCCGCGCAGATATCGCGATACGGAGTTGCTCGGTCGTGAGGGATCGCTGGAGTAGCCGACGACGGCAATGGTGCGCTCGCCCGTGAGGAGGTCATGAATGAGGGCGGCGTCGTTCATTATCTCACGACATCGCGACGCGCGGAAGTCTTGAATGGCGCATCGCCGGCAGGATAATCGCGAGCGAGATGCCACCACGCGCACCGGTTATCTGGTCCACAGTCGCGGTCGGCGGCGAGCGCTTCCACAAGCGCCTCGACGAGCGCCATCGCGAGCTCTCCGTGCAAGCGAAGCTGCGCGCGCGCACCTATCGCCGCTCGCGCGCGCTCCCGACCAGCGAGGAGTCCATTCGACTCCGCGCGGATTTCCTCGCCGCGCTCGGGCGGCTCTCGACGTTCGAGACGGCGAGCCTCCGGCTCTCGCGCTGCCGATACCAGCCGCAGCTCGCCGAGCGAGCGGACGACATCACGCGCGACTACTTCCAGCTCTGGCAGCTGATCGCGCGTCGGGGCGGTGAAGAGTGGCCGCTCGGGGAGCGCGACGCGGAGCGAATGGACTTCTTCGCCACGCAGCTCGGCCGCCTCGAGGGAATCGCCGACGCGCTCGTGCTCGCGGGTCGCAACGTGCGGCTCTTCCCGCTGCCGCCGATGCCGTGGCTGGCCGTGGACCGACAGCCCCCGTCATACTCATGACGGGCGACTAGCTCAGCTGGTCAGAGCGTCTCCTTTACACGGAGAAGGTCAGAGGTTCGAACCCTCTGTCGCCCACAGGCCCTCGAAGCCCAAGTAAATAGGCCCGTCCGCGGGCCGACGCAGACGAGGAAGGGCCACAGCGTTCGAACAGCGAATAAGTGCTGGCCCTCCGGAAAGGGTTTCGATGCCTGCCACCACCATCAGCGCCCGGATCAGACGCCCGCAGCTTGTCGTCGAGCGTCCCGCGGTGGTCGCGAGCGACCCGGCACACGACATGGTCTTTCAAGCGAAGGCGGCGCTGCGCGCCGCAGCGAGCGTCCGCAACTCCGCGCGCGCGATGTACGGCGCCGCTGAGCGCGAGGTGGAGCGGCTGCGACTGTTGGTGAAGCGGCTCGAAGGCTCGCGATAGGGGCACGCGGTGCCCATGCCCGGCGTGGAA
Source organism: Candidatus Limnocylindria bacterium (assembly GCA_044866725.1). GTDB lineage: Bacteria > Chloroflexota > Limnocylindria > P2-11E > P2-11E > CF-39. The sequence goes on along the minus strand of JBIOUD010000156.1, from coordinate 162 downwards.
CGGACAAGAGGTTGAGCGGCGGACCTGCCATTGACTTGACCCCTCTCTCAGTCGACCATCTGGCGCGGACGGACGGGGAGGGCGCAACGCGACGTCTCGTAGCGATCGCACTCGTGCTGGCGGCCTGCACTCAGACGCCACGCGCCAATCTGCCCGGTGAAT
>JBIOUD010000155.1:0-20607 GCA_044866725.1 Candidatus Limnocylindria bacterium | reverse complement strand
GCGATGGCAGTTCGCGCAGCGCACCTCACACTTCGCGATCTCAGCGGCGATGACACCGGTCGACGCCGCATGCCGGACCAGTGCGCTGACCTCGAATCTCTTGTCGCGTAGGTGATCGAAGTCGAGGAGCAGCGGGTCGGCCTCACCGCAATCGACGCATGCGCGTGTCTTCAGAACTCCCGCGACGAACTCCTTTGCGATGCGCCTGCGACGGCGTTCGCCCTCTCGGACTCCGCTGATGGCGCGTTGACGATTGCGGGCGTACCACGCCGCCGAGTACGCGCGCTGACAAGCGAGGCAGATCCACTGACGCGTCTGTCGCGCGACGCTCCTGAAGGGAAAATCGCTGCGGGGCTTCTCCTTCCCACAGACCCGGCAGGCTTGTGCACCGAGGATCGCATCAAGGAGGAGCTGCACTGGCGCCTGTCGCCTGCGCGGCGTGGTCGACGGTGTCCCAGCTCTTTGCCAGCCGCTCGTCCGGGCCGTGCGTTTGCGATGACAGTTGGCGCATCGCACTTCGCATTGGGCGATCTCTGACGCGATTCGCTCCCAGCTCGGACTCCCGCGGAAGAGAGCCGCGACGTTCTTACGCTTCGGCCCGACATGGTCGAACTCGAGTACGACGATGTCTCGTTCGCCGCAGTCAACGCACGGATGGTCGCGCAAGTACTCGATGAGTTTCGCAATGTTCTCCGCACGACGTGTCGCGCTGTGCGCGATCAACCGCGCCTTCTGCGCGTCGCGGTGCTCTCGGTAGTAGCGCTTGTTGTTCTCCGCGAAGCACTGCCGACACCACGACTGTCGCAGGGTCGTGCTGGGCCGTCGCAGTGGGAACTGATCGAGTGGCTTCGTCTGACCGCAGCGTGAGCACGTCTTCACGAAGCGACAGAGACCACACCGCCGCCGTCGGTGGAATAGGACCTGGGTACTACCGCATACTTTTCGTGCCTGACCCCGTAGCTCAGTGGATAGAGCGGCAGCCTTCGAAGCTGCGTCGTCGGGAGTTCGACTCTCCCCGGGGTCGCAGCACTCCGCGCTAGGCTTCGCCGCCGTGGACGAGAAGCGCGAGACCCAGCTCGAGGACCTCCTCCGCGTCGTCCCGTATTTCCGTGACCTCGACCGCGTCTCGCTGGCGCGTCTCGTCGGAGCGCTCGAGCGCATCGAGCTGCCGCAGGGCAGCATCGTGACGCGCGAGGGCGCGAAGGCGCAGGAGCTCTACCTCCTCGAATCGGGCGCCGTCACCGCGTCGGTGCACTCGCTCTCTGGGAACATCGAGGTCGGCGCGATCAACGCGCCGGGCTCGTTCGGCGAGATGGGCCTGCTCCTCTCGCGCCGCACCGCGACGATCCAGGTCGCGAAGGACGCGGTCATGTGGCGCCTCCCGCGCGAGCGCTTCCAGCAGCTCGTGCGCGAGACGCCGACCATCGCGCTCGCCGTCGCGACGTCGCTTGCGGACACGCTCGACCGGCGGCAGCGCGACCTCGTTGGGGCGCCGATGCTGGCCGAAGCGCAGCCGATGACGCTCGAGGCTCGCGCCATCACGACGCGCCGACCTCGTTCCCGCTGGATCGGCGCGATCCTCGCGTTCGCCATCCCGCTCGCGCTTGCGCAGTTCTCCCCGCCGGCCGATCTATCGGTGAAGGGGTGGCACATCGTGCTCGTCCTCGCGGGCGCCGCGATCGCGTGGCTCTTCGAGCCGCTGCCCGACTTCGCGATCGCGATCGCGATGGCCGCGGCGTGGGGCGCGCTCGGACTGGTGCCGCTCGCGACGATCTTCAGCGGGTTCGCGTCCTCGTCGTGGGTGCTCGCGCTCGGCGCGCTTGCGCTCGCCGCGGCGATGCTGCGCTCCGGCTTCCTCTTCCGCGCCGCGCTCGCGCTGCTACGCCTTTTCCCCGCGACGCACGCCGGACAGATGCTCGCGCTGCTGTTCGGCGGCATCGTCCTCACACCGCTCGTTCCGCTGTCGGTCGCGCGCGTCGCCGCGATCGCGCCGCTCGCGCACGAGCTCGCGCGCGCGCTCGGGCATCCGAGTCGCAGCCGCGGCTCGGCGTCGCTCGCGTTCGCCGGCCTCATCGGCTACTGGTACTTCTCGAGCATCTTCCTCACCGGCCTCGCGACGAACTTCTTCGTCGTCGGTCTTCTCTCGGCCGATGACCAGCGTCGATTCGGCTGGTTCGGATGGTTCCTCGCGGCCGCCCCCGTCGGCGTCGTGTGCCTCGCCGGAGCGCTCGTGGTGCTATTCGTCCTGCTCCGCCCCGAGCGCGCCGTGCGCGTCGACCCCGAGACGGTCCATCGTCAGGCTCGCATCCTCGGGCCGATCGGCCGCGGCGAGCAGCTCGCGATCGCCGGGCTTGCCGTGCTCGTCGTCGGGCTGATCGTCCAGCCGATCATCGCCATCGATGCGGCGTGGCTCGCGCTCGCCGCGCTCGTCATCGTGACGGCCGGCGTCATCGACCGCGAGCGCTTCCGGAGCTCGATCGACTGGGGCTTCCTCGTGTTCCTCGGACTCCTTCTCGGCTCGGGTGCCGTGCTGCAGGCAGGTGGCGTCGACAAGTGGGTCGCCGGGCTTCTCCTCGACGCGACCTCCGGCCTGCGTTCGCCCGGCCTACTGGTCGTCGCGTTCGCGATCGTGGTGACTCTCTCGCGCGTCGTGCTGCCGAGCCGGCCGGCGATGGTCTTGTTCTCGCTCGCGCTCGTCCCGGCCGCGCCGGCGCTCGGCATCTCGCCGTGGGTCGCGGGCTTCGTCGTGCTCGTCGCGTCGAACGTGTGGGTGCTCCCTTACCAGGGACTCGAGTACCTCATCGCGCGCGACGCGACGAACGGCGAGGACTTCGACGACCGCCAGGGCACACGGGTCGGCGCAGCGCTCACGGTCACGCGTCTTCTGGCCATCGCCGCGGCCGTGCCTTTCTGGATGTCCGCAGGCCTGATCGGGCCTTAGGGAACCGCCGCTGCCCGCGGTTGTACTGGGGGTGTGCTCGGGCGATGGCTCCTCGTCGTCGCGCTCCTCGCGTCCTGCGGCACGGCCGCACGGCCCGCGAGCGACGACCTTCCCGCGACCTCGCTCTCGCCGACGGCCCCGGCGCGACTCCTCCTCGAGGGCGACGACGCGACGCGCATCGTCGACGCGTCGACGGGTCAGCTCCTCGCGACACTGCCGGGCGGCGTCCTCTCGCCGACCAAGGACGTCATCGTTCGTCTCCAGGCGGACGGGAAGGACACCGCCGTCACGGCCGTGGACGTCCAGGGACGGGCGACGCCGAAGCTTCGCCTCACGAAGGACTACGACCTCCCGAACGCCTACGGCGCGGCGCCAAGTGGCTTCTCGCCGAACGGGAAGTGGCTCGTGCTCGTGCATCGCGATGTCACCGAATCGACCTTCACGGTCATCGACGTCGCGAAGTGGACGGTCGCGAAGACCGTCACGCTCGGCTCACGCTTCTCGTTCGACGCGATCCACAACGACGGCAGCGCGATGTACCTCATCGAGCACCCGAACGCGGGCGCGACCGCGTACAACGTGCGCCTCTACGACCTGCGCACGCAGATGCTGAATCCCGGGATCATCTTCGACAAGGCGCAGATCGCGCAGTACGACGCCGCGGTCGGACTCATGGACGGCACCTTCCACGTCTCGGTCGCGCCGAAGGCCGGTGACTGGAGCTACGGCCTCTACATGCGACCGAGCGGCACCCCGTTCGTGCACGCGCTCAACGTGCCGGGTGGATACGCACAGTGCATCCTCGACCTCGCCGGCAAGTGGACGCCGACGTCGATGTTCTCGATGGCGATGAACGCCGATGGCAGCCGTCTCTACGTCGTCGACGCCGCGATGGGCACCGTGTCCGTGATCAACGGGTCCACTCAGAAGGTCATCGCGCGCGCCAGCTTCGCCGGAAAGCGCGGCACGAGCGAGGTGAAGACCGCAAGCGCCGTCGTGTCGCGCGACGGGTCGCGCGTGTACGCGACGTCGACGCGTGGCATCGCCGCGATCTACACGCCGGACGCCTCGTTCAAGGGCTGGCTCGCGGAGGATCTCGCCGTGACGTCGCTCGCGGTGTCGGCGGACGGCACGCGGCTCTACGCGCTCGCCGACGGCTCCGTGAAGGTCCTCGAGGCCGTGAGCGGCAAGGTGCTCTCGGATCTCGTGCCGGCGCCGAGCGTCCGCGCGATCCACGTGCTCGCGGCGCCCTAGCCGCGCCGAAGTAACCGCGCGCGCGTTTCCCCAGACGAATGCGCTGGGTCGTCCTCGTCACCGCGGTCGCCGTCCTGCTCAGCGTCGCCTCGACCGACGTGACCGTCGAGCGGCGGCACTCGAGCGGTATCGCGCTCCTCCCGCGGCTTGACATCAGTGGGTTCATACGGGAGCGCGAGCGGATGGGCGAAGCCGCGTTCGAGCCCATCGCCTTCGCCTACCAGGACGCGCGCCTGAACGCGCAGTCGAATCCGGAGGTCTTCGGGATGCCGTGGATGGATCTCGCGCACCGGCGGCTCGTCGTGCGGCTCGTCCGACCCGAAGCGGCGTCGCTCGTGCGTCACCCGACGAGCGTGCCGATCCTCTTCGAGTCCACGACGCGCAGCTTCGGCCAGCTCCAGTCGATCATGGACAACTCGATCGAACATCCCGCGCTCGGTATTCGTGGTGGCGCGAGCCGTGTGTGGACGATGAGCATCGACGACGCCTCGCAGCGGGTCGTGTTCGAGAGCGATCGGGTCGTGGACGGGTTCCTCTTCGCACTTGCGCACACGTACGGCACCGAGGCTGTCGCCGTCCGCGTCGACCCGCGGTCTGGACCGTTCGGCGGCGCGCCCGCCACCCTCGCACCGGTGTCCGCCGTGGCGGACGGCTCGGGCGCCCTCGGCCTCGCCGCGATTGCCGCGCTGGGCTCGATCCTGCCGCTCGCCGCGCTCTTCGTGTTCTGGCGGCGGCGCCGCGCGGTCTAGCGGCTCACGCTCCGCACGGCGCGGTCGGCGATCTCGTCGGCGAGCTGCTCCGGGCGCATCCGCCCGCGCGGGCGATACCACTCGAACAGCCAGTTCGCCATGCCGAGGATCGCGAGGGTCGAGATCTTCACGTCGCCGGCCGCGAACTCGCGTCGCTTGACGCCGTCGGCGATGACATCCTCGAAGAGCGCGCGCATCGTTCGCCGTCGCGCACGAAGGCGGGTGAGCTCCGGACCCGGGAGCGCGCGCCACTCGCGCAGGTAGAGGCCGACGGCGTCGAGGTTCGCGGTCACCGCGCGGACGTACGCCTTCACCATCTCGCGGAGCCGCTCGGTCGCGCCAGCGTCACGAGCCGCGATCGCCTCGAGCTCGCGCACCGTCCCATCGAGCGCGCCGTCGAACAGGCGCGCGAGGAGCTCCTCCTTCGAGCGGATGTAGTGGTAGAGGCTGCCCTTCAGGAGACCGACCGACTCGGCGATGTCCTGGACGCTCGTAGCGTGGTAGCCCTTCTCGCGGAAGATGCGCGCGGCCGCGGCGAGGATCGCGTCCTCGCGACCGCTCGCGGACCGCGGGCCGTTCGTGCCCGCCCCCTTCGCGACGGTCGCCTTCATCGCGCGCGCCCCGCGCGGTCGGCGGTCCATTCGTCGACGCGCGCGAAGACGCCGCCGTCGCCGCTCGCGATCGCGGTCTCGTTGCGCTTCGCAACGAGACGCGCGCGCCGCGCCGCGTGCTCGGCGACCGCCTGACGCTCCGGCGCGCGCATCGCCTGTTCGCAGAGCGCGCGCGCGACGTGCACGTGCGCGAGCGTCTCGGTGATGCGCTCCGCGTGGAGGAGGAAGGGTCGCACTTCGTCATCGGTGGGCTGACGCTTCCCGCGAAGGAGCTCGATGCCGCCACGGCGAGCCATGCCGGCGACGAGGCCGCGCAGCGCGCCCACGAGCGAGGCGCGAGCCGCCGCGAAGTCGCGCCCGCGAGCGCCCGCGAAGCGCACCTTGCCGAGCCAGCGTGTCGGCCCGCCGCGCAGGAGACGCGCGGGATCGCGCAGCACGACGCGCATGAGGTCACGCACCGCCATGAGCGACTGGATCTGCGACGTGCCCTCGTAGATCGGGAGGATGAGCGCGTCGCGCATGTGTCGCTCGACCTCGTACTCGGTGACGACGCCGTAGCCGCCGAAGATCTGGAGCGCGCCGCGGCACACGCGGATGACTTCCTCGGATCCGTACCACTTCACGAGCGGCGTGAGCTCGCGCAGCAGCCGCGCGGCGTGCTCGTCCTTCCCGTGCGTGACCTGGTCCTGGAGCGTCGACGCCTCAGTGAGGATCGCGCGCAGCCCGGCGATCGTGGTCTCCATGTCCATGAGGAGCTCGGCGATCATCGGGTGCTCGCGGATCGGCCGGCCGGACTGGACCCGCGCTGCCGCGTACGTCGCGGCCTTCTCGTACGCCGCCTCGGCGATGCCCAGGCCCTGCAGTCCGATCGCGATGCGCGACTCGTTCATGAACGTGAGGATCTCTTTCCATCCGCCGCCCGCCTCGCCGAGGAGCTCGGCGCGCGAGTCTTCGAAGACGAGCGAGCACGTGGACGAGCCGCGGATCGGGAACTTGTGCTCGGCGCGCTCGACGACGTAGTTGCCGTCCGTGCGGTCGACGATGAACAGCCCGAGACCCTCGAGGCCCTTCGAGCCCGGCACCATGCGCGCGAGGACGATGACCATCTCGCCGTTGCCGGCGCTGATGAACTGCTTGCGGCCGGTGAGGCACCAGTGGTCGCCGTCCTGCCGCGCGACGGTCTGGACGTTCCCAACGTCGGAGCCGGCCTGCGGCTCGGTCATCGCGACCGCGCCCTTCATCGCGCCGCTCACGAGGCCTGGCACCCACCGCGCCTTCTGCTCCTCGGTGCCGAAGCGGATGACCATCGCGGCGGGCTCGGTGTAGCCGATGCCGAACTCGACCATCGTCGCCGGGCAGGCCCGCGCGATCATCTGCACGCCGAAGGACGAGACCGTCAGCGGGAGCCCGCTCCCGCCGTATTTCTCAGGCAGCGAGATGCCGACGAAGCCGAGATCGGCGAGACCCTTGAGGTTCGCCTTCATCGGCGCGCTCGTCTCGACCGTTCCACCATCGCGGATGACCCCGAGCTCGTCGATCTCCTTCGCGCGACCGGCGACCTCCGTGCCGATGTACTCGCCGGCGACGGCGAGGAGCTCGCGCCACGTCTTCACGGTCTCCTGCACGTCGGCGCCGCCCGCGACGAGCGGCACGATCTTGTCCCATCGCACCAGGCGGTCGAACGTGATGACGAGGTCGGGGTTGTCGAGGAAATAGTTGCTCACTGGTAGTACCTCTCTCCGGTCGCGAGCGACCGCGCGGGCGCGTAGTGGGGTCCGTGATCGCGTGACCAGGCGCGGAGCCGCTCGCGCAGCTGTTCGCCCTGCACGTCGGCGTAGCGGAACGGGCCGCCAAGGAACGGCGGGAACCCGAGACCGAGCACCGCGCCGAGGTCGCCCTCGGCCGCGGAACGAAGCACGCCCTCGTCGAGGCAGCGCGCCGCCTCGTTGACGAAGAGCGCGGTGAGGCGCTGCGCGACGACTCCACCGTCCATCGCTTGCGGCGTCGTGCCGAGAAGCTCGTACACACGCGGGTTCGGCTCGCGCCTCTTCCCGTCGTATCGGTAGAAGCCGGCTCCCCCGCGCTTTCCGGTGAGCCCGGCATCGACGAGCATCGCGACCGCGTTGCGCGTGGTGTCGGCGTTGAGTGCTCCGGCGACGGTCTCACCGGCGTGGCGTGCGACCGTGAGGCCGACCTCGTCCATGAGCGCGAACGGACCGACGGGCCAGCCGAACGCGGTCATCGCGGCGTCGAGGTCCTCGATGCGCGCGCCCTCGTCGAGCAGGCGCGTCGCCTCGCCGAGCATCACGCCGATCACGCGCGTCGTGTAGAAGCCGGGCCGGTCGCGCACGACGATCACGGTCTTGCCGAGCGCCTGTCCCGCGCTCACCGCGCGCGCGACCGCTTCGGCGCTCGCGGCGTCCGGGCGGACCACCTCGACGAGCTGCATGCGGTGCACGGGCGAGAAGAAGTGCATCCCCACGATGCGCTCGGGACGCTTCGCGCTCGCCGCGATCTTCGCGATCGGCAGCGCGGAGGTGTTCGTCGCGATGACCGCGTCGTCGGGTGTCGCCGCCTCCAGCTCCGCGAGCACCTTCCGCTTCACACCGAGCTCCTCGAACACCGCCTCGATGACGAGCTCGGCAGCGGCGAAGCCTGACCAGTCGGTCGTGCCGGTGACGCGCGCGATCGCGCGCTTCGCCTCGCGGCGATCGACGACGCCCTTGCGCCCCGCGTCCTCGGTGAGGGAGCGCACCGTCCCGAGCCCGCGCGAGACGGCGGCTTCGTCCACGTCGCGCAGCCGCACGTGCATGCCGGCCACGGCGGCACTCTGCGCGATGCCCGAGCCCATGAGCCCGGCGCCGACGACGCCGAGCGATGCCGGCGGCGTCGCGGCGGGCAGACCGCTCGCGGCGGCCTTGCGCTGCCGCAAGCCGAGGACGAACAGCGCGATGAGCTTGCGCGCGACGGATCCGGTCGCGAGCTTGCCGAACTCCCTCGCCTCGACGTCGAGGCCCGCCTCGATCCCCTGTGCGAGGCCCGTCGCGATCGCGTCGAGCGCGCTGAAGGGCGCGGGGTAGTGCCCGCGCGTTTCCTTCGTCACACGCGCGCGCGCCGTGCGGAGCGCGAATGCGCGCGCCGGCGCGAGCCACGTCGCGGCGCGCTCGACCGGCGTCGGTCCGCCCTGAAGACCCCGCTTTCGCCCGGCGAGTACGCGATCGCGGGCGGCGCGGTCGAGCGCCGACGGATGCACCACCTCGTCGACGAGACCGGCGCGCAGCGCGCGGCGCGGCGAGAGCCGGCGGGCGCTCAGGATGAGATCGAGGGCCCGGGGGAGACCGACGAGGCGGGGGAGGAGCTGCGTGCCTCCGCCGGCGGGCAGCAGTCCGAGCTGCACCTCGGGCAGCCCGACGCGCATCCGCGGCGCATCGGCCGCGACCCGCCAGTCGCACGCGAGCGCGAGCTCGTAGCCTCCGCCGAGCGCATTGCCGTTGATCGCCGCGACGGTGGTGAACGGGAGCGCGCGGATCGCGTTCACGACGCGATGCGTCGCGCGGCTTGCCTCGCTGATCTGCTCCGCGGTGAGCTCGCCGGAGAGCAGCGCGAGGTCGGCGCCCGCGACGAACTGGTCGGGCTTCGCGCTCGCGATGATGAGCCCGCGCGGCGACGCCCGGCGCGCCTCGTCGACCGCCTGCGCGAGCGCGACGAGGAGCGCGGGATCCATCGCGTTCGCGCTGTCGTTCGGCCGGTCGATGACGATGCGGCCGATGCCGTCCCCGCCCTGCTCGTACCGGGCGCCGGCCGGCGCGACGGCGGCGGCGTCGATGACCGTCATGGGCGGGGCCGTTGTTTCGTCACGCGAGCAGCTCGAGGACGATCGCGGCGCCGTTCCCGCCAGCCGCGCACACCGACGCGAGTCCAAACTCGGTCTGACGTCGGCGCATCTCGTTCGCGAGCGTGGTGATGATCCGCGCGCCGGTCGCGCCGAACGGATGCCCGAGCGCGATCGAGCCGCCCATCACGTTCACCTGGTCCTCGTCGATCGTGCCCGCGCCGTTCTTCTCGAGGACGCGGAAGGTCGAGAGGACCTGCGCAGCGAACGCCTCGTGCATCTCGATGAGCCCGATGTCGTCGAGGGTGAGCCCAGCGCGTTTCAGCGCGATCGGGATGGCGTACGCCGGGGCGATGAGCAGCTGGTCCGCGGGATCGACGGCCGCGTACGCATACGAGCGGATCGCGACCAGACCGCTGCGCCCTTCGGCGCGGGCGCGCTCCTCGGACAGCAGCAGCACCGTGGCCGCGCCATCGGTGAGCGGGCTCGCGTTGCCCGCGGTGATCGTTCCATGTGCGCGGTCGAACACCGGGCGCAGCGTCGCGAGGCGCTCGAGCGTGCTGTCGCGTCGGATGTGCGTGTCGTCGGCGATCGCGTGACCGTTCCGGCGGAGCGGGACGACCTCGGCGCGCAGTCGACCGTCCTCGGTCCCCTTCGCGGCCAGGGTGTGGCTGCGGAGCGCCCAGCGGTCCTGGTCCTCGCGGGCGACGCCGTTGATGCCGGCCATGCGCTCGGCGGACTCGCCCATCGTGAGTCCGGTCGAGGTCTCGCGGATGCCGGGCGCGACCGGCGCGAGGTCACCGAGCTTCACGCCGGCGAACGACGTGACGCGCTGCGGCAGCGTCTTCGCCTGCGACGCGCGCACGAGCGCCCGCGCGAGCTTCGGGGTGTAGGTGATCGGCACGTTCGACAGGCTCTCGGCGCCGCCCGCGAGTACCGCGTCCGCGGTCCCGACGGCGATGTGATCGCTCGCGTCGGTGATCGCGACGCAGGCGGAGGCGCAGGCCATGCCGACGCTCGAGGCGTAGATGCTCGTGGGGAGATCGAGCGCGAGGACGATCTCGCGCGCGAGGTTGTGATACGCGACGGGGCGCGAAACGTTGCCGTAGACGATCTCGTCGATCGAGCTGGCCGAGGTCTCGGTGCGCGCGAGCGTCTCGGCGGTCGCGGTCGTCGCGAGCTCGAGCACATCCGCGTCGGCGAGGTCGGTGCCTGCCTTCACGAAGGGGGTCCGGAAGCCGCCCGCGATCACCGCCCGACGCATGCTCCAACTGTACCAAACGAACGTTTGGTAGAAAACGTCACACCGTTCGCGGCGCGTCCTGTCGCTCGCCGGCGGCCCGTTATGCCAGCAGCGCGTCCGCCGCGATCCGCAGGGCGAGGGCGGCGATGATCGCGCTGCTCGCGACGCCGGTCCACGCCGCGAGGCGCGGGGGGACGCGACCGTGCAGTGACGCGCCGGCGCCGGCGAGGAGCCACTGCCACGAAAGTGAGGCGACGGCCGCGCCCAGCACGAACGCGACGCGCGCGGCGGGCTCGGTCGAGATCGCCGGCAGCCCGATGGTCAGCGACGCGAAGTAGATCACGGTCGCGGGGTTGAGGAGCGTGAGGGCCAGCACGGTCGCGTACGTGCGGCCGGCCCGCGGGGGGTCGGTCGGCGCGCCGGAGAAGTCCACACCGCGGAGCTGGCGCGCCGCCAGAGCGAGGAGCATCGCGGCCGCGATCAGGCGTGCCGGCAGGAGCACGGGCGTGAGTAGTGACGCGAGCGCCGGCCCGGCGAGCATCGCGACGGTCGCGTAGATGAGATCCGCGGTCGCGGTGCCCGCGCCGGCGGCGAGCGCCGCGGGCAGACCCTCGCGCATCCCTGTGCGGAGGATGAGCACCGCGATCGGGCCCACCGGGATCGCGATGGCGTAGCCCGCGACGATCCCGATGACGAGGGCTTCGAACATGCGCGGAACGATAGGGCGCTCGCGAGGTCAGCCCGCGATCGCACTCCACGCGATGCGCAGCGCCGCGAGCGCGACGATGACCGCCAGCACTCGCATCAGCACTGCGGTGCGCGTGCGTACGCTGACCCATGCACCGACGGGAGAGGCGGCGATCGCCGCGGCGACGACGATCGCGGCGAGCTTCGGATCGACCTGCTCGGTCGCGGCCTTGCCGACGAGCACGGCGACCGCCCCGAAGAGCCCGATGCCAAGCGACGTGCCGATCGCGACGCGCGGCGGGACGCGGAGGAAATAGACGAGCGCCGCGAGGATGAACGCGATCGCGCCGATGCCGACCATTCCGCCGAATGCGCCGATGAAGATCGCGAGACCGACCGCGAACGGTGCGTTCACCCGCACGTCACGCGCGCCGCCGTCCTGCGACTCGACGGGAAGGAGCAGGAGGATCGCGCCGACGAGCGAGAAGACCGCGAACACAGCGAGGAGCACGCGGTCTGAGACATCGCGCGACAGGTACGCACCGGCGAGCGACGCGATCGCCGCGGGCGGCCCCATGAGGACGACGAGATCGCGCGAGACGTTGCCATAGGCGCGATGGCGCCAGGCGCCGAGCAGGCTGCCCGCGATCGCCTGCACGACCGTGAGACCGGTGACGATCTTCACGCTGATGGCGCCCGCACCGAAGAGCTGCGGTGCGTACAGCAGGGCAGGTGTGAGGACGATGCCTCCTCCGATACCGAGCAACCCCGAGAGGAACGACGCGAGCAGCCCCGCGAGGGCGACGACCACCTCAACCGGCACGGATGAGCCTACGCATGGGCGCTCCTTTATATAGGAGCGAAGTGGTGCGTCGTCTCGGCCCCGCGATCCTCGCGGTCGTCGCGATCGCCTGCACGCCGAACGCGCTCTCGTCACCCAGCGCCGGCTCGACCGCGAGCGCAGGACCGACAGCGGCCGGTGCGACCACGGGCACGACCGCGTCGCCCGGGGCGGCGACATGGCGGCGCATCGCCGACATCCCGACCGGGCGCAGCGAGGTCGCGGCCGCGGTGTTCCGCGGAGCCGTGTACGTCATCGGTGGATTCGGCAGCGGGAACCGTGTCGAGCGCTACGACATCGGCGCCGATCGCTGGTCGCGCGTCGCCGATCTGCCGGTGAGCGTCGACCACCCGATGGCCGCAGCGATCGACGATGGCGCGGGCGCCGGCATCTACCTCATGGGCGGCAACGCCGGCGCGCCGCTCGCGCGCGCGTTCGTGCTCGCGCCTGGTGCGACGACGTGGCGCGAGATCGCTCGTATGCCCGGAGCGCGCTCGCAGGGAGCTGCCGCTGCGATCTCCGGGCAGATCTTCGTGTTCGGCGGATACGACGGCTCGCGGCTCGTCGCGCCGACGTACGCGTACGACGTCCTGAGAGACACGTGGCGCGAGGTTGCGTCGATCCCGACGCCACGCGATCACCTCGCCGGCTTTGCGTGGCGCGGTCAGGCGTGCGCGCTCGGCGGGCGACGCCTGTCGCTGACGACGAATCTCGCCGCGTTCGAGTGCTTCGATCCCGTGCGGAACGCGTGGGAGAAGCTGCCGGACGCGCCGACCCCGCGAGGCGGGGTGGGAGCCGCGGCGATCGAGCGCCGCGTCGTCTTCGTCGGCGGAGAGCAGCCCAGCGGCACGTACCGCGAAGTCGAAATCTTCGACGCCGGCACGCAGCGCTGGTCGCGGCTACCCGATCTTCCAACGCCGCGGCATGGGCTTGGCGTCGTGGCGGTCGAGAACATCGTGTACGTCATGAGCGGCGGGCCGACCCCCGGCGGGAGCCAGACGCCGGTCTGCGAAGCCCTCGTCCTCCGCTAGCCGGTCAGGAGCGGCGCAGCGAGATCTGGAACGTCGTCGAGCGGCCGCCCGGGAGCGCGAGGCGGCGCGACTGCGTGACGTAGCCGGGCTTGATGAGCGACACGTCCCAGTAGCTCACCGCCGCCGACGCGGCCACGTCGGCGGCCCATCGGCCGTTCGCGTCGGTGTGCGGCTGGCCGGGAAGGCAGTTCGAGGTGCCGACGACGACGCACACGTCCGCGATGGGCCGCCGCGTCTGCGCGTCGACGACGATGATCACCAACCGCGCGAAGCCCGAGGGCACCGGGCCCAGCGTCACCGTCGGCCGCGGCGAGGCCGTGCCGCTCCCCGGGCCTTGCCCGCTGCCGTTGCCTCCGCCGTTCCCGCCGCCGCTCCCGCCGCCGCCCGGCGGTCCTGACGGCGACGCGCCCGCGCCGCCGGGCCCGCGCGTGGCCGGTGCCGTCGACGCTTGCGCGACCGGCGCCGCGGTCGGTTCCGCCGTCGGCTCGGGCGTGAGGCTCGGCGACGGCGATGGGGTCTCGATGACGACCACGATCTCGACCGGCGCGGCGACGGTGCGGCCGCGCGATACGACCTGCAGCGTCACGCGCTGCTGCTCGGCCGCCGCGGTCTCGGGCGAGCCGCCGCCCGGGACGTCGCTGCCGCCGGGGAACAGCCCGATGAGCAGCGCGAGCACCAGGCCCGCCGCGACGAGCGCGAGCGGCTTGCGCGATCTGCGTGGCGCGGTAATCGCGGACTCGTGTCGCGGCGCCGTCTCGGCGGGGCGCGGGAGACGGGCGTTGACGATCGCGCGACCGAGCACTCGTCGCGCGTCTCGCGCTCGCGCGAACTCCGACGGCGCGAGCGGTGCATCGAAGAGGCGCAGCCGTGCGCCGGCGCGGGCGGCGCCGCGCGCGTCGCCGTCGCGCACCGCGCGCAGGAACGCGGCGCGGCGCGAGGCAAAGCGGATCGAGTCCCGCTCGTCCATCGGCTCGCTGCTGTTGGTCGGGTCACTCATCGAAGTAGATCTCGAAGGAGATCGAAGAACCCGCGTCGCCGGCGACGAGCTCGTGGTACGCCTTCATGAGGGTGCCCGCGAACGAAGAGCCGCCGAGCGCCTGTGTCGCGAGGGACGCCATCTGATCTCCGTCGGCCGCGCGCTCGTTCGCGCCGAACGCGAACACGAGCGCCGCGTGTCGACCTGGAGCCTTCGACGCGATCTCCGCCGCGATGCTCGCGGCGATGCGCTGCTGCTCGGCGGCGACGCGCGCCGGATCGCCCGAGAGGAGCGCCGTCCCGTCGACCGCGACGCGCACCTCGAGCGGCTTGGGGTCGATGCCCGAGCGCGGCGCCGACGCGGCCGACGCGACCGCAGAGGCCGCGAGGAAGATCGCGAAGAGCCCGAGGAGGATGTCCGCCCAGAGCCAGCCCGCAAGGCTGAGGGACACGCCACGCGTCGGTGCCTGCATCGCTAACGGCGCGCGAGCGAATCGGCCGCGCGCTCGAGGCGCGCGGCGGCGTCGCGCAGGCGATCGATGACGCCTTCGAGCTCGAAGAGCTGGCCCTCGCGCTCCGACGCGCGCTCGTAGATGCGCCGCTCCTCGGCGGCCATGTCGGCGAGGATCGTCTCCGCGTCGGCGCCGGCGATGTCGAGGGCGCCGAGCGAGCTCGCCTGCCCGAGCAGCGCGCGGATCTCCGACTCCTTCAGGAGCGCGTCGGTGCGGACCTGCGCCGCGAGCAGCTCGCTCCGTGTGTGCAGCGCGATGGACAGGACGATGAGGACGCCGATGAGGCTCGCATCGATGATCGCGAGACGGCTGAAGTTCAGCGGGATGCGTCCGGCGAAGCCCTGCTCCCACAGGAGCAGGAACGGCTGAGACACGAGCTCCGGCCGCGCCGCGAGCAGGTCCGCGTACGCGCCGGCCGCGAGCGAGAGGCCGAACCACGTGACCGCGATCGGCGCGAATACGAGGACGTTGCGGATGATCTCGAGCACCGCCCAGAGGCGCGAGTGCGCGCCGGCGAGGAGCTCGGCCAGGCCGCGCGGGTCGATCGCGCCGATATACCCGGTGGCCTCGGTGGTGCGTCCCTCTTCGACGGCGTCGGCGAGCCGGCCCAGGAGCGTGCCGAGGCTGGGCTCTTTCGCGAGCGCCTCGTCACCAAGCCGTCGGATGGCGACGGCGGTCGTCCTTCTATCCACGTCCTTCCCCGGGCTAAGAGTAGTTGGGTACGTCCTCTCAACGGCGTCGCCGCGGTAGCGGTGCGTGTGGGGGCGGGAGAGCGCGGGGGCCGCTAGATGCGGGCGAGGACCTCTTCGCGGCGCCAGACGCGGCGGGCGATCTCCAGCGCGACGGCGTCGGACAGTACGAGCACGCCGCCGAGGATCACGAGCGGCCACCCGCCACCGACGGTCGACGAAACAAGACCGAGCGTCACGAAGATCGCGACGGAGAGGCCGATGAGCAGGCCGGCGATCTGCTGACCCGCGCGGCTCGTCTTCACAAGTGCAGCAACGATGAGCACCCAGCTGCCCGCGGTCAGGAGGTACAGGAGCGCGACGATGACGATCGCGTAGAGCGTCGTCGGCGGGAGCGCGGCCGCGACACGCGACGCGCCATGCTGCTGCGAAGCGAGCAGGTAGTAGAGCCCGAGGCTGGCACAGCAGATCGCGAACACCGGAAGGATCATCCCGATCAGCTTCCCGACGACGATGTCCATGTCGCGCACCGGGGAGGCGAGGAGCGGGATGATCGTCCCGTTCTCCTTCTCCTGCGTGAACGTCGACGCGATGAGCGCGACGCCAGAGAGCGCCGGGAAGAGCGCGCTCTGGAGCGCGAGCGTGAAGAGCGTCGCGGCGCTCCCAGAGCGGTTCCCGAAGATGAACATGATCGGCAGGATCGCGAAGAACAGGATCCGGAACAGCGAGCCGCGGTCGCCGAAGATCTCCCAGCGGATCTCGCGCCACGCGATCCGGAGCGCGTTCTTCATGACCTGCCTGCCTGCGACACGATCGCGAAGTAGGCGTCCTCGAGGGTGCGCTCCTCGCGCACGAGCGTGATCGGACGCAGGCCGTCGTCGAGGAGCGCTCGCAGCACCGCGGGGTTCGTCTCGCCGGCGCGCTCCGCGGCGAACCGCAGCGCGGCCGTGCCGTTCACGCTCGCGCCCTGCGCGTCGACGCCGATCCTCGCGAGCGCCGCCTTCGCTTGCGCCTCGTCCCCATCGAACGTGACGACGAACGTCGGACGCTCGACGGCGCGAAGGGAGTCCGTCGTGCCTTCCCGCGCGACGCGGCCGCGATACAGCACGACGACGCGGTCGGCGATGCGCTGCGCCTCGTCGAGGTCGTGCGTGCACAGCAGGATGGCGCGGTGCCGCGCGCGCAGCGAGACGATGAATGTGCGCATCGAGCGCGCGGTCTCTGGATCGAGCGCCGTCGCCGGCTCGTCGAGGAGGAGGACCGGCGGGTCGTGCACGAGCCCGCGCGCGATCGCGACCTTCTGCTTCATGCCGCGCGAGAACGAGCCGAGCCGCGCGTCGAGCCGGTCGGCGAGCCCGAGCATCAGGGCGAGCTCCGCCGCGCGCTTCGCCGGTGCCGCGACCTCGTAGAGGGCGGCGAAGAACGAGAGGTACGCGCGGAGCGTCATGCGCTCGTACAGGGAGGGCTGGTCCGTGACCATGCCGCAGGCGCGGCGAACCTCATTCGGCGCGCGAGTCACGGAGGTCCCACCGACCAGCACATCGCCGCTATTCGGCGCGAGGATCCCCGCGATGATCCGGCTCGCGGTCGTCTTGCCGGCGCCGTTCGGGCCGAGAAGCGCGACGATCTCGCCTGGCTCGACATGGAAGGACACTTGATCGAGAGCGGTGAGCCTGCCGAAAGTGCGCGTCACGCCGCGGACATCGATCACCTTTCGAGCATAGGCGCGGTCCTGGGATAGGCTTCGTCCGATGGGCGCGGTGCTCTCCGTTCACGATCGCCTCGCGTACGTGCTGGTCCTCTACTACACCGCCGTCGGACTCTGGGGACTCTGGCTCGGCGTCCGGAACAGCGGTCCGACGTCGAGCTTCCGCGGGGCGGTCGTCATCGCGACGATCGCAGCGATCGCGCAGGGCGTCTTCGGAGTGCTCGCGTTCTTCTTCTTGGGCGGGCCGCGCGAGACCCTGCACATGCTTTACGGCTTCGCGCTCGTCTTCGCGATGCCGCTCGCGGCGTCGATCGTCCGCGACCGCGAGCCGCGCGGTCAGTCGGTCGCGCTCGGCATCGCCGCGCTCTTCACAGCCGGCCTCGCGATCCGCGGGATCACGACATCCTGATGGAGCGCGAGCCCGGCACCGGTGGCCCCGGCGGCTCTGAGAGAGAGCCTGGGCTCGATCTCGACATCGACACGTCCCGCGAGGCGCTCCAAGCGCTGCGCGGCGATTTCCTCTATTGCAACGTCGCGGGGAGCGGACCCACGTTCCCGATCGCCGCTCGCGTCGCCGAGCGCTATCGCACGTGGCTGTCGGGCGTCGGCATGTTCTCGCACGTCGGCTACGACGCGTACAACGCCGCGCTCGACGCGACGCGGGCTGACTTCGCCGAGTTCATCGGGGACCCGGGCGGCGCGACCCGCGTCGCGCTCACGCAGTCGGCGACCGACTCGCTCAACACGCTCATCGGCGGCGTGAAGCTCCCGCCGCGCGAACACGGCGCGACGATCGTCACGACGGCAGAGGAGCACGGCAGCGCGCTCATGCCGACGTTCGCACGGCGAACTCGCGGTGACCGTGTACAGGTCTTGCCGCACAGGGACGACGCCTCGTTCCTGGCGGACATCAGGCGCGAGTTCCGTGAGGGCGCGTCCGCGCTCGTCATCTCGCTCGTGTCGTGCAAGAGCGGCAAGGTCCTCCCGGTGAAGGAGGCTGCGCGCATCGCGCACGAGGCGGACGGGACCGTGATCGTGGACTGCGCGCAGGCGGCCGGGCAGATCGCCGTCGACGTGCGCGACCTGGGGGCGGACGCGTACGCGTTCCTCGGCTACAAGTGGCTGCACGGTCCGCTTGGCGTCGGCGCGCTCTGGGTGCGCGACCTCTCGAAGTTCGACGTGCTGCGGATGGGCTGGCGCTCGCAGACCGCGATCGACCTGGAGGGGAACATCACCTTGAAAGACGAGGCCTCGCGTTTCGAGACAGGGACCGTGGATGCTGCGGCGTACGTCGGCCTGCGCCAGACGCTCGCCGTGCACCGGGCCCTCGGCGCCGCCGTCGGGACGCGCCTGCGCACCTTGCGTGCGCGCCTGCTCGAGCACCTGCGGCACCTGCCGTTCGACATCCTCTGCCGGCCTGAGGATCCCACCGGTATCGTCGTCGCCGCGCCGCGTGGCCTGCCGGCGACCGAGGTCGTCGACCGGATGTGGAAGGAGCAGAACATCGTCGTGAAGCTCCTCGCGGAGCCCGGGCTCGACGCGATCCGCATCTCGTTCTGGGCGCTCCACCGCGACGAGGACATCGATCGGCTCGCCGCGGGCTTCGCCCGCACGCTGTCCGCCACACCGACGCGGGCCTGATCGGCGTTTCGTCTGGTCCTATCCTTCGTCGTCCCATGACCCTTCTGACCGGGCAGGTAGCCATCGTCACCGGCGGCGGGCGCGGCCTCGGGCGCGCCGTGGCGGAGACGCTCGCCGCGCTCGGCGCATCCGTCGTCGTCGCCTCTCGCAACGCACCCGAGCTCGACGACGTCGTGAAGTCGATCCGCCGTGCGAAGGGAAAGGCGCTCGCGCAGACCGCCGACGTGTCCGACGATCGTCAGGTGCAGGAGCTCGCGCTCGCGACCGAGCGCTGGGTCGGGCCGGCGACGATCCTCGTGAACAACGCGGGCATGATCGACCCGCTCGCACCGCTTGCGCGATCGGATGCTGCGCTATGGCTGCGCAACGTCGGCGTGAACATCGGCGGCACTTACCTTCCGACGCGCGCGCTCATCCCGGGCATGCTCGACCGGCGGTTCGGACGGATCGTGAACATCACCTCCAGCGCGGCGACTCGACCGAGCGCCGGAGCGACGGCGTACGCCGCGTCGAAGGCCGGCGTGGTGCAGCTCACGAAGAGCCTCGCGCTCGAACTCGAGGGAACGGGCGTCACCGCCTGCGCCTACAACCCCGGCCCGATCGACACCGAGATGCAGGAGCGGCTGCGCCGCATGTCGACGTCCGACTATCCGCGCGCCGACGAGCATCGCCAGTTGGAGCGCGAGGGCAGGCTCATCGACCCGAAGCGCGCGGCCCGGGTGGTCGCGTACCTCGCGCTCCCGACCACGCGGCGCAATGGTCAGGCGCTGGAGCACGACGACACCGACCTCGCGAGAGCCGTTGAGGAGGCGCTCCCCGCCTAGTGGCACTCCCGCCGACCCGCGCGAGCGAGCTCGTGCGTTTCGAGACGACGTTCAACGTCGCGCGCCTCGGCGGCGCGGTGATCACGTTCGCGCTCGGCCCGTTCTTCCCGAACATCGGCATCCAGCACGTCCTGCTCTTCGGGTCTCTGCTCCTCCTGCAGTTCCTGTTCGTCACGTACTTGCTGCGATCCGGTCTGCTCCGGAGGCATCCCGAGCCGCTCTCGCGACTCATCTTCGGGATCGACCTGCTGAGCATCGCGTACGCGATCCTCCTCTTCGCGTACGACCCGAACTGGACGACGTACATCGTCGGGCTCCTGCTCGTCATCGCCGGCGGGTTCCGGTTCGCGAGCGCCGGCGCGATCACCGCGTCGATCGTGATGGCGGGCACGTACCTCTTCGTCGCGATCTACCGCGAGAACGCGTTCGGCTTCGTGACCGAGCCGCAGCGCATCGCCTTCACGATCGCGATCTACCTGCTCGCGGGCTTCCTTATCGCGGGCCTCCTGCGCGAGCTCGAGGGGCTGCGCAAGCAGCGCGAGGCCTTTGAGCATCAGCAGGCCGAGACCGACGCGCTCCGTGCGCTCGAGCAGCTCAAGAGCGACTTCCTCGCGGAGATGTCGCACGACTTCCGGAGCCCGCTCACGGTCGTCCGCGGCTCGATCGAGATCCTCATGTCGGAACGGCCCGGTCCGCTCACGGCGGCGCAGAACGAGCTCGCGATCCGCGCGGCGCGCAACGTCCATCGCCTCGAGGAGTTCGCCGAGGACCTGCTCGAGATGGCACGCATCGAGCACGGCGAGGTGCAGCTCGAGCGCGTGGAGATCGATGCCTGCGAGCTGGTGCGCGAGGTCGTCGACGACAACCGTCCGTTCGCCGAGGTGCGCGATCAGGCGCTCCAGCTCGAGTTCGGGCGGCAGGGCACCATCTACGCGGACGTGGGTCGGCTCCGCCGCGCCATCGGCAACCTGCTCGGGAACGCGATCAAATTCGCCCCTGAGAGGACGCCCATCGCCGTGTGGGCCGGTCGTGAGGCGGGCGGCTTCAGCGTCCGCGTCACCGACAAGGG
>JBIOUD010000154.1:0-6244 GCA_044866725.1 Candidatus Limnocylindria bacterium | reverse complement strand
CCGCTGCTGTTATTGACGCAGGCATAGATGACCCCCGCGGTCGTTGCTGCCGCGAACCCGATCGAGGTCGTGCCGACCAGGGCGACGACGAGCGTGAGCGTCATGCCGATCTTGCTGCCGAGGACTGCGCGCGCAGAGGTACTGACGAGCTGTCGCATTGCCCCTCCTCATTTCGAAGCCGGCGCGAATGCGCGCCGTGCCCTCAGCGCGAAGCGTAGTCGCGCGCCGGGCAAGTCCGACGACCGCGAGGGTGGCCCGTTTCGCGGCAGGGGCAGGAGGCTCTTGACACGCCAGATGCACCCATTCCATAATCTACAGCAATGAAGATTTCACGTGAATTAGGGCAGGACTGGCGGGCTTTGCTCGCGTCTCCCTACATCGATCCGCGTGAGCTGAAGGTCTCCAGCCCCCTCCGTGACTTCGTGGTCGTGCATCTTCAGGAGCTTCGCGACAAGGGCCGCAGCGAACGCACGGTGCCGCGCTACGCCGCCTACCTCGCCGACTTCGTCGCGTTCATGGAGGGCGACGGCAAGCGCGCCCGCGCCCGCGTCTCGGACATCGATATCCGTGCGCTCAAGGCCTACGCGTCCCACCTGACCCGCCGCGGGGTCCAGAACGGGCGCTACGGCGGTCGCGCCAGGATCTCGGCAGCCACGAAGAACCTCCATCTCATCGCGCTCCGTGGCCTGCTGAAGTTCGGCGTGCTCCTGGACCTTGCCGTGCCCGGGCCCGAGAAGGTCGAGCTCGCGAAGGCCGTGCAGCCCAGCCCCGACGCGCGGCACCTTGCCGAGGACCGCGTGGAGCGCCTGCTGAAGGCCTGCGATACGGCTACCGAAAAAGGTATCCGCACCCGTGCGCTCCTCGAGTTCCTCCTCGCCAGCGGCTGCCGCATCAGCGAGGCCGTCGGTCTCGATCGCCGCCAGCTCGAGCTCGCCAAGGGCGCGCGCACGCCAGAGGACGACGGGATCCGCATCGTCGACGAGGTGACCGTCTTCGGTAAGGGTGGCCGCTATCGACGCGTGTACCTGAACGACCGCGCTCGCGAGTGGCTCCAGAAGTACCTCGGCGCGCGGAAGGACAACGACAAGGCGCTCTTCGTGACGCAGAAGAAGTCGGCGGACGGCTCGTACCGAATGTCCGTGTGGACAGCGGAGCAGATCGTGCGCGCCGCGGCGAAGCTCGCGGGGCTCTCCGAGGATGTCTCGCCGCACTGGCTACGGCACGCCGCGATCACGTTCTGGGCGAAGGGCGACCTCTCGTCGGCGCAGCGCCTCGCCGGGCACCGGCAGATCGCGACGACGCAGCGCTACCTCGGGAGCTCCGACGCCGAGCTCAAAGCGTTCTACAAGCGCGTCTCAGCGAAGGCATGACGCGCTCGCTCGTCCTCGCGGTGCTGCTTGCCGCGTGTGCTCCCGGCGCGGTGGCGCCAGCGCCGAGCGCGTCGGCAGCGCGAGCGGCGGACGCAACGAGCACGCCGGTCTTCACCGCGTCGACGCCGACGCCACAGCCGTCAGGGACGGCCACGTCGTCGCCTGGACTCTTGCCGATCGTCGACGCCCACCTGCACTACAGCCGCGAGGCGTGGGGCCCGTATCCGCCGGCAAGGGTCGCGGCGCTCATGGATGCGGCGGGCGTACGCGGCGCCTTCGTTTCGAGCGCACCGGACGCGGGCACGATCGAGCTTCGCGCAGCACTGGGCGAACGGATCGTCCCGCTACTCGGTCCGTACCGCGGTCCGTCCGACGTCCCAGCGTGGACGCGGGATCCGACGGTCATCCCCTACCTCGACTCGCACGTGCGTCCCGGCGTGCATAAGGGCTTCGGCGAGTTCCATCTCGCGCGTGGACAGGTCGCGCTACCCACAGTGCAGGCCGCGCTGCGCTTCGCGCGCCGGAGTGGTCTGTTCCTGCACGTGCACACCGACCCGAACGCGCTCGAAGAGCTGCTGAGCGATCCGAGCGTCGGCGCGGACTCCGACGTGGTCTGGGCGCACGCCGGCGTGACCGCGACGACGGACCAGGTCGAGGCGCAGCTCGCGCGATGGCCGAAGCTCTCGGTCGAGCTGTCGCTGCGCGACGACATCGCGCCGAAAGGCGAGCTCGATCCGCGCTGGCGCGCGCTGTTCCTTCGCTATCCGGATCGCTTCATGGTCGGCACCGACACCTGGGTCGTCGGTGGCGCGTTCACCGGCAACGAGCGCTGGGACGTGTACGCGGACATCGTCCGCGGGATCCGCGGCTGGCTCACGCAGCTGCCGCCTGAAGTCGCGGAACGGATCGCACATCTGAACGGCGAGCGCTTCGCCGCGCTCATCCGCTGAATGCGCAAGACGCGCGAGGTCGCGCTGTTCATCTATCGCGGCGATCGCTTCCTTCTCGCGCGCCGCGTTCCGCAGGGTGTATGGAACGTGATCGCCGGACAGGTCGAGGACGGCGAGTCGTTCGCGGCCGCCGCCGCGCGAGAGCTCGAGGAGGAGACTGCTCTGGTCGCGGTCCCAGTCGATCTGGAGTTGCCGCAGACGTATGTCATCACGCCCGAGGAGCTCCCGCTGTACGCGCCGGACGCCACGACCGTCGCGATCCGTTCGTTCGCGGTCGAGGCGCCGCCGTCGTGGGAGCCGACGCTGAACCACGAGCACGACACGTATCGCTGGTGCCCGCTCGATGAGGCGATCACGCTCGCGCACTGGCCTGAGGTGAAGGAGGGTCTGCGCGCGGTGGCGGCGCGGCTCGGCCTCTAGTCGGCGGAGCCGTTCACTTCACCGCCTCGAGGACTCGCGCTCCGAGTCCTCGGCCACCTTCAGGCCGTAGAGGGTCGCATCGCGGTCGCCTCGAGCGACCTCCGCCAGACGCTGCATGGCTTGGTCGGCCAGGGGGTCAGCGCTCGTCGTTCCACTGCTGCGCCGGCTCCAAACGCCGGCCGCGAGCAAGTCAACGAGCGCGGCGCGCGCCCGCTCCCAGAGTGCCTTGCTTACGCCCGCGACGAGCCACGGCGTGTAGGGCATGACGGCTCTCGCCGCATACGGCAGTCCGTGATGAAGGCGCGTTTCAATTGCAACGGTTTCGTTGTGAGATCAGCCTGGCCCTCGCTCGCTCGGGCGCCTGCCTCTTACGCGCGCCGGTCAACTCGCGCGTGTCATCCGCCGACGTTCGGTGCTTCCGGCGAGGGCCCGAACGACGCGCACGAATCCATTCAGGTCAAAGGGCCTCGTGACGACCGCATCGCCGCCCAGGGTCACATCGCGCGCGGCGTCTGCATGCGCCGTGAGCACCAACACGGGGCATCCGAACGTGCTCCGCAGACGCCGCACGAGCAGCGCGTTCGACGCGCGGTCGTAGGCGGCACCGAGCGTGTCGGTGATGACGATGCGGAAGTCGCCGTCCGTCGCGGCGATCCAGGCGTTGTCGAACGCCGAGACCTCGTAGCCCGTGGCGGCGAGGACATCGACGAGGAGCTCCCTCGTCGACCGGTGCCGCTCGATGACCGCGATACGTTCCCCCACGAGCTTCCCATCGCATCAATCGCGGTTGCGGCCGTCTCGTTACCGGCTCGGCAGAGGTCGCAATGGCCTACGAATACGAGGCTCGGTTGACCGCTGCGCTGCTGACCTGCTAGCGCGCGGTCCACCCCGCGTCGATGGTCTGCACACCCCCGGTGATCCCCGACGCCTCTTCGGAGCAGAGGAAGCGCACGTACGCAGCGACCTCGGACGGTTCGAGGAGACGCTTCAGCGCGGCCGGCGCGAGCATGATGTCGCGGATCACGGCGTCCTCGCCGATGCCGTGGACCTTCGCCTGGTCGGCGATCTGCTTCTCGACGAGCGGCGTGCGCACATAGCTCGGGCAGATCGCGTTCACGGTCACGCCCTTCTCGGCCGCCTCGAGCGCGACGGTCTTCGTGAAGCCGACGAGCCCGTGCTTCGCCGACACGTACGCGGACTTGTACGGCGACGCGACGAGCCCGTGCACCGACGCAATGTTCACGATCCTCCCCCACCCGGCCGCGTACATGAGCGGCAGCGCGGCGCGCGTGAGGTAGAAGGCGCCGAAGAGCATGGTCTGGACGATGTGCTCCCAGCGATCGACCGGGAACTCCTCGACCGGCGCGACATGCTGCAGGCCCGCGTTGTTCACGAGGATGTCCACGCCTTGCCACTCGTCGACGGCGCGCGCGACGACCGCATCGCAGTGCTCGTGTCGGCTCATGTCCGCGCGAACGAACACGCCGGAGATGCGCGCCGCGACAGCCTCGCCGTCCTCGACGTTGATGTCGGTCACGAGGACGCGCGCGCCGTGCGCCGCGAGGTCCTCGGCGATGGCGCGGCCGATGCCGCTCGCGCCTCCCGTGACGACCGCGCGCCGACCATCGAGGCCGTCCATCTGGCGGCCGAGTCTATGCGGCGAGCGGGACATGACGGTGTCGTCATGTCGGCGCGAGGGTCGGGCCGTACCGTCAGGATGCTGTGTTCCTGACGTTCTACGGTGGAGCGATCGCGGCCATCGACGGACAGGCCCTGGGGCCGTTCGACGATGTCGTGGTGCGCGCGGCGCTCGTCGTCGCCGGTCCACACGCAGCCGAACGCGTGATCGCGTTCCGCGGTTCCGATGGTCGCTGGCTCGACGCCGAGCGCACCACCGACACGCCCCACGTGCCGTACAGCCATCTTCGGCTCCACTCGCCAGGGCACGACCTGATGGTCCGGTTCTTCGCCGAGGACAAGGACGACGCGTCGCCGGTGACGCAGTCGGAGGCCGGGCCGTTCTTCGCAGTGACGGTCGGGCCGTTCGACCTGCGAGGTGACGGCGAGCTCATCGCGGACCGCATCTCGCCGAGCGCCCCCTGGCTGGCTCCTCATGCATCCGGTCCGAAACGACAGGCGCTGGCGGGTGCCGTCGTGGCCGTGCGATCGGGATCGGTCGCGCGTCCCGCGCAGAACGCCCACGTCGCGGCGCCGACCGAGCCGGTGATCACGAGTCCACGGCCGTCGTTCGGCCCCGCCTTCAAGTTCGTGGAGCGCGCGCGGATCGAGCCGAAGATCTACCGAGCGCGAGGGACGGCCGCCGAACGCGACCCCTGACCCGCGGACGTCGCTGACCGGCTATCGCTTGAAGACGAGCACGGGATCGCTGTCCCTTCAGAGCGCGGCGACCGCGCCCAGGTCCGCCGCGAACCAGTCCGGAAGCGCGCGCACCAGCGCCGGGGCACCAGAGACGTGGATCGATCCGTCCGCGATCGCCGCGCTCCACGAGCGGAGCCCTCGCGCGACTGGTTGCAGCGCTTCCGGCGTCGCTTCAATGAAGACGTAGTGATCGGGCCCGAGCATCGGATCGGTCGGACACGCTGATGCGCCCTGCCCGGGCTCGAGCACCAGCCATCGCTTCGATCCGGTCCCACGGATGTCGATGTCCATGACGACCCGCGTGGACGGCACGGCATCGGGCGCGATGCGGTGCGCGATCCACCAGACCAGAAGATCCGGGTCTCGTTCGGCAACGGCGGGGTCCTCGGGCACCCAGCGCTCCGACCAGTTGTTGAGCTCCATGAGGACGGGGCGTAACTGCTCGCCAGCGGCCGTCACGCGGTAGCCCGGCGCACGTCCGCTCACGACGGCATCGCGTGCCACGAGACCGAACTCCTCGAGTCGCTTGAGCCGCTCGGCGAGGACCGACCGGCTGATCCCGGGCAGGGCATCGACGAGTGCGTTGAAGCCGTGCGGGCCCCACTGGACGAGCTCTCCGAGGATCAGGAGCGTCCACCGTTCGCCGAGGTTTTCGATCGCCTTGGTGAAATGACAGTACGTCGTGCGGGGCCGCATGGACGGATTCTCGCACCCATGACCGCCGACGAGAGTTCGGATTTCGAACTTCCCCTTGCCGATCCGGCGGCCGACGCTGGTCCCGAGCGACGACAGGCTGGGGAGGGTGCGACATGACGACGCATGCGGCGACGGTGGCGGGCCAAGGAACAGTCGTGGCGCGGCTTCGTGAGGCCGAGCAGACCGCGTGGCGACGCTACGGCCTGGAGGCTCGCGAACGCTTCGTGACGCTGAGGAGCGGCGCGCGGCTTCGGGTCATCGAGGTCGGCTCGGGCCGCCCGCTGCTTCTGGTGCACGGAACGGCGGGCCTCGGCGCGTGGCCGCCGCTCGTGAACGACCTGCGCGGATTCCGCTGCCTCATCCTCGAGCGGCCGGGCTGGGGACTCAGCGATCAAGTCGACTGGTCTGCGCGCGACTATGGCGAGCACG
>JBIOUD010000153.1:0-4989 GCA_044866725.1 Candidatus Limnocylindria bacterium | reverse complement strand
ATGCGTCGAGCCTAAAGAAAACGGGCCACGTGCGACGTGCGCCCGCTCAAGGGTCGCGTCGATACGGACGGCGGATCGCCATCCAGCGCGCCGGCTCCGCGAGCGGCGCGAAGCCGTACTTCGCGTACAGGCCGTGCGCGTCCCGCGTCGCGAGCATGAAGTTGCGCACCCGCGCGAGGTCGGGATGCGCCATGACCGCATCCATCAAACGTTTGGATATGCCGTTCCCGCGATGTCCAGGTAGTACGAAGACGTCGCAGAGCCAGGCGAACGTCGCACGGTCGGTGACGACGCGGGCGAAACCAACGATCTCGTTCGCGGAGTAGGCGGCAAAACTCAACGAATTCGCGATGGATGCATCGAAGATCTCCCGGGGCAGGCCCTGCGACCAGTAGGCGTCCTCCGACAGGAAGCGGTACACGAGGTCGCGGTCCGCGGGCCGGAGGTCGCCAACGGTGTAGTCCACTACGACGCGAGGGCGCGCGTGATGGACTCGGCCGTCGCGTTGCCGCCGCTCACCAAACAAACAATCACGCGCCCGCGCCAACGGTCCGCGTACTTGCGTGCCGCGGCGACGGGCGCGGCGCCCGCGCCCTCGGCAACGACGTGCCCCTCGACGAGGAGCAGCTTCATCGCCGCGTAGAGGTCTGCGTCGGACACGAGCACGAAGTCGTCGAGGAGCTCGCGCATCATCTGCTGCGGCAGCGCGAACGGCGAGCGCGTCGCAAGTCCTTCGGCGAACGTGTTGATGCGGTCAGTGAGGTGCGGCTTGCGCTCGCGCCACGAGAGATACGCCGACGGCGCGCCGTCCGACTGCACGCCGATCACCTGGACACGCGGGTTCACCGTTTTCGCGACGAGGCACGCACCGGTCACGCCGCTCCCGCCGCCGACCGGCACGATGAGCACGTCCGCGGTCGGGAGCGTCTCGAGCACCTCGAGCGCGGCGGTCGCGACGCCTGCGATGAGGTACGGCTCGTCTCCGGAGTGCACGTAGCGCACGCGGTCGGACTTCGCGCGGCGCTCGCACTCGACGCGCGATTCATCGAAATCGACGCCGTGCTCCACGAGCGTCGCGCCGCTCGCGCGCATGGCGGCAAGCTTCAGCGGATTCGCGGCGCGCGGATGGAAGATCGTGACGGGCACGCCGAACTGCTTGCCCGCGTACGCGAGCGACTGGCCATGGTTCCCGGTCGACGCGGCGTACACGCCGCCGCGTGCGGTCGGGTCGCGGCCGACGAGGTTGAGGCCGCCGCGCACCTTGAATGCCGCGGTCGGGAGCATCGACTCGCACTTGAGCCACACATCGAGCCCGAGCGCGTCGCTCACGGCGGGTCGCTGCACGAGAGGCGTCGGCTCGAGATACGCGGACAGGAACCGCTTCGCGGCGAGCACGTCGGCGAACGTCGGCGCGGGAACGCTCATACGCGCCGACTCTACGTCCTTCGCGCCTAGACTCGGCCGGGATGCAGATCCGGCGCGCGACCGCCGTCGACGGCGATGCGGTCGCGTATCTCCTCCGCGATGCGTTCCGTGAGTTCGAGCGCCTTTACACACGCGCCGGGTACGCGGCGACGACGCCCGATCCGGCCGCTGTGCGTGAGCGGTTGAAGGAGGGGCCGACATGGGTCGCCGAGAAGGACGGCCACATCGTCGGCACGGTCTCGGCGGTGCTGCGCGACGGCGGCGTGTACATCCGCAGCATGGGCGTGGCACCCGGCGCGCGCGGCCAGCGCGTCGGCCACGCGCTCATGGACGAGCCGTTCCACCTCGCCGTCGAGCGGAAGGCGACACGGCTGTTCCTCTCGACGACGCCGTTCCTCTTCTCGGCGATCCGCCTGTACGAATCGCTCGGCTTCCGCCGCACCGGCGAACCGCCGCACGAGCTTCACGGCACGCCGCTCGTGACTCTGGCCAGACCCGTGGCGGCCGACAAGCCATTGCGCGAGCCCGGACAATGACGGATGTGGAGCGCGCGTCGCTCATCGAGTGGATCTGCGTGCGAAAGGTGCATCGCACGATCAAGCCCGCGGATCCATCGACGCCGATCCAGATCCACGAGGACGGCCGCTGGGCGTTCTGTCCTGCGGGGCTGCCACAGGACGCCGATCACCTCTGGTACGCCACCGGCGGCGTGACGCGCGCCGCGCTCGCTCGATTCCGCTGGCCCAGTGAGACTGAGGTGAAGCGGCCCAAGCCGTGACGCGCACGACAGGGATCCTCCTCGCGGGTGGCTCGTCGCGGCGGTTCCCGCCGAACAAGCTGCTCGAGCCGCTCGAAGGCGAGCCGCTCTTCTGGCACGCGCTCCGCGCGCTCGCGGCGTCCTGCGACGAGGTCGTGGTCATGGTCGGCGCGTCGCAGCCAGATCCCGCGATCCCGAAGGTCGCCACGCCGCTGCTCGTGCGGCACGATCGCTCGACCGCGGGTCCACTCGCAGCACTGGCGGACGCGCTCGCCACGACGACCGCGGACATCGCGCTCGTGGCCGCCGGTGACACGCCCGGCCTCCCGCCCGCGCTGCTCCGCGCGATGCGCGACGTGCTGCGCGAGGGAACGGCTGACGCCCTCGCGCTGCGCGAGGGCAATGCCCTGCGTCCGCTCCCGGTCGCGCTCCGGCCCGTGCGGTGCGCGCCCATCGCGAAAGGCCTCGTCGATCGCGGCATCCTGCGGCTGGGTGTGCTCGTCGAGTACGGCGAGCTGAGCGTCGACGCGCGCGACGAGGCGTGGTGGCGCCGTTACGACGACGAAGGCGAGTGGCGCCGCGACATCGACGAGCCGGCGGATCTCAGCACGGGGGTCTGAGCGCGACGCTAGCGCGTCGCGACGAGCTGCCCTCGCACCACGCCGCCGCCGTGCGCGGCGGAGTGGACGTTGAAGTAGTAGTTGCCGGGGTTCTTGATGAGGTCATCCGCGACGACGGGCTCGACCACGACGTCCATCTTCTTGATCGACGCGCCCGCGCCGAACATGATCGGCTGCGCCGCGACGAGTCCGGTGTCCACCTTCACCGGCCCGTTCGTCGAGGCGGCGCCCTGGTGGATGTGCGCGAGCGTGATCTGCGTCGTCGCCGGGCAGGAGCTCAGCGTGACGTCGAAGGACGCCTTCCCCGAGGTGACGTTGTAGTACGCCGGGTCCGTGAGCACGGAGAGCGTGATCTTCGCCTGGCCGAGGCACGTGGCTTCAGCGTCGGCGATCGGAGGCACCTCGTTCGTGGACTTGAGATCCGCGACGAAGTTGTAGATGTCTGGTGACTGCGTCGGCATCGGTACGGGAGTGCCACCGACGGTCGGTGCCGTGCTGGCGGTGGCCGCAGGCGACGGGGCGACTGCCGCGCCGCCGCAGGCGGCGAGGAGCAGCGCGAGCGCACAGGCGAGCGCGAGCCGGCGGCGGGCTGGTTGCATCGCTTCTCATACGCGCGAATGGACCGGGCGGATGACAATGCGCAGCGGTGGAACTGTTTCCGGACACGGCCACGGTCGTGGACGGGCGGCTGCGCATCGGCGGGTGCGACCTCGTCGACCTCGCCGCGCATTTCGGCACCCCGCTGTACGTGTACGACGAGGCGACCATCGTCGCGCGCGCCAAGGCGTTCAAGACCGCGCTCGAGGGTGCGTACTCCGGCCGGACCCTCGTCTGCTACGCGTCGAAGGCGTACTCGGCACCGTGGCTGCTGCGGCTGCTGCGGGACGAAGGCCTCGGGCTCGACGTCGCGTCCGACGGTGAGCTCTTCGTCGCGGTGAAGTCGGGCTTCCCGAAGGATCGCATCTACCTCCACGGGAACAACAAGAGCGCGGACGAGTTGAAGCACGCCCTCAGCGAACAGGTGAGCCGGATCGTCATCGACAACGTCGAGGAGGCAGCGCTCCTCGGGCGCCTCGCGAAGGAGGCCGGCGTGACGCAGGCCGTGCTCCTCCGCGTCTCTCCGAGCGTCGACGCGCATACGCACGAACATCTCAAGACCGGACGTCTGGACACGAAGTTCGGCCTGGGGATCGAGTCGGGCGTCGCCGAGCATGGCGTGATGGAGATCCTGAAATGGCCGTCGCTCGACCTGCGCGGCTATCACATGCACATCGGCTCGCAGATCCACGAGCTCGAGCCCTACGAAGCGGCGATCACGCGACTGTTCGCGTTCGCGCAGGAGATGAAGACGAAGCATGGCGTCCTGCTGCGCGAGGTGAGCCCGGGCGGTGGCTTCGGCGTTCGCTACACGATGAAGGACCCCGCGACGAAGCCTGCGGACACGATCCGCAACGTCGCGGACCTCATCTCCACCGCCGCGCGGAGCGCGCGAGTCGATCCATTGCCGGGACTGTCGATCGAGCCGGGCCGTTCTCTTGTCGCGCAGGCCGGCGTCTCGGTCTACCGCGTCGGTGCCGTGAAGAAGATCCCGGCCGGCCGTACGTACGTCGCCGTCGACGGGGGCATGGCCGACAACATCCGCCCGACGGCGTACGCCGCGACCTACACCGCCGTCCTGGCGAACCGCATGGAGGACAAGACCGCGGTGACCGACGTGGCGATCGCGGGGAGATACTGCGAGACCGGCGACGTGCTCATCCAGCACGTGGACCTGCCGCTCCCGCGGGCCGGCGACCTGCTCGCCATCCCGAATTCGGGGGCGTATCACCTGTCGATGGCGAGCAACTACAACATGGCGCTGCGCCCCGCGGTCGTCGTCGCGGCGAACGGGAACGCGCGCCTCGTACGCCGCCGAGAGACCTATCAAGACCTCATCGCGCCCGAGGTCATGAACAACGAGAAACCGAAGGCCTAGCGGGTCTTCGGCACCAACCCGAACAGCGCGGCGCGCTCCATGACGACCTCGGCCATCTTCCGCGACGCCCCGTCGATCATCTCGTTCCCCAGCAGGACCGCACCGGCGCGCCGGTCCGCCGCCTGCGCGTAGGCAGCGATGATCGCGGCGGCGCGATCGACGTCTGCCTGCGCCGGCGTGAACGCGTGGGTGATCTGATCGATCTGCGACGG
>JBIOUD010000152.1:0-14084 GCA_044866725.1 Candidatus Limnocylindria bacterium | reverse complement strand
AGAAGTTCAAGAAGTGTCACGGGCGGTGATCTCTTGATCACCATCGATCTCGACCCGAACATCCACCTCGGCCCGATCACGCTCGCGTGGCACGGCATCTTCACCGCGGTCGGCATCTTCTTCGGCGTGTGGCTTTCGACGAAGCTCGTGCGCGAGCTGGGCGTGGATGAGGGCGCGGCGAGCGGCGTCGCGACCTGGGGTGTCGTCGGCGGGATCATCGGCGCGCGCGTCTTCCACGTCTTCGACTGCTGGACGGGCTGCAGCGGCATCCCCGGCGGCTACCTGGCACATCCCGAGCTCATCCCCCAGATCTGGACGGGCGGGATCGCGGTGTGGGGAGCCGCGATCGGCGGGGTCGTCGGTGGCGTCATCTACGCGGTGCGGAACGGACACATCCCGATCGGCGCCGGTGCGGATGCCGCGGCGCCGGGCATCTCGCTCGGGTTCGCGATCGGGCGGATCGGCGACATCATCAACGGCGAGCACCACGCCACCGCGTGTCAGGCGCCGCTCGGCCTCTGCGTCGAGTTCACGCATCCGCAGACCCTCGGGCAGAGCCCGCAGTTCCCGGTCGGCGACCCGCGCTACGCGCCGGATCCCGTGCATCTCGTCGTCGCGTACGACATGGCCTGGACCGCGCTCGGTGTGGCCTGGACGCTCGCTCTTCGCGGCCGCGGCCTGCCCGCTGGTCTCATCTTCTGGCTGTGGATGGCGTGGTACGCGATCGGCCGCTTCGCGCTCGGCTACCTGCGGATCGGTGAGCCGAACTACGCGTTCGCGCTCCGCGAGGATCAGGTCATCGGCTTCCTCGTGCTGGCGGCGGCGATCCCGATGATCGTGCGCCTCTGGCCGCGCCGTTCGCGCGCTGAGGTCGCGCCGGCCTGATCACCATCCCTTGGGATCCCGACCTCGTCATCGGGTCGGTGCGCATCGCGTGGCACTCGCTCTTCGCGTTCGTCGCGATGGTCATCGGGTCCTTCACCTCGATCCGCCTCGCGCGCTGGGTCGTGAAGGACGACCGCGTGTACCCCTTCGCGATCGCGGTCATCGTCGGCGGGCTCGTGTCCGCCCGCATCGCGCACGTCATCGACAATCCCGCGACCTACGCCGGCGACGTGGCGAAGATGCTCGCGTTCTCGGGCGGTGGCATCGGCACGGTCGGCGCGCCCTTGGGTTCGACGATCGCGGGCTACATCGCGTGCCGGCTCCTGCGACTACCGCGTGGATTCATGTTCGACATCACCGTGATCGGCATCGCACTCGGTGAGGCGATCGGCCGGCTCGGCGACATCGTGAACGGCGAGCACCACGGCACGCCGTGTGCGCCGCCGTTCGGGATCTGCGTCGGGTATACGAGCCCGCTCACCCTCGGGCAGACGGGCCCGGTCCACTTCATCGGGCTCTACGACTGCCTGCTCATGGTCGCGACCTTCGGGATCCTGTGGTGGTACTGGCATCGCGTCCGCGGGCAGGTGCCCGAGGGCCGCGCCTGGGCCGGATACCTCGTGCTGTTCGGGTTCGGCCGCTTCGCCGAGTCGTTCCTGCGTCAGGATCCCGCCGTGCTCTTCGGCCTTCAGGAGGCGCACGTCCTTGGGCTAATTTATGGAGCCGTTGGCCTTGCGTACCTTGTGTGGGCGGGCAAGCGATCGAAAAGGCCAGCAATTCCGGCTTAGCCCATGTGTTCGCAGACCGTCCCGCGCATCCAGTTTGAGGCGCAAAACCTCTTCCCATTCGGGTGTCAGAACGGTAGGCTCGTACGGAAAGCGGCACACGGCCTGTGGGGAGCGTTCCAACGTAACGACGAGCCTTGTGCCATCCGCAATTGCTAGAGAAGAGGGCCTTGCATGAAGGAATGGATCGTCTGCGAGGACAACTGCCTCAAGTGTTCCTACGGCGCCACCCTCGACTGCGACGGTGACTGCCCGCGCTGCCCCCGCAACACCTATTGCCCATGCGTGACCTTCGTGAGCTTCGCCGCCGGCAAGCTCGCGCCGGTCGCTCAGCCGGTGATGACCACGTTCGACCGCCCGCGCAGCACGACGAAACGCTGACGCTTGGCGCTCGACCAGGAAGCGCTCGCGGCGCTACGCGAGCGCATCGATCGCATGGCGGTGTTCCTTTGACCTCCCGAGCCTCCGCACGGAGCTCGCGCAGCTAGAGGCCGAGTCCGGGCGTCCCGATCTCTGGAACGACCGCAACAACGCGCAGAAGATCCTCAAGCGTCTCGGCGCCCTCCGGGCGCGCGTCGACACGTGGGACGGCTTCAAGCGGCGCGTCGACGACCTCACCGAGCTCAACGCGATCGCCGACGACGCGGCCATGTCCGCCGATATCGAGCGTGACTTCGCGGCGCTCGGTGAGGAGGTCGCGCGCGCGACGCTCGAGGCGCAGCTCTCCGGCCCGTACGACGAGCGCGACGCGGTCGTCGCGGTGAGCGCCGGCGTCGGCGGCACCGACGCCGCGGACTGGGCCCAGATGCTCGTGCGCATGTACCTGCGCTGGGCCGAGCGGCGCGGCTACAAGGCGGAGCTCGTCGACTTCACGCCCGGTGACGAGGCGGGCTACCGCAGCGCGACGATCACGATCGAGGGGCTCAACGCGTATGGCTACCTGCGCACCGAGCGCGGCACGCACCGGCTCGTCCGCATCTCGCCCTTCGACGCGCAGCATCGCCGGCAGACTTCGTTCTCGCTCGTCGACCCGACGCCGCAGATCGAGGACGAGGGCGAAGTCGAGATCCGCCCCGAAGAGCTCCGGATCGACACCTACCGCGCCACCGGCGCCGGCGGCCAGAACGTGAACAAGACCGAGACCGCGGTGCGTATCACGCACCTGCCGAGCGGGATGGTCGTCTCCTGCCAGAACGAGCGATCGCAGCTGCAGAACCGTGAGACCGCGATGCGCATCCTGAAGGCGCGCCTCCTCGAGGAGCGCGTCCGCCGCCAGGAGGAGGAGCAGGCACGCGAGCGTGGCGAGATGCGCTCAGCCGACTGGGGGAGCCAGATCCGCTCGTATGTCCTGCATCCCTACACCGTCGTGAAGGACCACCGCACGGGCGTCGAGGTCGGAGACCCGACGCGGGTGCTTGATGGCGATATCGACATGTTCATCGAGGCAGCGCTCTCTCGCCGGTCGAGTGGCACCGCTTCTGCTCCTGAAGAGGCGTGACCAGCGGAAAAGCAGGAGGATTCGACATGGTGAGCACAAAAGACCTCCGTGACATCTTCAACGACCTCACCACCGAAGCGGGCAAGAAGGCGAATGACGTCTTCAAGAACGCCGAGGTCCCAGAGATCTCGATCGGCCACCGGAGCGAAACCCCGGGCATGCTGTGGTTCGGCATCGGCCTGACGCTCGGCGCGGTGATCGGCATGCTCGTCGCCTTCGTCATGACGCCGATGAACGGCGAGCAGGCGCGGCGCAAGATCAGCGAGCAGGTGGACAAGGTCCGCGGCATGCGTGACGAGGTCGGCACCTACGGGACGAACGGATCATCCGTCTACGCGTCCCCCACGACCGGCGTCGCGCCGACGGCCCCGTTCGAGCGCACCTAGCGCCTTAGCGACCCAACTCCAGCGTGTACTCGACCCACGTCTCGGCGGTCGCGCCGAGCGAGTCGTAAAGACGCCGTGCCGCCGCGTTGTCCGGGTGCGTGACCCACTGCAGCGCCCCCGCGCCACGTTCCCGGGCGACCGCGGCGGCCGCGGCGATCAGCTTTCGCCCGACGCCGCCTGACCGCGCGTCCGGCCGCACGAAGAGATCGTTCAGCAGCACGACGTCGCGCGCCGACACCGAGCTCTGGCTCCAGTAGAGCGTCGCGAACCCGACGACCTCGCTGCCGGCGCGCGCCTCGAGGAGCATCCCGCGCGAGTTCTCTCCGATGAGACGCGAGAAGAATCGGCGGTTGCGCGCCTCGTCCGGCGTCGCGCCGTAGAACTCCTGGTACCCCGCGACGAGTGACAGGAGTGGCTCGACATCTGTCGCGACGGCGGTCGTGACCTCCATCAGCCGCGCTTGCGCTCCTCGCGCGCGAGCTCCAGAAGCTTCTCGCGCGTGTTGAGCTGGGGGTCCTCGGTCACGCGCTCGAAGAGCGCGTCGAGGATGCGTCCGATCTCGCGACCCGGCGCGAGACCAAGCTCTTTCATGATGTCGTTCCCGTCGATCTTGAGGTCGCGCAACGAGAACGCGTTCGCCGCGTCGATCTCCGCCTGCACGCGCTGCCAAAGCGCCTCGAGCGCGTACATCTTCGGCGGTGTGCGCGCGCCGCTGCCGATGTTGTCGGCACGGCGCAACGCGAAGAGCGCGGGAATGTTGTCGAGGCCGACGTTCCGGATGAACCGGCGCACCGCCGAGCCACCCCACTCGGTCTGGTACCAGAACATGTGATGGCGGATGAGGTGCGTGACCTCGGTCACCGTCTCCTTGTCGAACTTCCAGCGACGGAGGATCGCGCGCGTCTTTGCCTCCCCAACGTACTCGTGCTGATGGAAGTGCCCATCGCGAAAGGTGTCGGGCTTGCCGATGTCGTGGAACAGCCCAGCGAGCCTGAGGACGAGGTCGTTCGGCGGCGTCGCGTCGACGGTCGCGAGGAGGTGATCGAACACGTTCTCGGCGGCGAGCTTGTCCTGCGGCGTGAGCTTGCATTCCTCGAGCTCCGGACAGATGACCGCAAGCACACCGCTATCGGAGAGCAGCCGCAGTGCGGCCGACGGCCGCGCCACGCCGCCCAGCATCTTCACGACCTCCTGCTGGATCCGCTCGCCGGAGAGCTCCTTGGTGAGCGCCGCGTTCCGGCGGATCGCGTCGAAGGTCTTCGGCTCGACGCGCAGGTCGAGCAGCGTCGCGAAGCGGACCGCGCGCAGCATGCGCAGCGCGTCCTCCCGGAAGCGCTCGTCCGGGTCTCCGACGGCGCGGAGCAGGCGCGCATCGAGGTCCCGCTTTCCGTCGAAGGGGTCGATGAGCTCGCCCGGCTTGCCGCCGCGCGCGGGCCGCCAGGCCATCGCGTTCATGGTGAAGTCGCGGCGCGCGAGGTCCTCCTGGAGCGACGCCGTGAACGCGACCGCGTCGGGGCGCCGGTGGTCGGTGTACTCGGCCTCGACCCGGTAGGTCGTGACCTCGACCTCGTGCTCGCCCGAGCGCACGACGACCGTGCCGAAGCGGTTGTTGTACAGGGACCGCTTGAACACTTTCTGGATCTCGTCTGGCGTCGCGTCGGTCGTCACATCCCAGTCGTGCGGATCGACTCCGCGGAGCGCGTCGCGCACGCTGCCGCCGACGACGTAGGCGTCGTGACCCGCGTCGAGGAGGCGGTCAACGACCCTCTCGACGTCAGCCGGGACCTTCAGCGCAAGCACCATCGCCACCGGAGCGAGTCTAGGTAGTGCGAGAGCCTCAGCGGTTCGCGGTGATGAGGAGGCTCGCGACCTCTTCGGCCGAGGCGCGGGTCGAGGAGAACTCCGTGACGATGAAGTGCTTCTGCTGCCAGACCGCGTACCAGAGCTTCTGCTCGTTCTGGTACAGGACGGTCACTGGGCGACCAGCGATCTGCACCGTCTCAGGGGTCGTGAAGACGCCCGTGCCCGACGCCCCGAGGAGTCCCTTGAGGAAGCTATCCATCGTGTTCGGGATCGCGGCGATCGACGGCTCGAGACCGAGGACGAGCACGAGCGTGCCCGTCGGCTCACCGGCCTTCGTCGCCGACCGCACCGCGCTCGAGTTCACGAACACGCGGAGCGCGTCCGTTTGCACGCCCGCGAGGACCTGCGACTCGAGTGTCGCGGGCAGTGACAGGAACTGGACCGTGCTGTCCACGAAATACGACGCGGCCGGTGCCGGGGACGGCGACGGGGTCGGCTGCGGCGTCGGTGTGGGGGACGGCGTTGGCGTCGGAGTAGGCGTCACCGTAGCCGTCGCAGTTGGCGCGCTCGCCGCCGGAGCGCCGCACGCGAGAGCCGATGCGAGCGCGATGACGAGCAGTGAGCGGAGCATCCACGCAGCCTACGCCCGGATCCGCGCCGCGTCAGTGACGCGAGCGTCTCACATGCCGAGGTAGGCGCGCTGGACGTCGGGCGAGTTGAGGAG
The DNA here is from genome assembly GCA_044866725.1 of Candidatus Limnocylindria bacterium. Taxonomy (GTDB): domain Bacteria; phylum Chloroflexota; class Limnocylindria; order P2-11E; family P2-11E; genus CF-39. The sequence continues at coordinate 8,003 of JBIOUD010000152.1, read as the reverse complement.
CTCCTTGCCGGTCCCGGTCTGCACGATGTTCCCCGTCTCGAGGACGTAACCGCGATGCGCGACCTCGAGCGCGCGCACGGCGTTCTGCTCCACGAGGAGGACCGGCGTGCCCGCGGCGTTGATCTCGAGGATCGTCTTGAAGATGGTGTCGACGAGGATCGGTGCCAGGCCGAGCGACGGCTCGTCGAGCATGAGGAGCTTCGGGCGGCTCATCAGCGCGCGGCCGATCGCGAGCATCTGCTGCTCGCCGCCGGAGAGCGTGCCCGCGAGCTGTGTCTCGCGCTCCTTCAGGCGCGGAAAGAGCCCGAAGACGCGCTCCATGTCGGCGAGGATGCCGGCTTTGTCCTTGCGGGTGTACGCGCCCATGCGCAGGTTGTCGATGACCTGCATCCGCGGGAAGAGCCGGCGGCCCTCCGGCGACTGGCAGATGCCGAGCCCGACGATCTTGTGCGCGGACGTCGTCGTGATGTTCTCGCCGCCGAACGTGATCGTGCCCCTCGCGGGGTGCATGAGCCCGGAGACCGTCCGGAGCGTCGTCGTCTTCCCGGCGCCGTTGCTGCCGATGAGCGCGACGATCTCCCCCTGGTCGCAGGTGATGCTCACGCCGTGGAGCGCCTGCACGCGGCCGTAGAACGCGTCGACCCCGCTGATCTCGAGCAGAGCCACTAGCGCCGACCTCCGGAGCAGCGGCCCACTTAGTGCTGCTTCCCCAGGTACGCCTCGATGACGCGCGGGTTTCGGCGGACCTCGTCGGGGGTGCCGTGGGCGATCATCTCGCCGTGGTCGAGGACCACGATGCGCTTGCTGATGCCCATGACGACCTTCATGTCGTGCTCGATGAGGAAGACCGTGATCCCGAGCTCGAGGATCTTCGCGACCAGGCGCATGAGCTCGACCTTCTCCTGGGGGGTGAAGCCCGCGGCCGGCTCGTCGAGGAGCAGCAGACGCGGCTGCGTCGCGAGCGCGCGGGCGATCTCGAGGCGCCGCTGCCCGCCGTAGGGGAGGTTCCGCGCGTAGGAGTTCGCCCAGCGGTCGATGCCGACGAACTTCAGGAGGTCCATCGCGCGCTCGGTGACGGCGCGCTCCTCGCGCTGCTCGCGCGGCGTCTTGAAGAGCGAGTCCCAGAGCTTCGCGTGCATACGGCAGTGCTCGCCGACGAGGATGTTGTCGAGCGCGGTCATGTACTCGAAGAGGCGGATGTTCTGGAACGTGCGCGCGATGCCGAGCTCGGCGACCTTGTGCGGCTTCGTCCCGGCGATCTCGCGCCCCTCGAAGATCACCGAGCCGCTCGTCGGAGGGATGAGGCCGGTGACGCCGTTGAAGAGCGTCGTCTTCCCGGCGCCGTTCGGACCGATGAGCGCGAAGACCTCACCCTTCTTCACGTCGAACGTCACGTCGTTGACCGCGACGAGGCCGCCGAAGCGCTTCACGACGTGGTCGAGCCGGAGGATCGCGCCGTCGTCCATCAACCCGTCGCCGCGTTCACGTCTTCGATGACGTTGTCTTCGTGCGTCCCCTTGGTGAGCTCCTGCTGGCGCTCCCGGCTCGGGATGAGGCCCTGCGGCCTCACGAGCATGACGACGACGAGGATGAGTCCGAACACCAGGAACTTCAGTCGCGAGGCCATCTCGCCGATCCCCGGGTAGTCGCCGCTCTGCTCGGTCAGGACACTCAGGCCGATCGCGTTCGCGATGTCCGTCGCCGTCTGCGGCAGCTGCGGCAGCAGCATGAAGATGACGTAGTAGACGAGGAGCGATCCCGCCATGACGCCGGGGATGTTGCCCATGCCGCCGAGTACGACCATGACGAGCACCGTGATCGACACCGAGAAGCCGAAGTTCTCCGGCGAGACGAGCGACAGCTTCGCGCCGTAGAACGTGCCGGCGAAGCCGCTGAACGCGGCGCCGATGGCGAACGCGAGGAGCTTGGCCTGCACGGTGTTCACGCCCATCGCGGCCGCGGCGACCTCGTCCTCGCGGATCGCGTTCCAGGCGCGGCCCATCCGTGAGTGCTGCAGGTTGCGGATGAGCACGACGCAGATGACGAGGAGCACGACCATGATCACGTAGTACCCGAGCGGGTCGAAGATCTTGAAGTTCTGGACGACCTGGAACGGGTCGCCCGACCAGGGCCCCTGGATCCAGAACGGCAGCATCGGCGTGTCGAGCGCCGAGACGCCGTTCACGCCGCTCGTCCAGGTGGAGGCGTTGCGGAAGACGCGCGGGACGATCTCGCCGAAGCCCAGCGTCACGATCGCGAGGTAGTCCCCGCGAAGTCGCAGTGTCGGTGCGCCGAGGATGACGCCGAAGGATGCGGCGATGAACAGCGCGACGAGGAGCACGATCCAGAACGGCACGTGGACGCCGTCCGTCGTCTGGAGCGGCGTCACGTTCATGTGGTTGGAGGCGAGGAAGGCGTAGGTGTACGCGCCGATCGCGAAGAACGCGGCGTAGCCGAGGTCCAGCAGGCCGGCCATGCCGACCACGACGTTGAGCCCCAGAGCGAGGAGGACGTAGACGCCCGCGTCACCAGCGACGCTGAGGAGGAAGCCGGGGCTCCCGCCGGACAGGACGTTCGCGATGATCGGGAACGTGAGCCCGAAGAAGGCGAGGAGGATGTAGACCATCGCGTTCGGATCCTTGCGCGGGTCGGTCTCCCAGACGCGCCGCGCCCAGCGTCGCATCTACTTCTCCGGTACCCGCATGCCGAGGAGCCCCGTCGGCCGGAAGACGAGGACGAGGATGAGGATCGCGAAGATCACGACGTCGGACCACGCAGAGTCGAAGTAACCGTCCCAGAACGTTCGGATGAGGCCGAGGACCATTCCGCCGATGGCCGCGCCGTAGATGTTCCCGATCCCGCCGAACACCGCGGCGGTGAAGGCCACGAGGCCCGCGGAGAAGCCAAGGTCGAAGACGGTCGTGTTGTACGAGAGCCCGTACATGATCCCGCCGGCGCCCGCGAGGAGCGCGCCGATGAAGAACGTCGCGGCGATCGTCCGGTCGATGTCGATGCCCATGAGCTGCGCGGCGTCGCGATCCTGCGCGGTCGCGCGCATCGCCTTGCCAAGACGGGAGCGGTCGATGAACAGCGACAGCAGGACGACGAGGATGATCGTGACGATGTAGACGGTCAGCTCTTTCACGCCCAGACGTGCGCCGAAGATGTCGATCTGGACGTGTGGGAGGACGTCCGGGTAGTGGACGCTCGACGGCCCCTTCCAGAGGAACAGCGCGCCCTCGAGGAAGAACGACACGCCGATCGCGGTGATGAGCGGCGCGAGCTTGGGCGCGTGCCTGAGCGGCCGGTAGGCGATGCGTTCGATGCCGACGTTGAGCACGGCGCAGGCCCCCATCGTGAGGACGAAGACCGCGAGCAGCTGGAAGATCGTGAACGGTCCCCACTCCTGGCCCTCGGTGAGACCGAGGATCGGGATGAGGCTCAGGGAGAGGAACGCACCGAATCCGAAGACGTCGCCGTGCGCGAAATTGATGAGCTCGATGATCCCGTAGACCATCGTGTACCCGAGCGCGATGAGCGCGTAGATCGCGCCGTTCGCGAGCGCGAAGAAGAGGATCTGCAGGAAGTACGACGGCTCATGCTCGCGGAGCTTCGCGATGAAGCCGAGCTCCGGCCAGAGGAAGATCGCGAGGATGAGCAGGATGAGTCCGATGTTGAGCACGCGGCCGGTCGTGCCGCTCCGCAGGTCGCTCCTGCGGCGTCTGATCGCTTCCCCGACTGCCCCCACGCGGACGTTTATACAGACTCGGGAGTACGAACGAGCGGAAAAGGAAGAGGGGGCGCTCTCGCGCCCCCTCTTTCATGCTCGCGTGAGACCTGGGTCTACTGGCCGCCGACCGCGAACTGCTTGTTGAACGACCACGCGCCGGCCTTCAGCTGGTAGAAGGCCATCGTCGCGGACGTCGGGTCGCCGTTCTTGTCGAAGCTGTATGTGCCTGTCGAGAGCTTGAGGTTCTTCGTGTTCTGAACCGCGTCGATCACCTGCTTGCGGGTCGGCATGTTGCCGCCGGCAGCGTCGATCGCACGACCCACCGCGTCGAGGAGGATCTTGGCGCAGTCGTAACCCGGGAAGGTGTAGGCGGCGTAGTCCTCCTTGCCGGTGAAGGCCTTCTTGAACGAGGCGATCAGGTCCTTGTTCGCGGAGTCCTGCTCGGCGTCCGCGGCGGCGTTCGTGAAGTACATCTTGTCCGTGGCCTGATCGCCGGCGTCCTTGATGCACTGCGTGTCGCCGATGCCGTCTGGCCCGAGGTATGGGACGTCGATGATGCCCTTGGACTGCGCCCTCGGGATGCAGCCCTTGGTCGCGGAGGTCGCACCGGCGTAGATGCCGGCAGCGCCCGCGTCCTTGGCGCGCTGGAGGAACGGCTTGAAGTCCGAGGTCGTCTTGGTGTCGAAGTCCTGACGGACGACGACCGTGCCGCCCTTCGCCTGGAAGCGCTTCGCGAAGTTGTCGGCGACGCCCTTGCCGAACGTCTCGTTATCCGACCACACCGCGATCTTCGTGATCTTCAGCGTGTCGTACGCGAAGTCCGCCATCGCGGGACCCTGGACCGTGTCCGGGGCGGCGATGCGGAAGTAGTTGTTCGGCTGGCTCGCGTCGCGGAGCGCAGCTGGCTTCGGGTCGCAGTACGCGAAGTCCTGTGTCAGACACTCGTTCGTGTTCGCCGGGCTGATCATCGCGAGGTTGCACTTGTTGCCCACCGGGATGACCGCACGGGCGACGTTCGAGTTGAACGGGCCGACCATGCCCAGGATCTTCGTGTTGTTGCACATGTCCGTAACGTTCTGCGCGCCCTTCTGCGGGTCGTGCACGCCGTTCACGGCGTCGTCGTACGGCTTGTGCGTGATCTTGAAGCCCTTGATGGTCGCGCTCTGCTGGACTGCGAAAGCGACGCCCGCCTCCGGCCCGCGACCGCTCGCGCGGTCAGCGCCCGACGTCGGGAAATCGCTTGCGATGATGATCTCGCCCTTGTCTCCGCCCGCCCCACCGCCGCCTGCGCAGGCCGCGGCCAGGAACGTGCCAGCGATCAAGAGCGAGGCGCCTCTAAGCCACCGCTTTGACAAGTTGGTGTCCTCCCTCCGAATTGCAGGTATGAAGGGACATTCTGCCCCCCCGTACGGGCCCGCGCCCGCGTAGGTTCGGAGTTTACCCCTAGGCTCTGGCCGTGCCGCGGGAAACTCCAGAGGCGCTCCGGACCCGTGCCCGAGCGATCCTCGCCCGCCTGGCGAGGACCCATCCGGACTGGGGGCCCACGCTCGAGTTCAGCAGCCCTTTCGAGCTGCTCGTCGCGACCATCCTGGCGGCCCAGGCGCAAGACGACCGGATCAACGAGCTGACGCGCCGCCTGTTCGTGAAGTACCCCGGCCCGGCTGACTACGTCGCCGTCCCGTCCACCGAGCTCGAGAACGACATCAAGGCGTCCGGCTTCTTCCGGATGAAGGCGAAGGCGCTCCGCGGCATGTCGCAGGGGATCCTCGAGGAGTTCGGCGGCGAGGTCCCGGGGACGATGGACGGTCTCGTCAGCCTCCGCGGGGTCGGACGGAAGACCGCCTCGCTCGTCCTGGCGAACGCCTTCAAGGTCCCGGCCGTCGCCGTCGACCGCCACGTCTACCGAGTCGCTACCCGGCTCCGCTTGGCGCCGCCGAAGGCGAAGAAGGAGGAGATCGTCGAGGACAGCCTCCGGACGGTCTTCCCGAAGAAGGACTGGGTGAAGGCGACGTGGTGCCTCGTCCTTCACGGGCGGCGCATCTGCCGTCCGACGCCGAAGTGCTACGAGTGTCCGGTCAACGACCTCTGCCCGTACCCGAAGAAGACGAAAGCCCCCGGCGCGCCCACCATCCCGCGAGCGAGGCCCCGATCAGCGTCACGAGGTCGACGACGAACACGATGAGCGTGTCGATGATGGTGTCGTCCGAGTAGCGCAGGCTCGGCACGACGCCGAACGCCTCGAGCATGATCCAGCCTGCGCCGACAAGTGCTCCGTGGTACGCGCCCGCTGAATCAGCCCATTTTCCGGCCACAAATCCACCGATCGCGACACCGAGGATGGTCGCGATGCTCCCAGGGATGGGAGCGAGGGCGATGATCGCCGGCACCCCGATCGCGACCGCGATCGCGACGCCCGCGAGCACGGCGCTCCATCTGATCGTCGGCGCGGTGCGTTGAGTGGAGATGAGAGGAGTGTGGTGGATGACCCTGCTAAAAAGAAACCGATCCGCGAGGCCTACGCGGATCGGTGGGTTCGCGAAAGGTGCCAAGACCGAAAACAAAAATCGCGACGCGATAGCGTCGCGGAACTTAATGCTTCTTCTTCGAGCTCTTCTTCTTCTTCGCCGGCATTAGGATCACCTCCTTCTGGCCACGCGTTGACGGTATATAGACACACTCACGTCACGAATGTCAACACATGGAGCCGTCGGACGCGCGTCGGAGTCACCGCGTCGGCGGCGGCGCGGACTCTCCTCGGAGCTTCTCGATGACCCGTCGACGCAGCTCCGCGGGTGCCACATCGGACGTAAAACACTCCCGAAGCTGCTGTAGGAAGCGCTCTTCGAACACGAAGTTGTCGTCGCAGTCATCGCATCCACTGAGGTGAGCACGCACCGCGGTCACCTCGGACTCTGACAATTCGGTATCGAGGAAGACGTAGAGCTTCTCGATGCAGTCATCGCAGTCCATCGCTCACCCCTTCTGCGGCGCCGTCCGCACCGCCGCGATCCCCCGCTGCTGGGCGAGGTCGAGCAGGCGCTTCTGGAGGAACTTCCGGCCCCGGTGAAGACGCGACATGACCGTCCCGATCGGGATGTCGAGCATCTCGGCGATCTCCTTATAAGAGAAGCCCTCGACGTCCAGGAGGACGACCTGCCGGAACTTCTCGGGGAGCTCCATGAGCGCGTCCTTCACCTCGGAGTCCACCAGCCCGTTCAGGAACTCGGTCTCGGGGTTGCCCGAGGCCGACGAGACCTTCAGATCGCTCATCCGCTTGTACAGGGAGAACTCGTCAACGTCGTCCAGCTCGGTGAATTCGGGCTGGGACTGCTTGCGGCGGTAGCTGTTGATGAAGGTGTTCGTGAGGATGCGGAAGAGCCACGCCTTCAGGTTCGTGCCCGGCGTGAACTGGTCCTTGAAGCGGAACGCCCGGATGTACGTTTCCTGCACGAGGTCCTCCGCGTCGGCCTCCGATCGCGTCATTCGCAGGGCAGTGCGGTAGAGCGCGTCCAGGAAGCCGAGCGCCTCGGTCTCGAACGGGTCCTTCGCCACTAGCCCACTCTACTGAACGGGTCGCGCGTACCCGGGCATTCCCGATACTCGGTCGATGCGCCGCCGACTTGCCGCGATCCTCCGCCGGCTCCGCGCGGCGTACGGCACGCCACCGCCGCCCCGACGGCTCGCGCCGCTCGACGAGCTCATCCTCACCGTGCTCTCGCAGAACACGAACGACACGAACCGCGACCGGGCGTACGCCGACCTGCGGGCTCGCTACCCGTCCTGGGACGACGTCGCTGACGCGCCGCTCCCGGCGATCGCGCGCGCGATCCGGCGCGGCGGTCTCGGACCGACGAAATCGGTGCGGCTGCGCGAGATCCTGCGCACGCTGCGCGAGCGCGGCATCCCGCTCGACGCGCGCGCGTTCGCGCGGATGCGGTCGGCTGCGCTGTGGGACCTGCTCGTCGGTCTGAAAGGAGTCGGCCCGAAGACGGCGGCGTGCGTGTTGCTCTTCTCGCTCGGCCGTCCGTTCTTCCCGGTCGACACGCACGTGCATCGTGTCGCGCGCCGACTCGGTCTCGTGCCCGATGCGGCTGACGCGGTGACCGCGCAGGAGCTCTTACAACGGGCGATCCCCGCGCCCGATGTCTACGACCTGCACATGTTGCTCATCCGACACGGACGCGACGTGTGCATCGCACGGAGACCGTTCTGCTCGCGCTGCCCGATCTCCGCCCTCTGCCCGCGAATCGGTGTGGTCGGGGCGCGCTAGCAG
>JBIOUD010000151.1:0-18773 GCA_044866725.1 Candidatus Limnocylindria bacterium | reverse complement strand
GAGGCCGCCCGGGGTGGGGCGGCCTCTTCTCTTTCTGCTATCCGCCGGAGAGCACCGCGAGTGGATCGATAGGCTCGCCGTCGCGCAGCACTGAGAAATGCAGGTGCGGACCGGTAGTGATGCCCGTCACACCGACGAACCCGATGACCTGACCGCCCTTCACCGTGTCGCCGGCCCGGACCGTGGGCCGCGCGAACGTGTCGTCGAGGTGCGCGTACACCGACACGATCCCGCCGGCGTGCGACACGATCACGACCATTGCGCCGTCCGGCAGGTGACCGACGAACGTCGCGCGTCCCTCGGCCGCCGCGACGACCGGCGTCCCGAGCGGCGCGGCGATGTCGAGCGCGTCGTGGAAGTTCGGGTAATACACACCGCGATACGTGCTAGGAAGCGCCAGCGCGAACGCCGTGGGGCCGAACGCCTGGGTGATGACGCCGCGCGCGGGCATGACCCAGGCGGACGGCGCGTCGCCGCTCGGCGCCATCGCGCTGACGACGAGCTGCGCGAGCGCGGTCTGCGCGGCGGTCGCGTCGCGCGCGAGCGCCTGCAGGAGTGCGACCTCGGCGGCGCGCGTCTGGGGATCACCCGCCGCCGCGGCTGACGCGCTCATCCGCGCGCGGTCTCGCAGGCGTTGGATCTGCGCCTGCTTCACAGCGGCTGTCTCCCTCACTCGGCCGAGCTCATCGACTCGCTCGGCGAGCCGCGCACGCGAGTGACGGAGCGCGGCATCCAGCTGCCGTAGCTCCATGAACGCCTCCCGCTGCGCATCGGACAGAGCGACGAGCGACGGATCGCCGAGGGACAGAAGTCGGAGCGCGTCGCGGGTCAGGCGATCGCGGTTCGCGTGGCGATCCCTCGACAGTGCCTCGATCCTCGCGATCTCCCCTTCGACGTCCTCGAGGTCCGTCTGTTTGGCGTCGATCTCCGCGGCGAGCGCGGCCAGCTCGTCGCGGGCGACCAGCGCCTGTGCATCGATGAGCTGCGAGAGCGTCCTCGCGCTCACGAGCAGCTGGGCGTCACGCGCCCGAGCGGCCTCGAGCTCCGCGGCCTGGTCCGGCGACCCCGCTGCTGCTGACGTCGCGTCGAGAGGCGCGGCCGATGGCGCGGCGGACGCGCTCGGGGAGGGCCCGCCGGACGGCGACGCGCTCGCGGAGGGCGTCGAGCTGGCGGTCGGCGACGGACGCGGCGAGGCGCTCGGAGACGGTGAGGCACTCACGCTGGGCGCTGGTGCGCTCGGGGATGGGCTCGGCGTCGACGTGTCATCAGCGTTCGCCGGCGTCCCGAGGGCGACCAGGACCGACGTGAGCAACACCGCGCGCGCGAGCATGCGGAGCATCCGCCCGAAGCATTGCCTTGAAGCGGTAGTCAACGGACGCACGTCTAGGGTTCGAGCGAGCGTGGCCGAGGCAGCCGCCACTAGATGTAGTGGCTCTACTCCCGTATCTTGTGGTCGTGCGCTGCCCGAATGGCCACCCCGACACGCGGGTCGTCGATTCCCGCGAGGCGGAGGACGGCGAGTCGATCCGCCGCCGTCGCGAGTGTGACCAGTGCGGCGAGCGCTTCACGACGCGCGAGCGCTCGGAGTCCGCGCGCATCCAGGTGCTGAAGCGGGACGGCTCGCGCCAGGAATTCGACCGGCGCAAGCTCGCATCGGCGATCGGCAAGGCCGGATCGAAGGCCCTCACGGCCGACGCCGTGGAGCGGCTCATCGACGACATCGAAGCGACGATCAAGGCGAGCGGCGCGTCCGAGGTCGGCTCGCAGCGGATCGGCGAGATGGTCCTCGAGCGCCTCGCAGAGAACGACCCGATGAGCTACCTGCGATTCAAGATCGTCTACGCCGGGCTGCAGGACACCGACGCGCTCTACGACGAGCTCGAGCTCCTCCTGCGCAAGCGCCAGGAGGCGCGTGACCGCAAGGTCGCCGAGCAGACCACGCTTCCGATGGAAGCCGCGGTCGCGGGCGGAGCGCGCCGCCGCCGTCGCTGACCGAACGCCGCGCATCCGCGCGGTGCTCTGGGATCTCGACGGCACGCTCACTGACTCGCTGCGCTTCGTCATCGACACGGCCAATCGCGTCATCGGCGCGCATGGCGGGCCCCTGCTGGATTTCGACCACATCGGATCGATGACCGGGCTGCCGCTGTCCGAGATCTTCGCCGCGGCGTGGCCGAGCATCACCCTCGAGCAAACGAGTGCGTACGTACGCGAATACCGCGAGATCTACGACCGCGAGGTCATCCCGCTCACGCGGCTGTATCGCGGCGCGCGCGCGACGCTGCACGCGTTCCACGGCGCCGGTCTCCTTCAGGCGACGGTCACGGGGAAGCGAGCCGAGGACTCCGAACGCATCCTCCGCGGACTTCGCATCAAGGATGAGATCGACGCCTACCTCGGCGGCAACTCGGTCGAAAAGCACAAGCCCGCGCCCGATCTCGCGCTCGCGGCCGCTTCGCGTCTCGGCGTGAGCCCCGCGGAGTCGGTGGTCATCGGAGATGCGCCGGCCGACATCGACATGGCGCACGCCGCTGGCATGCGGTCGATCCAGGTGACCTGGGGCTACTCGCGCGCGCGCCTCCCTGCGGCGAGCGACATCGCGCGCAGCTGGCCCGAGCTGCGCCGCGCGGTGTTCGCGCTCGCCGGAACCCAGCAGCCCATACTTCGCGGTCGTGGTCCTGTCCGACCGTGACATCCGCGCGGCCGTCGCATCGGGCCGCATCGGCATCGACCCGTTCGATCCGACCTGCGTGCAGCCCGCGAGCGTCGACATCCGTCTCGATCGCTTCTTTCGCGTGTTCCGCTCGAGCAAACACGCCTACATCGACCTCGCGCGGCCGCTCGACGACATCACCGAGCTCGTCGAGGTTCAAGGCAAGGAGCCGTTCATCCTCCATCCCGGCGAGTTCGTCCTCGGCTCGACGCGCGAGCGCATCCGCCTAGCCGACGATCTCGTGAGCCGGGTCGAAGGGAAGTCGTCGCTGGGCCGCCTCGGGTTGCTCATCCACAGCACCGCCGGATTCATCGATCCGGCGTGGGACGGCGCGATCACCCTCGAGCTCAGCAACGTGAACACGATCCCGATCACGCTCTATCCCGGGATGCGCATCGGCCAGCTCTCGTTCTTTCCCCTCACGAGCCCGGCCGAGCACCCGTATGGCTCGCCCGAGATCGGTTCCCGCTACCAGGGACAGACCGGGCCGACGCCCTCGCGTTACCGGCTCGACCTACCGAAGGAATAGCGGTGCAGTTCCTCATCCTCTTCATCGAGGCGTTCATCCAGGTGCTCGCGCAGGCGCTCACGCTGGCGATCTTCGTGCGCGTGCTGCTCTCGTGGGTGCCGGTGCGGCTTCCGTGGGGCCTGGGCGAATTCTTCTGGAGCATCAGCGAGCCGATCCTCTCGCCGATCCGGCGCGCGCTGCCGTTCATGGGCGGCATCGACTTCTCGCCGATCATCGCGATCCTCGGGATCCAGGCCGTCGCGTCCATCCTGCTGCGCCTCCTCCCGCCCACGCTCCAGTGATCCCGGTCACGCGCGCCGCCGGCCGGATCCGCTTCCGCGTCCGCGCGATCCCGCGTTCCGCCACGAGCGCCGTCGGAGGCGAGCGCGACGGAGCGCTCGTCGTCCGCGTCACCGCGCCGCCCGTCGAGGGCCGCGCGAACGACGCGGTCCTTCGCCTTCTCGCGCGGGCCTTGGGCGTCGCGCCGACCGAGCTGCGAGTGGAGGCGGGCGCCGCTTCCCGCACGAAGACGGTCAGCGCTCCTGCCGCCGCGGAGGGCCGCCTGCTCCTCCTGTGTAATTAGCCCATCGCGCGACGCGTACTAGAGGGAGATGACGCTCGACACGGCCCTTTCGGCCTTCCTGCCCCGCGCCTTCGCACGGCTGGACCGCGTGACCTTCGCGGACGCCGTCCAGCAGCACCAGGACGAGCTCTACGGCGTCGCGCTCCGGATCCTCGGGGACCGCGACGCCGCGCAGGACGCGACGAGCCGTGCGCTGATGAAGGCGTATCGCTCCTGGCAGCGCTACGACCAGACCCGGCCGGTCCGCCACTGGCTCCTGCGGATCGCGGCGAACGAGGCGATCTCCATCGGACGCGAGCGCACGCGCGATCGCGACCGGCGCGCGAGCGCCGATGACGCGCTCGAGATGCCCGACCAGGGCCCGCTTCCGGACGAGCGCCTCGTCGCGCGCGAGGAGCGCGAGCGCGTGCGCCGCGCCGTCGCCGGGCTCCCCGAGCTCTATCGCGTGCCCGTGGTGCTCCGCTACTTCAGCGAGCTGTCGGTCGACGAGATCGCCGCGGTCATCGGCCGCCCGTCCTCGACCGTCGGCGTGCAGCTCCTCCGCGCGCGTGCGCTGCTTCGGACCGCGCTCGAGGTGACGCCATGAGCGAGCGACGCGACGACCTCCTCGACGAGACCGTCCTCCGCCGCGCGCTGAGGCTCGAGCCCGACGAGAGCGCGCCGCGTTTCGACGCCGCGGCGCTCGCGGTGCTCGCGCAGCGCCGCCAACCGCTTCCACCGCGGGTCCTGGCTCTGACGCTGACCGGCGCCGCGCTGCTCGGCTTCGCTGCCGCAGGGATCTGGTCCTCGATCTTCGCGGTCGCGCCGACGGCGTTCGACGTCGCGGTTGCGGCGATCGTCGATCTCGCGGTCACGGTCGCGACGATCCTGGTCCCCATCGCTGAGACGCTGCGGCAGCCGGCCGTCCCGCTGAGCCTCATCGCGGCGCTCGGCGTCGCGATCCTCTACACGCTTCGCGAGAGAAGGGAACACCTACATGCAGACGCGTCTTGAGCGCAGCACGACGAACAAGATCGTCGGAGGGATCTGCGGCGGCATCGCCGAGTACCTCCAGGTCGACGCCACGCTCGTCCGCGTGTTCTTCGTCGTCATCATCCTGCTCACCGCGGGCTTCGCGGTCCTCGGATACATCGCCCTGCTGTTCCTCATGCCGATGCCCGGACAGCCGCAGCCGTTCGTGCGTGGGGCCGCGGGCGGCGCGCCGGCGACGTCGGCAGATCCGGCGGCGAGCGACCCGAGCGCGACCATGCCGATGGCCGGCGACACGGTGCCGGTCAACCGTCCCGCGCCGGCTCCCGAGGACCCGGCCGCGGCCGAGCGCCGCCGCGCGATCTTCGGTTACTTCCTCGTCGGTCTGGGCGCGATCTTCCTGCTGAGCAACTTCGGCGCGTTCAGGCTCATCCGCGGCGACCTCCTGTGGCCGCTCGTCCTCGTCGCCGCCGGCGTGTTCATCATCACGCAGCGGGTCCGGTCATGACGGGGCGCCGCGGCCTGGTGTGGCCGCTCATCCTCATCTTCGTCGGCGTCGTCTTCCTGCTCGTGAACTTCGGCGTGATCCCGCCGTTCTCGGCCTTTGCGCTCCTGAGCCTCTGGCCGATCATCCTGATCATGGTCGGCATCGACATCGCGGTCGGCCGCCGTTGGCCGGCGGCGGCGCTCGGCGCGAACGTGGCCATCGTGGCAGCGAGCATCGCCCCCATCGCGTACGGCTCGGTGACGCCGCTCGGGTTCGGGCCGTTCGTCGCATTCGGCTCTCAGACGCCGGGCGCGCGCTCGATCGACGTGCCGCGCTCCGACGCGAAGACGCTGAGCCTGCGCGTCTCGGCCGGCGCCGCGCAGTTCGACCTCCGGGGCGGCGCGACGGCGCTCGTGCACGCCGACAGCGATCAGGAAGACCTGCGCGTCCGCGACACCTCTCGCACCCCTGACAAAGCGGAGATCCGCGTCGACCAGGGTCCCAGCGCGACCGGCGGCTTCCGGATCGGGCCGACGAATGCGGCGCGCGTCTCGATGAACATCGCGAGCGACATCGCGACCTCGCTCACCGTCGACGCCGGGGCTGGTGAATTCGTCATCGACGCGCGCGACATGCGGCTCACCGACGCGAAGGTATCCATCGGAGCGGCATCGCTCGTCGTCACCCTTCCGCGACCGACGGGCGACGTGACGTTCAACATCAGCGCGGGCGCGTCGAGCATCATCATCGAGGTCCCCGACAGCGTCGAAGCGCGCATCACGACGACCGGTGGGCTCACGTCGACGCACCGCGAGAACGCGCGCTTCTCCGGGTCCGAGACCAGCGGCTACGCCTCCGCGACCGACCGTGTAACGGTGCGCATCAGCGCGGGCGCCACGTCGATCGTCATTCGATAGCCTGCCTGCTGGCCGAGCCTACGGCCATTCGGCGATACTCCTGCCGTGTCAGGCATTGGTGAGGCGAACACGATCCCGACGACGCCAGCTGGACCGGACGAGCTTCATGTCGCGCGCGCGCTGAACAACGAATACCTGAAGCAGCATCCCGACGAGGTCGCACGCTACCTCGACACGCGTTCGCCCGCGGAGACCGCGGCGCTCATCGCGGGTGCGCTGCCGCTCACGACCGCGCTCATTCTCGAGCGGATGAACCCGCGCGTCGCCGCGGAGGCGGTGCTGAAGCTTCAGGGCGACGGTGCCCGTCATGTCATCGCGGCGATGAACCCCGCACGCGCCGCAGCTGTCGTCGTGAGCATGCCCCCCGGTGAGCGCGACACGCTCCTCACGCAGCTTGACCCAAAGATCGCGAATGAGATCCGCGAGATCCTCTCGTACCCGTCCGACACGGCGGGCGCGCTCATGGACCCGCGCATCACCGCCTTCGGCGAGAGCATCACCGTCGACGAGGCGCTGCGGAAGATGCGCACGTTCAAGGAGAAGGAGCTCGGCGCGATCTATCTGCAGAGCGAGAGCGGGCGCCTCGCCGGTGCCGTGCCGCTCGGCGAGATCGCGACGGCCGCGCCCGAGACGAAGCTCAAGGAGCTCGTGAGGGGCGCCACCGCGATGGTCACGGTCACCGCCTCGCGGGAGGAGATCGTCGAGTACCTGAAAGAGCACCGGCTCGCGACCCTTCCCGTCGTCGACGCGGACTCGCGGCTCGTCGGCGTCATCCGTTATCGGCAGCTCGTCGCGGCGGCCGAGGCCGAGGCGTCGATGAGCATGCAGACGATGCTCGGCGTCGGTAAGGAGGAGCGCGCGCTGTCGAGTGTGCGGTTCGCGGTGCGCAGTCGGCTGCCGTGGCTCGAGATCAACCTGCTGACGGCGTTCGCGGCGGCCTCCGTCGTCGGTGCGTTCGAGGGAACGATCGCGAAGTACACCGCACTCGCGGTGCTCCTCCCGGTCGTCGCGGGCCAGTCGGGTAACGCGGGCATGCAGGCGCTCGCCGTGACGATGCGCGGACTCGCGCTCCGTGAGATCCGCCCGAAGCACTGGCCGCGCCTCATCGTGAAAGAGGCGGGAGTCGGGATCCTCAACGGCGTTGCGGTCGCGCTCACGACGATGCTCGGTGTCTTCCTGTGGAGCCAGAGCTACGGACTGACTATCGTCATCGGCCTCGCGATGGTGATGTCGATGCTCATCGCCGGGCTGTCGGGCGCGCTCGTCCCCGTCATCCTGAAGGCGCTGCGGCAAGACCCCGCGACCTCATCGTCGATCGTGCTCACGACCTTCACCGACTGCGGCGGCTTCCTCGCGTTCCTCGGGCTCGCGACGCTCCTCTCGTCGCTGCTCCCCGTCGATTGAAGCGGGCGGCACGCGCCGCCGCGGTCGTCGCGCTCGTCGTTCTGTCGGCGTTGGTCGCCGCACCCGCCCGCGCCCAGGATGGCGGGTGGGTCATCAACCTCTTCGAGTCGCAGATCGAGATCCAGAGCGACGGGCGCCTCGTCGTGAACGAGAGCATCGACCTCGACTTCGGATCGCTCGAGCGCCACGGGATCTTCCGCGACGTCCGCGTGCGGTACGACTGGCCGCTCGGGGAACGGAAGCAGCGCTACTACCAGGTGCAGGTCCTCGCGGTGACGAACGGGCTCGGACGCGCGGTGCCGTACGAGACGTCGGACGAAGAGGCGATGTACCGCATCCGGATCGGCGACCCCGACCGCACCGTGAGTGGACGTCAGCAGTACCGCATCCGCTACACGGTCCAGGGAGCGCTGAACGCGTTCTCCGATCACGACGAGCTGTACTGGAACGTCGTCGGCTATCAGTGGGAGGTCCCGATCACTCGCGCGACCGCGACCGTGCGCGCACCGGCCGCCTTCAGTCAGATCGTCTGCTACGTCGGTCCGGTCGGAAGCACGGACCGGTGCGGGTCCGCGCAGCCGACCGCGAACGGCGCGACCTTCACCGCGGGCCGAACGATCGTCCCTGGCTCAGACTTCACGGTCGTCACCGCGCTGCGCAAAGGCGTCGTGCCCGAGCCGGTGCCGCTCCTTCAGGACCGCCCGCGGGGGATCGAGGAGTTCTTCGACCTCACCCCGCTCTGGCTCGCGCTCGCGGCGGCCGTCGCCGCAGGCGGGCTCGTTCTCGTCTTCTGGCGCTGGTACACCGCGGGTCGTGATGACCGCGAGCACGAGACGATCGTCCCGGAGTACGAGCCACCGGGAAAGCTGCGGCCCGCGCAGATCGGTCTCCTCGTCGACGAACGCGCGGACACGCTGGACGTGACCGCGACGATCGTCGATCTCGCGGTGCGCGGCTACCTCACGATCACCGAGGTCCCGAAGGAGGGGCTCTTCGGCTCGCGCGACTACGTGCTCACGCGCACGAAGACCTCGATGGGTGAGCTGCACGAGTACGAGCGCGTGATCATGGACGGCCTCTTCGACGCCGGCGACCAGGTGACGCTGTCGAGCCTGAAGCGGCACTTCTACACGTCGCTCGCGAAGGCGCAGAGCGAGCTGTACCTCGACTCCGTGAAACGCGGGTGGTTCCCGATCGATCCTGCGCGGACGCGCGCGACCTACGCGGCGATCGGTGTCGCGTTCATCGTCCTCGCCGGTGTCGCGACCGCGGGACTGGGGTTCCTCTTCGGCGGCGGCGTCGTCGGCCTCGCGGCGGGTGTGCCGGCGATGGCGCTCATCGCGGCGTCGTCGGTCATGCCGGCGAAGACACGCAGCGGCGCGCAACTCGAGCGCGCGGCGCTCGGATTCAAGAACTACATGGAGGTCGCGGAGAAGGACAGGCAGCGCTTCGCGGAGAACGAGCACATCTTCGCGGACTACCTGCCGTACGCGATCGTGTTCCGCTGCGTCGACAAGTGGGCGAAGGCCTTCGAGGGGATCGACCTGAAGGAGGTCACGTCAAGCTGGTACACCGGCAGCACGCTGCAGGGCTTCACCGCGGCGAACCTCTCGCAGGATCTCTCGTCGTTCTCATCGCAGATCTCGACCGCGATCGCAGCGACGCCCGGTGGCAGCGGATCGAGCGGGTTCGGCGGTGGGGGAGGATCCGGCGGCGGTGGTGGCGGAGGCGGCGGCGGAAGCTGGTGAGCCGAAGGACGAGCCGTCGCGCGTAGGCCGTCTATCGGCCCTTGCGGGAGGTACGCTCGCGCCGCTGCTGTTCGTCATCACGTTCCTCGTGCTGGGCGCGACCCGCGACGGATACCGGCCCTGGCGGAACTTCGTCAGCCAGCTCGCGACAGGCGACGGCGGCTGGATGCAGATCGCGAACTTCGTCCTGTGCGGCGCTCTGATACTCGGCGGCGCTATCGCACTGCGGGGCGAGGGAGGGCGGCGGGGGGTCGCCGCGTTGGTCGGCATCATCGGCCTGGGACTCATCCTCGCGGGCGTCTTCGTCACAGACCCCGGATTTGGCTACCCGGTCGGCGAGCCTGTACCGCGTGAGCCGACGTTCCACGACATCGTCCACCAGCTCGCGAGTCTGGTCGTCTTCATCGTGTTAGGTGTGGCGCCGGTCGTCGATGCGCTTGCGACTCGACGTCGTGAGCCGGTCTGGTCTGCGTACTCGGCGCTCACAGGGGTGGCGACGCTCGCGCTCTTCGCCGCCACCGTCTACGCCGCGAGGGCCGGGGACGCGACGACGCCGCTTGGGATCATTCAGCGGCTCTCGATCGTCGTGGGCTTTGCATGGCTCTCGGTGCTCTTCGCGCGCGCAGCGACGCACGCTCGCGTCACAGCCTGAGCAGAGCCGAGGAGTTCCGCCGTTCTCTGATCGTGTGGGCGATGCTGGATTCGAACCAGCGACCTCGCGGATGTGAACCGCGCGCACTAACCAGCTGTGCTAATCGCCCGTAATGACCCGAGTGTACGACGCAGCCCGGGTCTAACGGGCGAGGATCGCGCTCTCGGCGAAGCCCGCGGCGACGAGCAGCGCGAGCGCGACGCCGACGACGATTCCGAGGCGGCGGAAGTCCTTCACGATGAAGCCCCGCTCGACGACCGACGCGCGCTGGAGCGCTCCCGACGGTACCCCTGCGGCGCGGGAGTAGCCGGTGCGACTGCCGCGGACCGGTCGATGCGTCGCGCGCGGCGGCGCCACCGTCTCCGTGCGCGGCGCCACCGCGCGGTGCCCGGCCTCGGCGGTGCGTCGCTGGCGTGCTCTGGTGCGGTGTCGCTTCGCCATTTGGAGGCTCAAGCATACCGTTCCGCGTTGCTTCGCTCCGCTACACGGGGTCCGACCCCCGGCTATCGTCCGCCCGTGACGCTCGACGAACGCACGCTCTCGCTGAGCGTGCTCGCGCTCGGGGCAGCGGTCGTCATCCTCATCGTCTGGGTCGCGCTTCTCCAGCGGTCCGAGGCGCGACTGCGGAGCCGGCTGCGCCGCGTCCTGCCGGGCGGCGCGACGACGAGTCTCGATCAGCTCCTCGAGCAGAACGTGCACCGGCTCGATGACCTCACGACGCGACTCGAGGCGCTCAACAAGCTCCATCGCGAGCTCGAAGCGATCACGCAGCGCGCGATCCAGAAGGTCGGCGTCGTCCGGTACAGCGCGTTCTCCGACACCGGCGGCGATCAATCCTTCGCCATCGCGCTGCTCGACGCCGAGGGGAGCGGCATCGTCGTCTCGAGCCTCCACAGCCGTGCAGACACGCGGGTCTTCGCGAAGCCCGTGCAGGCCGGGCGATCGCGGTACCCGCTCTCCGATGAGGAGCAGGACGCAATCAAGAAAGCGCTCGCGCCAGCGCGATGAGCCGAGGACGCGCGCTCGCGATCGTGAACCCCGCGGCGGGCAAAGGCCTGGGCGCGAAGCTGACCTCGACGATCGCCGCGGAGCTCGGCCGTGCGGGCATGTCGGTCGACGTTGTGACGACGCCGGCGCCGGGCGAAGCCGCGCGGCTCGCGTCGTCCGCGGTCGAAGACGGATACGCGCAGGTGATCGCTGTCGGTGGCGACGGCACGGCGATGGAAGTCGCGAACGGCCTCGTTGGGACCGACGTCTCGCTCGGCCTCTATCCGATCGGATCGGGCAACGACTTCTCACGCGCGCTCGGCTATCCACGTGGGCGCAAGAAGATCGGCGCGTTCCTTGCGTCGGCGCGTCCGCGACGCATCGACGTCGGGGAGGTAAATGGCCGCGTCTTCCTGAACGCTGCGGGCGTGGGCATCGACGGCTACGTCGCAGAACGCGTGATCGCGGCCGCCCGCGTCGTCGGGCCGACGCTCGGATACTTCGTCGGCGCGCTGCACGGCATCGCGACGTTCCGCCCGCGGCAGATGCGGATCGTCATCGACGGAGAGGTGCGCGAGGGACCACACATGATGATCGCGGCCTGCAACGGCACCTTCTTCGGAAGTGGCATGAAGGTCGCGCCGGAAGCGAAGCTCGATGACGGCGTCTTCGACGTGATCGTCGGCGGAGATCTCGCGAAGTGGGACTCGCTGAAGGCGCTCGTCAAGATCTATCGCGGCACACACGTGAACGGTCGGACCATCCTCGCGATCCGCGCATCGTCCATCGACGTCGAGCTGCCCGAGCCGCTCACTGCGCAGATCGATGGGGAGATCGAGCGCACGGCGGGGATGCGTCTCCGCCTGCGGCCGCGCGCGCTCACGGTGCTCGCCCGATGAAGACCGATGCACGGCGGCGGCTCCCGTCGGTCGACGCCGTCGTCCGTGCGGCCGGCGCGCTCGATGTCCCGCGGCCGCGCTTCGTCGCCGCGGTGCGCGAGGTGCTCGCCGAAGCACGTGGCGCGTCTGGCGCTCCGGGCGGCGCCGCCGATATCGCGCGCGCGGCACGCGAGCGGATCGCGTCGCGCGACGAGCGGTCGCTGCGACGCGTGCTGAACGCGACCGGAGTCGTGCTGCAGACGAATCTCGGCCGCGCGCCGCTCGCGCCGAGCGCGCTTGCGGCGATCGGCGAGGCCGCGGGGGCGGTGAGCGTCGAATACGACCTCGTCGCCGGCAAGCGCGGCGAGCGGCACAGCCACGCCTCCGCGCTCCTGCGCGAGCTGTCCGGCGCCGAGGACGGCGTCGTCACGAATAACAACGCCGCCGCCGTCCTCCTCGCCCTCGCCGCGCTCGCGGCGGGCCGCGAGGTGATCGTCGCGCGGGGTGAGCTCGTCGAGATCGGCGGCGGCTTCCGCATCCCCGACGTGCTGCGACGGTCGGGCGCGAAGCTCGTCGAGGTCGGCACGACGAACCGCACGTACGTAAAGGACTACGCGGCGGCGATCACGCCGAAGACCGCGGCGATCCTCCGCGTGCACGCGAGCAACTTCAAGGTCATCGGCTTCGTCGCGCGGCCAGATGACCGTGCGCTCGCGTCTGTCGCGCGGGAGCGTGACGTGGCATTCATCCACGACCTCGGAAGCGGGACGTTGCTCGACACATCGCGTCACGGGCTCGGCCGCGAGCAGACCGTCGCGGACGCGGTCGAGGCCGGTGCCGACGTCGTCACGTTCAGCGGTGACAAGCTCCTCGGCGGACCGCAGGCGGGGCTCGCGGTCGGACGCGCGGAGCGCATCGCCGCCCTGCGTGCGCACCCGCTCATGCGCGCGGTCCGACCGGACAAGCTCACGCTCGCGGCGCTTCTCGCGACGCTCGAGCTTTACCGCGACGGTCGCGCCGAGGCCGAGCTCCCGGTGTGGCGGATGATCGCGGCGCGTCCGACCGAGCTCGCGCGCCGCGCGAACACGATCGCGGCGGCGCTGACGGCCGCCGGCGTCCCGGCCGACGTCGTGGAGACGGAGTCGACGGTCGGCGGCGGGTCGCTACCCGAGGAGACGCAGCCGTCGCGCGCGGTCGCGCTCGCGGGACGGGCGGCTGGTCTGGTCGCGACGCTGCGCGCCGCGCGGCCCGCCATCATCACGCGCATCGTCGACGGGAGGGCCGCGCTGGATCTGCGCGCGGTGCTTCCGGAGGATGATGAGCTTCTCACGCGCACGATCCTGAATGCAGTCGTTAGGGGAGGTTGACCCATGGGTGAGGACATTCGCGTCATCACGACCGCGAAGGCGCCCGCGGCGATGGGCCCGTACAGCCAGGCCATCGTCGTCGGCGAGATGGTGTTCTGCGCGGGACAGCTCGGGCTCGATCCGGTCAGTCGCGAGATCGTGAGCGGCGACATCAAGGAGCAGACGAACCGCGTGCTCGACAACCTGGCCGCGGTGCTCGAGGCGGCTGGGTCGGGCCTCGACCGCGTCGTGAAGACGACGGTGTTCCTCGAGGACATCTCGGAGTTCGCCGCGATGAACGAGGTCTACGCCGATCGCTTCGGGACGCATCGGCCCGCGCGCTCGACGGTCCAGGTCGCGAAGCTGCCCGGCAGCGGTGGACGCGTCGAGATCGAGTGCATCGCGTTCCGCAGGTGAACGAGGAGCGCGAGAAGCCGGTCCTACCGGTCCGCGCGACGGGGATGTTCCTCGGCCTCTGGATGGCCGTGCTCCTGACGCTCGCGTTCTTCGTCGCCCCCGCGCTCTTCTCGACCTGCTTCCCGGCGGCTCCACCCGCTCCCTCCGCGTCGCCGTGAGCACCCGGGTCGTCGGCACGGCGGGCCACGTCGACCACGGGAAGTCCACGCTCATCACCGCGCTCACCGGGATCGATCCCGACCGCCTCCGCGAGGAGCGCGAGCGCGGCATGACGATCGACCTCGGCTTCGCGTGGCTCACGACGCCGTCCGGGACGGACATCGGCATCGTCGACGTCCCCGGTCACCAGGACTTCATCCGCAACATGCTCGCGGGCGTCGGCAGCATCGACGCCGTCATCCTCGTGATCGCCGCGGACGAGGGCGTGCGTCCGCAGACGCGCGAGCACCTCGCGATCCTCGGCCTCCTCGGCATCGAGCGCGGGGTCATCGCACTCACGAAGCGCGATCTCGTCGACGACGAGTGGGCCGCGCTCGTGACCGCGGACGTGCGCGCGGCGCTGCGCGACACAGCACTTGCGGACGCGCCGCTCGTCGAGGTGTCCGCGACCGCGCGTACGGGACTCGATCGTCTCGTCAGCGAGCTCGAGGCCGTGCTCGGGAAGGCGCCGGCGCGACGCGACACCGGCCGCCCGCGCCTGCCGATCGACCGCGCCTTCACGATGGCCGGCTTCGGCACCGTCGTCACGGGCACGCTCATCGACGGCGCGCTCGCGGTCGGTGACGAGGTCGTCGCGCTCCCGGGCGGGGCGCACGGCCGTATCCGCGGACTGCAGACGCACCGTCGCGCGCTCGACCGCGCGCTCCCCGGCAGCCGCGTGGCCGCGAACGTCGCAGGGATCGACAAGGACGAGGTCTCCCGGGGAATGGCGCTCGTGCGACCCGGCTCGCTCGACACGACCTCGCTCCTCACCCTGCGGCTCGTCCTTCTCCCGGGCGTGGAGCTCGGTCACGACGACGAGCTGAAGGTGCACCTCGGTACCGCGGAGACGATGGCGCGCGCGTCGTTCCTCGAGGACCAAGATGCCTCGCCGAGTGCCGGCGTCTGGACGCAGCTGCGTCTGTCGTCGCCGCTCGCCGCCGCGGTGGGGGATCGGCTCGTCGTGCGCCGGCCCTCGCCGTCGGAGACGATCGGCGGCGGGATCGTGACCGACGTCGCCGAGCGGCGGCTGCGGCGGCGCCCTGAGACGGTCGCGGCACTCGAGCGCCGGCTCGCGCCGTCGCCGATCGCTCGGCTCATCGCGTCGCTCGACGTGCCCCGTACCGCGCTCGAAGCCGGGGAGCGCAGCGGCCTCGATGCCGCCGTTCGCGAGGCCGCGGTGAGGGACGCGGTCGCGTCCGGCCAAGCCGTCGCACTCGCCGACGCGCTGGTGTCCCGCGCGACGTTCGAGGATCTCGCGACGCACGCGCTACGCGTCTGTGCGCAGGGACATCGGCGCGCACCGCTGCGCGCGGGTGTCGCGCGAGAGGAAGTGCGCGCCGCGCTCGGCCTGCCGCCGAAGCGGTTCGCCGCGTTCGTCGATCGTCTCGTCGCGGAGGAACGGCTCGCCGATCGCGGCACCGCGCTCGCGCTGCCCGAGCATCGCCCGCGGCTCTCAGCGTCGCAGGAGGCGGCGTGGTCGCGCGCGCGGGCGGCGATCACACGTGATCCGACGCATCCGCCCTCGCCCGCGCAGCTCGAGGGAGAGCACGGCCTCGATCGCGAGCTCATCGCCGCGCTCGGCGAGCGTGGGGACATCGTCCGCATCGGCACCGAAGCGGTGTTCCTTCCGGAGACCGTCGCCGGCTTCGCCGAGACCGTCGTCTCGGAGCTCGAGGCCGCGCGGACGATCACCGTGTCGCGCGCTCGCGACCTGACCGGCTCGAGCCGGAAGCACGTGCTTCCGCTCCTGCAGTACCTCGACGATCACGGCGTGACGCGTCGTCAAGGCGACGACCGTATCCTCGTCCTCGCACCGGACGCCGCTCGCGCCCGGATCCGCTCGCTCATCCCACAAGAGGAGAAACGTCCATGAAGTTCCGCGCCGTGCGTCCCGCCGCGATCGGCAAGGTCGACGCGACCATCGTCCCGCTCGCGTCCGACGGCTCGACACCCGCAGGTCTGCCTCGGAGCGTCAAGACGAGCGTCGATCGGATCGCGAAGAGCGAAGCCGGCGCCGGCCGGCTGTACGGCGTGACGACCACTCACGGTGATTCGCGCGTGATCGTCGTCGGGATCGGCCGCGGGAGCGAGCTCGACACCGAGCGCGTGCGGAACTATGCCTCCGCCGGCGTGCGGTCGCTGTGGCGTTCGAACGCGAAACGGATCGCGATCGTGCTGCCCGATGGCGGCCCAGGACCAGCTCGGTCGGTGCAGGCGGCGGTCGAGGGCGCGATCTACGCGATGTGGCGACCGGAGGCCCACCGCACCCGCGACGAGGAGCGCCGCCTGCCGCCGCTCGACACCGTGCTCCTCGTCACCGCGAAGGCGGACTCCTCCGCGATCGCGCGCGGCGAGGCGGTCGGCGATGCGGTGAACCTGCAGCGACGGCTCGCCAACGAGCCCGCGAACAAGATGACGCCGTCGGTCGTCGCCGACGAGGCGCGAGCGCTCGCGAAGGCGAGCCGGGTGCAGATCGAGATCCTCGACGCCGACAAATGCCGCGCGCTCGGCATGGGCAGCTATCTCTCGGTCGCGCAGGGAAGCCACGAGCCGCCGCGCTTCATCGTCATGCGCTATCGCGGCCGCGGCGGGAAGGGGTACGACCTCGGCCTCGTCGGCAAGGGCATCACCTTCGACTCGGGGGGCATCTCGATCAAGCCCGCGGACAACATGCACCACATGAAGGCCGACATGACCGGCGCTGCGTCGGTGATCGCGGCGATCGGGGCGATCGCTCGGATCGGCGCGAAGGTGAACGTCATCTCGGTCGCGCCGTGCACCGAGAACCTGCCGGGCGGCGGCGCGACGAAGCCGGGCGACGTCTTCACGAGCATGAGCGGGAAGACCGTCGAGGTGATCAACACCGACGCGGAAGGCCGGCTCGTGCTCATCGACGGGATCACCTATGCACAGCGCGAGGGTGCGGCCCGCGTCGTCGACGTCGCGACGCTCACCGGCGCGATCGCCGTCGCGCTCGGCCCGTACTTCATCGGGTTGTTCGGCAAGCCGAGCTCGTTCGTCGATGAGGTCCGCCGCGTCGCGAGCGAGGCGGGGGAACGCGTCTGGCCGATGCCGCTCACGCCCGAATACCAGGACGAGATCAAGGGCGAGGTCGCCGACATCCGGAACAGCGCCGGGCGCGAGGGCGGCGCGATCAAGGCCGCCGCGTTCCTCGAGGCGGTGGTGGAGGACGGCACCGAGTGGGCGCACCTCGACATCGCGAGCGTCATGTGGAACGACCGTGACCGTTCGTACGCGCCTCGGGGACCGTCGGGCCCGTCGGTGCGGACGCTCGTCGCGCTCGCCGAATCGCTCGCGAAATAGGGTGAGTTGGTCGCGAAATAGAATGGAACGGATGGTCGAACTGCTTCCCAGCGCCGGTCCGTGACCGAGCAGCTTGAATTCGGGCTCGGCGCGGTGCCGCGCCCGAACATCCTCGCCACTCTCACGGACGAGCAGCGCCGCGCGGCGGAGCATGGGACGGGTCCGCTTCTCATCGTCGCCGGCGCGGGCACCGGGAAAACCCACGTCCTGACAGCGCGCATCGTCCACCTCATCGCGGCCGGCGCCGCGAGGCCGCACGAGATCCTCGCCGTGACGTTCACCGAGAAGGCCGCGGCGCAGATGCAGGAACGCGTCGACCTCAACACCGAGATGGGGCTGAACGACGCCGCGATCAAGACCTTCCACGGATTCGGCGACGAGGTCTTCCGCGAGTTCGCGCTCGAGCTCGGCCGCTCCGGAGAGCTGCGCGTTCTCTCGCAAGCGGAGCAGGTGATCTTCGTGCGCGAGAACCTGTACGACCTGCCTTTGCGCAAATACAGGCCGGCCGGTGACCCGCTGCGCTACGTCCGCGCGCTGCTCGACCTCTTCGGGCGCGCGCGTGACGAGGACGTGTCGGCCGAGCAGTACGCGGCCTACGCCGCCGGGCTGCGCGCCGCAGTAGGCGAGGGTATCGACGCTGATGTCCGAGCCGACGAGGCGGAGTCCCAGGAGGAGCTCGCTGCGGTCTACGCCGCGTACACGCGGCTCAAGGAGACGAAGGGCGTCATCGACTTCGGCGACCAGATCGCCCTGTGCCTGCGCCTCCTGCGTGACCATCCCGGGGCGGCGCGCCGGCTCCAGAACCGCTTCCGCTATGTCCTCGTCGACGAGTTCCAGGACACGAACTCGGCGCAGTTCGAGCTCATCTCACGCCTCGTCGAGCCCCACCGGAACCTCACCGTCGTCGGCGACGATGACCAGTCGATCTTCGCGTGGCGCGGCGCGACGCTGGGCAACTTCGCGGCGTTCCGGAAGGCGTATCCCGACGCGGCGGTCGTCACGCTCCTCGAGAACCGCCGCTCGTCGCAGGGCATCCTCGACGCGGCCTACCACCTCATCAGCAAGAACCCCGACCGCCTTGAGTCGAGCCTCGGGATCGAGAAGCATCTTCGCGGGCGCCCGCCGATCGCGGACGAGGTCGAGGTCGACCACCTGCAGTACGTGAGCGGCGCGGATGAGGCCGAAGAGGTCGCGAACCTCATCGCGCGCGAGGCGCTCCGCCGCCAGCGCCGTTACGGCGACTTCGCGATCCTCGTCCGGAACAACAACGATGCGATACCTTTTCTGAACGCACTCGCGCGGCGCCAGATCCCGGCGCACTTCTCGGGCGGGGGACAGCTCTACGAGCGGCCAGAGATCCGCCTGCTCATCTCGTTCCTCTCGGCTGTCGCGCTTCCCTCGGACTCTCGGCATGTCTACAGCCTGGCGGTCTCGTCGCTCTATGGATTCCCCGGCGCGGAGCTTGCCCGCGCGACCGAGGCGAGCGGCCGCCGGCAGAAGCCGCTCCGCGAGGTCTTCACGGAGATCGCGGTGGCCGAGGGCGCGTTCGCGCCCGATGCGGTCGCCGCGGCGAAGCACCTCGTCGAGGACCTCGACTACTACTCCGCCCGCGCGACCGAGCTCACGACCGCCGAGCTCC
>JBIOUD010000150.1:0-39978 GCA_044866725.1 Candidatus Limnocylindria bacterium | reverse complement strand
GCTCGCGGCGCTGACCATCTCGATCACTCTCGCGCTCGTCATCGGCATCCTCTCCGCGGTCAAGCGCAACTCCGTGATCGACCTGTTGTCGACGAGCATCACGCTCATGGGCGTGTCGTTCCCGTCGTTCTTCCTCGGCGTCGTCCTCATCCTCCTGTTCGCCTACGTCATACCCGGACGCATCTTCCCGCCGGGCGGCTACGTGCCCATCACACAGGACGTCGGCGAGAACCTCCGGCGCCTCGTGCTGCCGGCGGTGACGCTCGCGACGGCCAGCCTCGCGCTGAACCTGCGTCAGGTGCGCTCGAGCCTGCTCGAGGTCTTTGGCCACGAGTACATGCGCACCGCACGCGCGAAGGGCCTTCGCGAGCGGGTCGTCATCATGCGGCACGCGCTGAAGAACGCGCTCATCCCCGTCGTCACGCTCATCGGCATCCAGATCGGGGCGATCATCGAAGGCGCCGTGATCACGGAGACGATCTTCTCGTGGCCCGGCGTGGGACGGCTCGCCGTGCAGGCGATCCCGTCGCACGACTACCCCGTCGTGCAGGGCGTCGTGCTCGTGTCCGCGCTCTCGTTCATGCTCAGCACGCTGCTCGTGGACGTCCTGTATGCGTGGCTCGACCCGCGCATCTCGTACGAATCGGTGACGGCCTGATGGCGGGCGCGACCGTCCCGCTCGCGCTCGGCCGGACGCGCGACGATCGCCTCGGCTCGGCGCTGTACTTCCTGCGCCGCAACCCGCGCATGATCGTGGGCGGTGCGATCATCCTCGCCTGGGTCTTCGCCGCGATCTTCGCGCCGTTCGTCGCGCCGTACGACCCGAAGAAGGTCGACGTGCTGAGCGCGCTCATCCCGCCGGGACCGCAGCACTGGCTCGGCACCGACGACCTCGGTCGCGACGTCCTCTCGCGCGTGATCTGGGGCGCGCGCATCTCACTGTGGGTCGGCGCGATCAGCGTGTCGATCGGCCTCATCGTCGGCACGTCCCTCGGTCTCGCCGCCGGTTACCTCGGCGGGAAGTGGGACCTCATCGTCATGCGCGGCATCGACGCGCTCCTCGCGTTCCCCGCGCTCATCCTCGCGATCGGCATCACCTCAGCGCTCGGGCCGAAGATCGAGAACGCGATGATCGCGATCGGCATCGTCGCCATCCCCGCGTACGCGCGCCTCACGCGCGGGCAGGTGCTCGCGGTGCGCGCTCGCGAATACATCGTCGCGGCGCGCACCATCGGCGCGACGCCGCTGCGCATCGTGCTGCGCCACATCTTCCCGAACGTCATGAACGCACTCATCGTGCAGGCGACGCTTTCGACGGCCTTCGCGATCCTCGCCGAAGCGGCCCTGTCGTTCCTCGGCCTTGGCGCGCAGCCGCCGGAGCCGTCGTGGGGACAGGACATCAACTACTCGCAGCGCTACCTGCCGAACCTGAAGTGGTGGATGAGCGTCGGGCCCGGGATCGCGATCTTCACCGCGGTGTTCGCCTTCAACTTCCTCGGCGACGCCCTGCGCGACGCGCTCGACCCTCGGCTCCGGAGGAGCGGCTAACCGCCCCGAATTCGTCGCGTTCGCATCAGGATCAGGGCGATGACGGGCGCGGCCAGGATCGTCGCGAGGATCGCCACTGAGACCGGGAGAGGCAGCGACGTCGTCGCTTTTGCCACGGACCCGAGGAGGGCAAACACGATGTATGGCAGCACCCAGATCGCGGCGACCGCGGCGAGCGCGATCAACACGATCTGCCCGAGTAGTCGCGCCGCGACGCGGCTGGCGATTCGGTCGACGTCCTCATCGGAAAGGCGCTGCACGTCAACGACGCTACCGGCGATCATGCGTGAAGCCGATTCCCGCCGTGCCAACTGCCAGTACCGAAGTACTACCGCTCGCCGACCATCTCGGTGAGCCGCGAGCCTTGCGGCCAGGGAGATAATCACGCCGAAAATGCAGGTGAGCCAGGTCGCCTACGACCGCTACGTCGTGGAGCTCCCGCCGGCCGACGCCGAATGGCGTCCCCTCGCCGACCCGGAGACCCTCGCCGAGACGGCCTCGTGGCTCTGGGAATTCGGTCCGACACCCCTCGTCGCGGTCGTCGGCAACGACGGTGCCGCGCCGAGCTGGATCGCCTCATGGTCACCGCGCCCGATGAAGTGGGCACCTGAGGGGACGTCCTCGGGTGCCGCGGTCGTGCTCGAGTCGCTCGACGATCTCGTGCGCTTTCTGAAAGAGGGCGCGCCGCACGAGCACACCGTGCTCATGTGGCCGCGCGTCTCTGCAGCGAAGACGTTCGAGGCGCTGAACGCGGGCGGCGTCACGTGGAAGAGCTCGGTCGACGCGGTCGCGAATATCAGCAAGGCCGGCGAGCGCTTCGAGGTCACGCAGGTCGCCTAGCCGGTCTGCGTCGCGACTCCCCGCCGCATCACGTACCCGATGCACGCGCCCGCCAGCGCAACGAGCTGTGCCGTGACCCCGGCGTAGCTCCCATTCCACACCGCGCTCGCCGCGATCGGGAGGCCGACGCCGAGCGCGATCGCGTGCGCGGCACGCGGCGCCGCGGCGGTGAGCGCGAGCGCGATCGCGACGATGAGCGCGACCTCGACGCCGGTGTCGTCGGTGCGCTGGTCGTACCCGAGGAGCCAGATGCCCGCGAGGAGTGCGACCGCGATGACGATCCAGCGCATCACGCGTCGTCCTTCTTCGAGCGCGCCTCGGCCTCGGCGCCAAGCTCGCGCGTGCGCCGGTACGCCGCGTACACGGCGCGGCTCAGGACCGTGCGCATCGTGCCCTTCTCGAGCTCGTAGATCGCGGCGGCGCTCGTCCCGCCAGGGGACGTGACCATGTTCCGCAGCTCGGCGAGGTGCCGGCCGCTCTGGCGCGCGAACGCCGCGGATCCCTCGACCGTGCGCAGCACGAGCTCTTCCGCGACGCGGCGGGAGAAGCCGAGGTGCACGCCCGCGTCGACGAGCGCCTCCATGAGCAGGAAGACATACGTCGGCCCGGTGCCCGAGAGCGCGGTCGCCATGTCGACGAGGTTCTCCTCGTCGACCTCGAGCTCCTCGCCGAGCGCGCCGAGGATGGCCTTCGCGCGATCGCGCTGCTCGCGACCCACCGCCTCGGTCGCGGTCCACGCGGTCACGCCCATGCCGATCTGCGCCGGCGTGTTCGGCATCGCGCGCACGACGGCCGCATGACCGAGCCCGCCGCGAAGCGACGCCATCGTCGCGCCGGCCACGATCGAGATGACGAGCTGCTCGTCGTCCAGCTTCCCCTTGAGCTCGCGCAGCACGGCCGGGAGGACTTGTGGCTTCACCGAGAGGATGACGATATGGGCGCCGGCTGCGGCCTCGGCGTTCGACGCGAGCGCCTTCACACCGAAGCGCTTCGTGAGGTCGGACCGCCGCTCGCGGCGCGGGCCGGTGACGAGCACGTGCGACGGCGGCACGAGGTGCTTCTCGAACAGGCCGCGCATCATCGCCTCGGCCATCGTTCCGCCGCCAAGGAACGCGACGCGCTTTCCTTGTAATGGCATCGCTGGATTATCGGTCCGCTTAGCGCGAGACACGCACCAGGTCTCCGCGCGAGAACAGACCGCGCGTCTCGATGCCGAGACGCTTGAATGCCTCATCGGGGATCCCGATGTCCGCGACGATGACCTCTCCGACGTAAGGCCGGGCAGCCTTCACCAGCAGGCCTGGCTTCGGAAGCGCGAGGGTGGCCGTGATCGCGACGTGCATGATGGCGCCTTCGCGCTCGAGGGGCCGCGCGCCGAGGTCCGGATGAAGGCCCGACGGCAGGTCCACCGCGACCGTATTCCTCGGAGCGTCGGCCGCGGTCGCGAGCACGATGAGGCGAGCGACCTCTCCGCGCGCCGGTTTCAGAGCGCTGTACCCGAGGAGCCCGTCGATGACGACGTCAGCATGCTGAAGGTGCCACACGATGGCGCGATCCTCCATGGGCCCGGTCTCGTGGACGGCGATGCCGCCCTTCGTGAGGGCGTCGTGACGGATCCCCGGGAGCACGCCGAGCTCGTCGCGCGCCGCGATCGCGTACGCCTCGACCAGCGCGCCCGCGTCGCGCAGGTAGGGCAGCGCGCCCATCGCGTCGCCGCCATTGTTGCCCTTGCCGACGAGCGCGACGACCTGCTTTCCCGAGAGATCGCCGAAGCACACGCGCGTCACCGCTGCGATCTGACGTGATGCGTTCTCCATGAGCGTGTCGAGCGGGATCCCGAGCCCATCTGACGCGATGCGATCGGCCTCGGCCATCTGCGCCGCGGTCGCGACCGGGACGCGTCGGACGACAGGGAGATCCGCGAGCCTCACCCGCCGGCGGCGTCCTGGGTGAACTCATCCGCGACGTGCACCGGACGCTCCCAGGGCCGGCCCGGAAGGATCAGCACCGACGCCGACGCCAGTGCGACCAACCGCGAGCGCGCGTCGGTGATCTCGCACGTCACGACGGCGATGGTGCGTCCCCGATGGATGACGGTCGCGTGGGCGCTGAGGTCGTCATCGCCAGGACGCACGGGACGGAGGAAATGCACCTTCATGTCGAGCGGGCTGTACGCGGTGGCGGCGGCCACCGTGCTCGCGACCGCGAGTGTCATCGCGGCGTCGGCGAGAAACGCGATCACCCCGCCATACACCACACCGAAGGCATTGCACAGCCACGCCGTGGTCGAGACCGCAAGGCGCGCGTTGCCTTCGCTCCCGTCGATGGCGCGCAGACCGAGTAACAGGAACGCAGGCGGCACGAACTCACCGGCGGCGACTTCGCGCATGAACGCCTCACCCGCCGTGGAGTCCCAATACGTCTGACCGCGGACGTCGCCTTCCACCGCGCGCTGGTATGGATCGGGTGTGTCCCCGCGCGGCTCAGCGTCGACCCGAGGCGGGAGCATGCGAGGGTCCAGCGCGACGAAGACGCACCGCGATGTCGCGTGGCCGAGCAGGCGCCCGCGCGCGTCCTCGATCGTGGCTTCGGCGAGCCCGAGCGATCGGGTGGAGTGAATGAGGCGCGCGCGTCCGATGATCGACTGGCTGCGGATCGTCGCCGGCCGCACGAAGCTCACGGAGAGTTCGGACGTGCTCACGCCTGTACCCGGTGGCGCGCCGCTCATGACCGAGGCGCCGAGAGGCAGGTCGGCGACGAATGCGATCGTGCCCGCGAGGAACACGCCCGCGCCGGATTGCCACCAAAGGCTGGCGGGCATCGCGGCGCTGGCGACACCGAGACCGGCCTCGGTGAGCCGAAGGCCCGTGAGGCGGGAGAGCGGTGGATCCGGGAGCGTGTGCTCGATGCTCGCGCGCAGGATGTCGAGGCCCGACCGGTCGAGGGTCTCGGGACCCCAGAGCGCACCACGTGGTGGCTCGCGCGCAGTGAGCGGGAGCGGCCGGTCAGGCACGGCCGGATGCTACGGTCGTCGCCCGCAGGACGACCTTGAGCAGCTGGAACGTGCCGTCCGCGACGGCGAAGACCTCGCGTGCGGCGGGCGACGCCTCGCGCAGCATCTGCCTCGCGCGTTCGGCCTCGCGTTCCGCCGTGCGCGATCGCGCGAGCCACGGCTCCGTCTCGAGTCGCGTGACCGAGCGCGCCTCGTCGGTCACGGCGAGTCCCGCGCCCGCGAGAAGCTCGCGCCACTGCGCGATCGTGTGCTCGCGCACGTGCGACGGATCGCGGACGGCCTCGAGCTCGTTGATCCATCTGTCCAGCGCGGCGTCGTCGGGTGCGTAGTTGTCGGAGAGCACGAACCGGCCGCCAGGTCGCAGCACGCGCGCGACCTCCACGAATGCCCGCTCCACGTCGGCGAAGTGATGCGCCGCGAGCCGGCAGCTGACCGCGTCGAACGACGCATCGAGGAAAGGGAGCGCCTCGGCCATCGTGACGACGAGCGCGACATTCGTGATTCCCTCGCGCTCCATGAGCGTGCGCGCGCCGTCGAGCATGCCCGGCGTCGCGTCGGCGCCGATCGCGAGCCGGACGCGTGGCGCGACGCGGCGCAGCGTGTGGCCGACGCCGCAGCCGAGGTCAAGCACGGTCTCGTCCGGCTGGGGATCGAGGAACGCGACCACGTTGGCCAGGTCCTCGCCCTGCGCGTGCACCGCAGACGCGAGGTACGCCTCCGCCGCTGGACCGAACTGCCTGCGGATCGCGTCGCTCATAGGTGTTTCTCGAACTCGACGGTCGTCGCGCGCGCGTAGCCGCTGGATTCCCAAAAGCGCATCGCGCCGGTGTTGTCGTCCCACACGATGAGATTGATCTTCAGACATCCTGCGGCTCGCAGCCGCTCCTCGATCGCGCGCACGAGCTCGCCACCGACGCCGTGACGACGGAGATCGGACCGCACCGCGACGTGATAGAGCCAGCCGCGTCGGCCATCCCAGCCGCCGAGCGCGGAGCCGGCGATGCCGCGTTCGTCGACGGCGAGCAGGAAGGTCCCGGGATTGCGCGCAGCGAATCGCGCGAGCGCCGCGTCATCGTCACCTGGTCGGATCTTGATGCCGCACGTCTGCCAGAACGCCCGCAGCGCGGCGCCGTCGCCGTCGCGGAATTCGCGCATCTCCATGGCTCTCCATACTGACTTCCGTGCGCATCGGGCGCTTCCAGGTGGAGATCTTCAGCGACGGCATCTTCCGCCTTGACGGCGGCGCGATGTTCGGCGTCGTGCCGAAGGTGCTGTGGGAGAAGCAGAAGCCCGCGGATGAGCTGAACCGCGTCGCGATGGACATGAACTGCCTGCTCATCCGCGACGGGACGAACGTCGTTCTCGTCGAGACCGGCGCCGGCCCGAAGCTGAACGAGAAGCAGAAGCGCAACTTCGGCGTCGACGAGCCGCCGCGCCTGCTGGGCGAGCTCGCGCGGCGCGGCGTGCGGCCCGACGAGGTCACGCTCGTCATCAATACGCATCTCCACTTCGATCACGCCGGCGGGAACACCCATCGCGCGTCCGACCGCGTCGTCGCGACGTTCCCGCGCGCGAGCTACGTGTTCCAGCGGCTCGAGTGGCTCGACGCGATCAGCCCGAACGAGCGCACGCGTGCCTCGTACCTGCCCGACGACTTCGCGCCGCTCGAGGAGACCGGGAAGCTCGAGCTCATTGACGAGGCCGTCGAGATCGTGCCCGGTATCCGCCTCGACCGCATCCAGGGTCACACCCGCGGGACGCAGACCGTGCGCGTCTCCGACGGCCGAGACACGCTCTTCTTCTCCTCCGACTTCATGCCCGACCGTCACCACCTGCCGCTTCCATGGATCCCGTCGCAGGACCTCTTCCCGTTGGATTCGCTCGCCGCGAAGAAGGTCATCCTCCCGCGCGCGATCCAGGAGAAGTGGGCCGTCGCCTTCACGCACGACGTGCCTCGGTTCGGCAGGATCACGGAGGAAGAGGGCCGCTACCGGTTCACGGAGATCGAGTGAGCACGATCATCGTCGGCGGCGGGGTCGTGGGCGCCGCGGTCGCGTACTTCCTCGCGGAGCGGCGCGAGCCCGACGTCACGCTGCTCGAGCGCGGCGAACTCGGGAGCGGCACGAGCCGTGGCGGCCTTGGCGGCATCCGGACGCAGTTCGTCGACGAGCTGGACGTCCGCATGTCGAAGCTCGCGATCGCGTTCTGGCGATCTTTCGACGACCTCACCGCCGCGCGCCACGACTTCCGTCAGCGCGGCTACCTGTTCATCGCGAACACCGAGGAGGGCCTCGCGCAGCTGCGCGAGCCGATGCCGCTCTACGAGAGCGTCGGCGTGAATGTCGAGATGGTCGATCGCATCCAGATCGCCGAGCTCGTCCCGGGCATGCGCGTCGACGACGTCACCGGAGGGCGCTTCGGCGCGGAGGACGGCTACGGCGACCCGCTGCAGGCGCTCGCCGGCTTCGCCGCGTTCGCGACGCTCGGCGGCGTGAAGATCCGCGAGGGGGTCACGGTGCGCGAGGTCGTGCGGAACGGCGACCGCGTGACGGGTGTACGGACGGACGAGGGTGTCCTCGCGGCGGATCGCGTCCTCCTCGCGACCGGGTGCTGGACCGCGCCGCTCGCGGCGACGGCCGGTGTGACCGTGCCGATCTGGCCGTACGCGCGCTCGATCATGGAGTCGCAGCCGATCCCACAGCTCTCCCGTTCGCCGATGACGATCGAGTGGGAGTCGGGCTTCCACTTCCGCCCAAGAGCCAATCAGGTCCGTTTTGCGATGCCCAACCTGACCGCTGACGGGTCTATCGAGAAAGGTCCGAGTGCGCCGCCGAAGGCGTACCCCGGCGAGTACACCCCGCTCGAGGTGCCGCAAGCGCTGGAGCCCTGGGTGAAGGCGCGCGCCGCGTGGCGCCACCCCGCGTTCGCGGATCTGGAGATCCGCTCGTCGTGGTCCTGCTACTACGAGATGACGCCAGACGACCACCCGATCGTCGGTGCGGTGCCTGGCGTCGAAGGCCTGTACATCGCGGCGGGATTCAGCGGGCACGGCTTCATGCACACGCCGGCGACCGCGCGCCTGATCGTCGAGGAGATGCTCGACGGAAAGGCGCGCGCGCTCGACATCTCCGATCTCTCGCTCGAGCGGTTCCAGACGGGCCGCAGACCGTTCACCGCGACCGTGCTCTAGAGACGACGATGCGCCGCCGCCTGCTCATCGGGACCGCGTCGACCCTCCTCACGGTCCTCCTCATCGTCTGGCTGACTGACGCGAGCATCCACGCCGCCCCGCTCACCGATCTCACCCTCGGCCTGCTCCTCGTCGGCCGCGAGCCGTTCCGCGGGCTCTCGCTCCCCGAGGCGCTCTGGACGGCGGTGAGCCGGAGCGCGATCCTGCTCGCCGCCGCGCTCGCGGCCGCTATCGCGATCGGCCTCCTCGCCGGGGTCGCGTACGCGTTCACGGGCCGGCGCTCCATCCGCGCCGCGGCGTGGACCGTCGGCACCGTCGGCGCGTCGCTGCCGTCCTTCTTCTGGGCGCTGCTTCTGCAGCTCGTCGTCGTGTTCGTGTACTTGCGGACGCAGAAGCTCATCGCGCCGGTGTCCGGCGGCTTTGGGCTCGACGCGCACATCATCCTGCCGGCGATCGCGCTCGCGATGCGGCCTGCGGCATACGTGTTCCGCACCACCGCGACCGCGCTCGACGAGGCGCAGCACGCACCGCACGTCGTGACCGCGCTCGCGAAGGGCCTCGGTCCGCTCCTCATCGCGACGCGCCACGTGATGCGCAATGCCGCGCCAGCCATCCTGGCGGGCCTGGCGCTCGGCGCGAAGACGAGCCTGTCATCGCTCGCGATCGTCGAGTACATGTTCACGTGGAACGGGGCGGGCTACGGGTTCGTGCTCGCGCTCGCGAAGGGCGACATCCCGTTCGCGACGCTCACCGCCGTGGTCTTTGCACTCACGACGTCGCTCCTCGGCCTCGCCATCACCGCCGCGTCCCGCGCGATCGCGGTGACCGCGAGATGACGCGCGACGACCTCCGTCGAGTCATCGCGAACCCGGCGCTCGTCGCCGGGCTTGTTGGAGCACTTGCGCTCGCGGTGGTCGCGCTGTTCGGGCCGCAGCTCGCCGCCGGGGACCCGAACGCGCAACGCATCGTCCTCTTCTTCCCGGACGGCAAGTTCGCGGTGCCGCCTTCGCCGCCTGATCAGTGGTACCCCCTCGGCACCGACCCGCTCGGGCGCGATCAGCTCGCGCGCGTTCTCTACGGCGCCCGCCTCACTTTCACCGTCGTGCTGCTTGCGCTGTTCATTCGTGCGTCGCTCGCGATCGTCGTTGGCGTCCTCGGCGGATGGTTCGGTGGCGTCGTCGACCGTGGCCTCGCGACGATCACGAACGCCGTTGGGGGAATCCCTCAATTTCTCCTTGCCCTGCTCATCGCCGTCGCCTTGCGGGAGCACGCGGTCCTCGGGTTCACGCTCGCGCTCGGTCTCGTCGGCTGGGCCGAGGGTGCGCAGTTCGTGCGCAGCGAAGTCGTGCGCATCCGCGCGACGGGATATGTCGAAGCCGCGCGAGCGCTCGGCGCCCGAACGTCGGGTCTGCTCCGGCGTCACGTCCTTCGCGGCCTCGCTCCGCAGCTCTTCGGCCTCTTTTCGCTCGAGGCCGGTTCGACCCTTCTGCTTCTCGCCGAGCTCGGATTCCTCGGCGTATTCATGTCCGGCGGCGCGTTCCTCGTCGACGCGCAGAACCGGCCGATCCTTCCCGCACGCGACCGCGCGCCCGAGTGGGGACAGATGCTCGCCGGAGCGCAGCAGTACGCCTTCAGCAACCAGTACGTCGCGTTCGTCCCCGGGGTCGTCGTCTGCGCCGCGGTGTTCGTCTTCAACCTCCTGGGCGAGGGCGTGCGCAACGCCACCGACCCGTTCTCGCGTCTCTCGCTCTCGCCACGGGGCCTTGGGCTGCTCGGCCGGAGCCTCGCCGCCGTCGCGATCGCGAGTGGAGTGTTCTTCGGCGTGAGCCAGGCGCGCGCGACCTCGCTGGCTTTCGACGACGCGTTGCGCCTCGCGCGTGAGTCCGTCGCGAAGGTCGAGCCCGGCGCACCGCTCGTTGCGGCGGTCGTGCGCCTGCGCTCCGACTCGCACGCGCTCGAGCGGCCGGAGAAGTACAACTTCTACTTCAAGTCGAGCGGCGTTACGGCCTACGTCCGCGTCGGGTTCCCCGACGGGGACCAGAACGCGATGGAGACGAAGCGCGACGAGGAGGACGGACTCATCCTCGGGGACACTCCGCTCGGTGAGTGGAAGGCGACGTGGCAGGACGCGCTGGCGAGTGCCGAGCGGGTCGGCGGTGGCGGTTTTCGGAGCAACACGCGCACGTGGCTTGTCCGGGTCGTGCTTACGCAGGAGCCGGAGCTCGGCATCCCGCTGTACCGCGCTCTCTACACGAGCGGCTCGATCGTGGGCCAACCGACGATCGATGCGGCGATCGACGCGAACACGGGCGCGCCGCCGGCACAGGCGCATCTGTTCGGGCTCGCTCGGATCCAGGCCCGGACGGCGCTCAACGGGCCCGTGATGGTCACCGGTGCGAATGCGATCTGGCGTGCACAAGCGCCGCCTCTCTCGACCGGCTTCGGTGCGGATCGCCCGGTGTCGATGTCGTTCAGCTTCGTACGATTGGATCAAGACGACCGACGTTCGGTGAACGTCTCCGTCGGCACTCAGACGGTCGTGAACGTCGGCCAGATCTCCGCGCGTCCACCTGCGCTCCCCGAGGCGTTCGACATCGCCGCCGCCTTCCAGGTCGTCGAGCGGGGCGGCGGTCGCGAAGTGCGTGACGGCTGGGCACGGGCCGGAAATGCCGCGTGGACCGCGAACGCCTTCGTCATGAACGACGCCGCGCCGTCCGTTCGTGTCGACTACGTGCAGCTCGCGACGACCCCACAGGCGCCGGCGGCGGCGTTCGCGTCGTTTCGCTATGACCTCGCGACGGGCCAGGTCACGCGCACGCGTTGAACGTCCACGTCGCGCTCGGTCTTGAGGGTGCGCGGGACGCGAAAGGGCACGCCGTCATCGTCGACGTGTTCCGCGCGTTCACGACCGCGGCGTTCTGCGTTGCCGCCGGCGCGCGCGAGATCGTGCTCCTCGCGGACCACGAGGAGGCGCTGCGTATGAAACAGGGCGACGCGTCGCTCTTCCTCAGCGGCGAGATCGAGGGCAAGCCCATCCCCGGCTTCGACGTGGGCAACTCGCCGTCGGTCATCGAGCGGCTCGATCTCAGCGGCCGACGCGTCGTCCAGCGGACGAGCTCCGGCACTCAGGGCGTCGTCGCCGCGAGTAACGCCCGCGCGATCCTGCTCGGCTCGCTCGTGATCGCTGGCGCGACGGCTCGCTACCTCGCGGGCGTCGCGGATGAGGTGGCCATCGTCGCGATGGGTCCGAACGATGCGGGACGGAACGAGGACGTCGCGTGCGCTGACTACATCGCCGGCCTGATGCGAGGTGAGCGACCGGTGATCCCGCCGATCTATCTACCGGGCGACCACCTCGCGAGCGGCTGGCCCGACTGGTTCCCTCGGCGTGATGCGGAGCTCGCCTGCCAGGTCGACCGCTTCGACTTCGCTCTACCGGTCACGCGCCAGGCCGGCATGCTCATCGCGCGCGCGGCGCGCTAGGCCCGTTTCTTGAGGACGTCCTCCACGGCCGCGTAGAGCGTGTCGAGGTCGAACGGCTTACCGATGATCGCGCTGGCGCGCAACTCTTCGACACGTTCGCTCGAGAGGTCGAGCGCGGAGACGACGATCACCGGGATCTGCGGATGCGACGCGAGCTGCGCGCGCCGGAAAGTCCAGCCATCCATCACCGGCATCCAGAGGTCGAGGACGATGGCCTCGGGCTGCGCCGTTTGCAGCAGCGCGAGCGCCTCCGCTCCGTTGCTCGCCTCCGTGACTTCATAGCCTTCCAGCGCGAGCGCTTCACGCACGGTCGCGCGCACCTGTGGCTCATCGTCTACGACGAGGACACGTCGTGTCGGGCCAGTCGGCACGCGCCGAGGATAACGAGCGGCGGACCAACCGAGCTCTCTCGTTCTTTACGGCGCCTGCCCGCAGAATGAGTCGAGATGCGTTCGCTCCTGCGCCGACCGCTGACGCTTGCGCAGCGCTTGATCATCCTCGTCGGCGCGCTTGCGCTGCCGCTGGTCGTCGTCGTCGCGCTGTCGTACAACGACCAGCTCCGCGACCGTCGTGCCGCGGAGGCGGCGTCCACGACGACGGCCGCGCGCGACGGCGCCGCGATCGTCGAGAGCTTCCTTCGCGACCTCGAGAACTCGACGTTCGCGATCGCCGGCCTCCTCGGAGCATCGACGCAGCCGTTGGACCAGGCGACGTTCGGCCAATTCCTGAGCTCCGTGATGAAGCAGTACCCCGAGATCCGCGCGTACTTCATCACCGACACATCGGGAAAGGTCGTCGCGACCGGGACCGGCGAGGGCGTCGGCGTCGACCTCTCGAGCCGGCCGTATATGGTCGCGCTCAAGTCAGGAGCGCCAAAGGTGTGGAGCGGGTCGATCACCGGGCTCCAGTCCGCCGCGATCACCGTCGCCTTCGGCGAGCCGATCCGCAACGCAAGCGGCCAGACGCGTGGCTACGTCGTCACCGCCTTCTACCCCGAGAAGGTCATCGAAGTCCTGCGGCCCGACTACCCGCCCGATGCGCGTCTGGCCCTCATCGATGAAACGGGGCGAGTCGTGTACGACTCCGGGCGCAAAGAGCCGGCGACCTCTGAGATCGACGTGTCGGCCGCGCCCGGCGTGAAGGACGCGCTCGCCGGCAAGACGGTGCCGATCGACGGCGTCGCGACGCCGTTCGGCGGCGATCCGCAGTTCGGTGCGCTCGTGCCCATCGCGCGAGCCGGCTGGGTCATGTCGATCGCGCGCCCGGTCGCGGGTCTTGACGCTGAGCTCGCATCACGGCTGCTGTCGGACGTCATCGCGGTCATCGCGGCGCTCACGGCGGCAGGCCTCATCGCGACTTTCATCGCGACGCGGCTCGCGCGCCCGCTCCTCGAGCTCTCCGAGGTCGCGTCGGGGATCGCGCGCGGCGAGCGCCCGATGATCCCGACGTCCGAGGGCGGGGGAGTCGAGGTCGAACGGCTCGCGACGGCGATGCGCACCATGCAGAGTGCGGTCGCCCGGCGCGAGGACGAGCTCCGGTTGCTCGCAGCCGCGGGTGACTCGCTCTCGTCGTCGCTCGATTACGCGGACAGCCTTCGTCGCGCGTCTCGCGTCGCCGTGCCCGGGTTCGCGGACTGGTGCGTCGTCGACGTCATGGAGGGAGGCGTCCTCGCGCGCGCCGCGGTCGCGACGGCCGACCCGGCGCTCGAGCACCTCGCGCGCGAGCTC
Source organism: Candidatus Limnocylindria bacterium (assembly GCA_044866725.1). Lineage (GTDB taxonomy): Bacteria > Chloroflexota > Limnocylindria > P2-11E > P2-11E > CF-39. Next base: position 26,177 of record JBIOUD010000150.1, on the reverse strand, counting down.
CACGAGCGGTTCCCGCCGTCCCAGCCATCGGCGGAGTCGCACGGCCCGATCGCGCGGGCCATCACGAGCGGCGCGCCCGTGCTCATGACCCGGATCAGCGATGAGTTCCTCGCCGGCGTCGCGCGCCATCCTGACGAGCTGGAGCTCTACCGCAAGCTCGGCCCGCGATCGTTCATCGCGATGCCGCTCCTCGTCGGTGACCGGATCCTTGGCGCGGTCACGTTCCTGACATCAGGGTCTGGACGCCACTTCACCGAGGAGGACTTCGACCTCGCGAAGCAGCTTGCGCGCCGGATCGCGCTCTCGGTCGAGAACGCGCGTCTCTTCTACGAAGTGCAGCAGTCCGTGCGGACGCGCGATGACTTCCTCTCGGCGGTCGCGCACGAGTTGAAGACGCCGCTCACGGTGATCAGCGCGTCCGCTCAGATGGTCCAGCGCAAGCAGCAGCGCGAGGACGGACAGTCTTCGCCGGAGCCGGCCATCACGAGGATCCTTGGCTCGGTCGCTCGCATGACCGCCTTCATCGAGGAGCTGCTGGAACTCGTACGCCGCCAGGCCGATCCGAGCGTCGGCGTGCGGCCGACGCGGTTCGACCTCGTCGACCTCGCGCGCACGGTCGTGGCCGAGTCGGTGCAGCTCGCGCATGGTCAGGTGCTCTCGGTCGAAGCTGATGGGCCGGTCGTCGGCGAGTGGGACCGCTCGCGTCTCGAGCGCGCCCTCTCGAACCTCGTCGGCAACGCGATCAAGTACAACCGCCCCGATGGCAAGGTGCGCGTCCGCGTCGGTGTCGAGCACGGGGACACCGCGGTCATCGATGTCATCGACGAGGGCATCGGCATCCCCGAGACGGACCGCGCGCGCATCTTCGAGCGCTTCACGCGCGGCGCGAACGTCGCCGGTCGCATCGCCGGGAGTGGGGTCGGCCTAGCCATCGTTCGGCAGGTCGTCGAGCAGCATCGCGGGAGCGTGGATGTCACGAGCGCTGAGGGGCGCGGCAGCACGTTCACGATCCGCTTGCCACTCGCGGCCGAGCCGGTCCCCGCCGCGGCGGGATAGCCAAACGATCGGGCCGCTCGCCGCGCGTTGGGTAGCCTTCTCCGGTGCGCCGCGTCTTCATCACGGGCATCACCGGATTCGCCGGCAGCCATCTGGCTGAACGGCTCGTCGCCGTCGGCGACGAGGTGCACGGTCTCGCGTTCGAGGATCCGCCGCACCCGAATCTCGCGGCGGTCGCGAACGACCTGCATCTCCATCACGGCGACATCACCTCCGTGGAAGACCTGCGCCGCGCGTTGACCCACGCGAAGCCCGATGCGGTCGTCCACCTCGCGGGACAGGCCATCCCGACCGAGGCCGCGCGCGATCCCGTGCGCGCGGTGCGCGTGAACGTCCTTGGCACAGCCGCGCTGCTGAGCGCGCTCGACGCCGCACCGGATGCGTCGCTCGTCCTCGCGTCGAGCGCCGAGGTGTACGGCTCGCCAACGACCAACCCCGTCCACGAGCGGGCCGAGATACATCCCGAGAATCCGTACGCGGCGACGAAGGTCGCGGCCGAGGCGCTCGCGCGTGAGGTCGGGGACCGCGAACGCCGACCTGTCGTCGTCTTGCGGCCGACGAACCAGATCGGTCCGCGACAGCATCCGGGCCTCGTCGCCTCCGCGTTCGCGAAGCAGATCGCCGAAGCGGAGGCGGGCCAGACCGAACCGGTGGTGCGTCACGGGTCACTCGACGCTCGGCGTGACTTCTTGGATGTGCGTGACATGGCCGACGCGTACGCACGCGCCGTGGCGATCGGCGGCCCCGGTGCCGAAGTCTTCAATGTCGGGACCGGTCGTGCGGTCACGATCCAGCACGTCCTGTCGCTGCTGATGCGGTCGGCACGCATACCGTTGCGCGCCGAGCTCGACCCTGCCCGCACGAGACAGGGCACCGCGGCCACGCTCGCGCTCGACTCGTCGCGGTTCCGCGAGCGAACGGGCTGGGAGCCGACCACGCCCCTCGAGACGTCCCTCCGCGATCTGCTGGACTATTGGCGAGCGCGATCGCGCGAGGGGGCACGAGTCTCTTGAGCAGGATCCAGTTCGGGACTGACGGCTGGCGGGCGGGCATCGCGGACGCGTACAGCTTCGACGCCGTGCGAGTCTGCGCTCAGAGCGTCGCCGAGTGGGTCCAGAAGACCGGCGGCGCGGATCGCGGCATCGTCATCGGCTTCGACCGGCGCTTCCGCTCGGAGCACTTCGCCGCCGCCGCCGCCGAGGTGGTCGCGGCGCACGGCATCCACGTCTTTCTGGCGTCCGCCGCGTCACCGACGCAGAGCTTCTCGTACGCGACGATGCGCAAGAAGGCCAAGGCCGGCATCGTCATCACCGCGTCGCACAACCCCTGGACCGACAACGGCTTCAAGGTGAAGGAGGAGACCGGCGCCGCCGCGTCGCCGGCCGTCATCAAGGAGCTCGAGGCGATCATCCATCCGCTCGAGGACCGGCCAGAGACGGTGAAGCGGATGAAGTTCGACGACGCGAAGGCCAAGGGCCTGGTCGAGATCTTCGACCCCGCGCCCGACTATCTCGCGCGCGTGGGCCAGCTGTTCGACCTCGAGGCGTTCAGGGGAGCGGGCTACACGATCGTGTGCGAGCCGCTCTTCGGCAGCGCGGCGGGCTACTTCCCACGCCTCCTCGGCGGCGGGAAGACGAAGATCATCGAGCTGCACGCCGAGCGCAACCCGTACTTCGGTGGCGTGAACCCCGAGCCGATCCCGCCGAACATCGACGAGTTCCTCGCGCGCATTCCGAAGGAGAACGCCGACGTCGGACTCGCGGTCGACGGCGACGCGGACCGCGCCGGGCTCGCTGACGAGAAGGGCAACTTCGTCACGACGCTCACGCTCTATTCGCTGCTCATGTGGTACCTCCTCGAGGTGCGCAAGCTGCGGAAGCCCGTGGTGAAGACGGTGAACATGAGCGCGATGGTCGACCGCCTCGGCGAGAAGTACGGCGTGAAGGTGTACGAGGTGCCGGTCGGCTTCAAGTACATCGCGCCGAAGATGGTCGAGACCGACGCGATGATGGGTGGGGAAGAGTCCGGCGGCTTCGGCTTCGCGATGCACCTGCCCGAGCGCGACGGGATCGTCGCCGACCTCTTCTTCCTCGACTTCATGCTGAAGACGAAGAAGAAGCCGAGCCAGCTCATCGCCGAGCTCATGAACATGGCCGGCCCCTCCTTCTATCTGCGGCGCGATCTCCACCAGGAGGGCGCGACCTACCAGCAGAAAAAGATCGACATCATGAAGCGTCTCGACGCCGAGCGGCCGCGCGAGATCGCGGGCCACAGCGTGAAGAACACGGTCTTCCTCGATACGAAGGACGGCGTGAAGTTCTTCGTCGACGACGGCTCGTGGCTCCTCGTGCGTCTCTCCGGGACGGAGCCGCTCGTCCGCGTGTACGCGGAGACTCGCGCACAGAAGGAGCTCAAGCCCATGCTCGATGCCGGGCAGAGGATGGTGGATGGTGACTGAAAGCGTCGTTCGCCGTGAGCACGCGTACGCGAATACCGCGGTCATCGAGACCGTCGAGAGCATCCGCGCCGCCGATAAGGACAACATGCTCGACCGGATCAAGGACCTGGGAAAGCAGGTCCGCGACGCGTGGGAGATCGGGCGGCGTGCGACGATCCCGCCGGCCTTCTCCGACGTCCGCTCCATCGTCCTCGCCGGCATGGGCGGCTCGGCGATCGGCGGCGACTTCGCGGCGGCGCTCCTCGCCGACGACCTGAAGGTGCCGATGATCATCCACCGCGACTACGGTCTTCCGGCGTTCGTCGGCCGCGACACGCTCGTCATCGCGTCGTCTTACTCCGGGAACACCGAGGAGAGCCTCTCGGCGTTCGAGGACGCGCGCAAGCGTGGCGCGAAGGTGCTCGCGCTCACCACCGGCGGCAAGCTCTCCGAGCTCGCGAAGGCCGCGAACTACCCGGTCGTCACGTTCTCGTACAAAGCGCAGCCGCGCGCCGCCCTCGGGTACTCGCTCGGCCTCGTCCTCGGGACGCTCGTGAAGATGGGATTCGTCCGCGACCTGCAGGCCGATATCGACGCGGCGCTCGCCGACCTCGCGAAGATCGAGGAGCGCGTGCACGAAGGCGCGCGCACGAACGACGCGAAGCGCATGGCCGTCGAGCTCTACGGTCGGATCATCTTCGCGTACGGCGCCGGGGTGATGGGCGTCATGGCGCGCCGCGTGAAGGGCCAGTGGAACGAGAACGGCAAGAACTGGTCGGCCTTCGACATCATGAGCGAGCTCAACCACAACGCCGTCGTCGGGTTTCCGCACCCGCCCGTCGCGCGCGAGGCGCTCACCGTGCTCCTGCTGCGGAGCGACCGCGACAACCCGCGGCACCGCATCCGCTTCGACGTGACCGCGGAGCTCCTCGACCGCGTGAACGTGCAGCACAGGACATTGAAGTTCCCCGGCAGCAGCATGCTGTCGGAGGTCCTGCAGATGGTCATGTTCACGGACTACGTGTCCTTCTATCTCTCGCTCCTGAACGGCGCGGACCCGTCCGAGGTGAGGTCGATCGACTACCTGAAGGACCGTCTGGCCAAGGCCTAGTTGCAGCACCGCGCCGGTTTCGGCTTCTGCCCGCGCGACGGCACACGCCTCGTCCCGACGCGCATCGATGGTCGCGATCGGCCGACATGCCCGACGTGCGGCTTCGCCGACTTCATGCACGTGCAGATCGGCGCGAACACGATCGTCGAGAAGGACGGGCAAGTGCTGTTGGTGCGGCTCAACTATGGGCCGCGCGACGGGCACTGGGCGCTCCCCGGCGGGCTGGTCGAAGCGGACGAGACCGTCGAGCAGGCCGCGATCCGCGAGACGGCTGAGGAGACGGGCTTCGCCGTCGGGCTCGACGGCCTCCTCGCGATGTGGATGCGTCAGGGATTCCCGATCCTCGTCGTCATCTACCGCGCGCACATCGTGTCCGGGGAGCTTCGCGTCGCCCCGGATGAAGCGTCGGAAGCGCGTTTCTTCCCGCGGGAAGAGCTGCCGCCGCTCGAGGAGCTCGCGTGGCCTTCGACCGCGCACGGCCTCGACGCCTGGCGCGCCTACGAGCCGCCGCGCCCCTGATAGATACCGGCTCGCAACGCCCCCGTACGGGTTATGGCGTCTGCATGAGTGCCCGACGAGCATCTTCGCGGTCGGGCGGTACGTAAGAAGGACGTGGCGGGGGTGCGGCCCCGCGAGGGTGTGGATGAGCAGGCTCACGAGTGAAGGTCTGAGCCCGGTGGCACGTTTCTCGATCGCGCTCGGCGCGATCCTGTTCCTCACCGCCATCGTCCTCGCCGTCGGTACCGCGTACCTCCTGTCGCGCTACGTCGCCGACGAGACCACACGGTTCACGCAGGACTCGGTCTCGGTCCACTTCGGCACGGTGTTCGGCGACGAGGTCTTTGAGCGCGGCCTGACCGAGCAAGAGGTGAAGGACCTGACTCGCGACGTGACCTTCCACTTCTCCGTCTACAACATCGTCGCGACGCAGTTCTTCGATCGGACCGGTCGGATCGTCTTCTCGTACGACCAGTCCGAGGTCGGACGACGGATCGATCCATGGTCGCAGCGAGGCCTCGATCAAGCGCTGAAGAACATGCGCACCTCGGAGCGCACGTCGATCATCGCCGATCCGCGTCTCGGTGTCCCCGGCACGGCCGTCGGCTTCGCCTCGCTCAACACGCACCACTCGTCCGCGGCGAACGCGACAGGGAGCGTGCCACCCGGCCTTGCCCAGTTGAACGCCCTTGAAGCGTGGATCCCGGTGCGGCAGAACGGTCAGGTCACCGGCGCGGCGGTCGTCTGGCGCGACATGTCCGCGATCGATGCCGCGCTCATGCGCATCCAGGGGATGCTCGCGGCGATCATCCTCGCGGCAGCCGCGCTCCTCTGGCTCGTTCTCCGTGGCGTCTACGTCCGGTCATCGAAGCGGATCGTCGCGCAGTCGCGTGACCTCTCGCGCGCCGTGGCCGAGCGTGACCAGACGTACGACGCGACCCTCGGCGCGCTCGCGAACGCGCTCGACGTGCGTGACAGCGAGACCGGCGGCCACAGCGACCGCGTCCTTCGGTACATGGAGCTACTCATCGAAGAGATCGGCGCCGACGCCGGCTCGAACCAGCTCCTCCGTCGTGGCGCTCTCCTGCACGACATCGGGAAGATCGGCGTGCCGGACAACATCCTGCGCAAGCCCGCCGCGCTGTCGGACGCGGAGTGGGTCGTCATGAAACGCCACCCCGAGTTCGGCGCGCGCATCGTGTCGGGCATCCCGTTCCTCCACGACGTCGCGCAGATCGTCCGCCACCACCACGAGCGCTGGGATGGGAAGGGCTACCCAGCCGGGCTCGCCGGCGAGCAGATCCCGCTCGGGGCACGCATCTTCGCCGTCGCGGACTCGTTCGACGCGATGACGAGCGACCGTCCGTACCGCCGCGCGATGACCATCACCGCGGCGTGCGAAGAGGTCCGGCGCTGCAGCGGCACCCAGTTCGACCCGGCCGTCGCCGACGCCTTCGCGCGGATCGAACAGGAGCGGCTCGAGCAGATCGCCGCGGAGGCGCCGCACGGTCATCCCGCCATCGTCGCCGTCGCCGGCTAGCTCCGCCGAACGCCAAAGTGTCCGTTCCGTTATGGCACCCCGGCATAGCCTCTTTGGCTATTGCCTCGACGATCTCACGCACCTACAAACGACGCCCATGAATAAGCCATTGCCAAGGATCTTCAAGTACATCGGTCTCGCGGTCATCGGGTTGGCCCTCGCGTTCTACGCGACCGCCGTCGCCACCGGCGGCATCGCAGCCGGACTGGCCGGGCGCACCAATGGCGGCGTAGAGCTGCTCAGCGCAGGCAGCGCGGCTCTGCTCGTCGGAGTCGCGATGTTCGCGGTGTTCGGGTACCTCGCGCTCAGGCACGGTTGGTCTGAGCTGAAGCAGCGCCGCTAAGAAGTCCGCTCGTAGCGGACCTAGGCTCGACGCGTGCGCCGCTCGCCGCTGTTCGCGATCCTCGCGATCGTCATCGCCGTTCTCGTCATCGCGATGGGCTTCGCGACTGGCCGCTCGGGCGGCCCGGCCGCGGAGCTGGTCGACTACGCCGCGAGCGCGGACGGCCTGCGGCTCGTCGTCACCGCGATCGTGCCGCAAGCCTGTGACGTCGATCGCGTCGTCGGCGACGAGTCGACGACCGCGGTCCGGCTCACTGTGACGCTCACCTGTCGCGGTGCTCCGTCGAGCGGCGGCGCGCCGCTCGTCGATGTCCCGGTGACGCTCAGGACGCCGCTCGGCGGTCGGACCGTGCTCGACGCGAACGGCGGCGCGGTCCGCCCGAAGTCGCCGTAGACCTGGCGAGAGGTCCGGAGGTCGTCAGACCCGCGCGGGCTGTTTGATCGCCGCGACGAACGCGGGCAGCGACTTCTCGATCATCTCCATCGAGGCGGTGATCGAGATGCGGAAGTACTCGGGCATCTCGAACGTGTATCCGGGCAGCACGAGCACGCCCTTCCCCGCAAGATGCTCGACGAACTCGCCGGGCTTCCCCCACGGTGACTTCACGAGGATGTAGAAGGTCCCCTCGGGCACGTTCAGGTCATATCCGGCGTCGCGCAGACCCTTCGCGACGCGGTCGCGCTTCTTCTGCAGGTGCGCGAGGTCGATGGAGAGCGGCTCGAGGTCGCCGATCGCGTACTGGAGCACGGCGTTCGGGAAGAGCCAGCCCAGGAGCACCTGCGACATGAGGATCTGATCGCGCAGGACCTGCCGGTCCTCGAGCGGCATCGAGGGCGGCAGCGCGATGTAGCCCATGCGCTCGCCGGGAGTCAAGAGCTGCTTCCCGTACGTGTAGACAAGGAGAGAATGCGCGTATGAATCGACGGGGCTGATGTACTTGCGGCCGTCGAAGAGGATGCGGCTGTACGACTCGTCCGAGATGAGGTGGATCGTGCGGCCGTACCGCTCCGAGGCCGCGGTCAACACGCGCGCCAGCGCCTCGAGGTTCTCGCGGGGATACAGCCGGCCGCTTGGGTTGTTCGGCGAGTTCACGATGACCGCGCGCGTCTTCGGCGTGATCGCGCCCTCGATGGCGTCGATGTCGAGGTCCCATGAGCCCGGCTTCACGTCGACGCGAACGGGGATCGCGCTGATGTACTTGATCATCCCGCGGTAGAAGAACCACGGCGGGCTGTTGTAGATGACCTCGTCGCCCGGATCGCAGAGCACGCGCAGCGCGAGCGCGAGCGCCGGGAAGGCGCCGCTCGTCATGAAGACGTCCTCGTGCGCCACGCGCATCCCGCGGTCGCGTGCGAGGACGTCGGCCACGACCTTCACGGCTTCCGGCGTGCTCTGCTTGTAAGCGAAGTGGTCCTTGCTCGTAGGCGGCAGCCACTTCGCCAGCGCAGCGACGAACCCGGCGAGCGGCATCTCCTGCGGGTTGCCCGCGACGAAGTCGGCGATGGCCTTGGGCGAGCGCTCCTCGTACGTCCCGAAGAACTTGAGCAGCTCGGCGTGGTCGTTGACCACCTCGGCGACCAGGCTGGAAAACCGCGAGTTTTTCGGACTCACGCGACCACAATAGGGCGAGCCTAGAATCGCCGTGACCGGCGCCAGCCGGTACAAGCGCAGTGGTGGAGGAGCTCATGTACTCGAGCCTCATCTCCAAGATCGAGAAGGCGAAGCGCTACGCCGAAGAGCCCGACCGCATCACCTTCGAGACCCTCGCGGTCAGATTCCGCGGCGACAACGGCACGCATCGCGTCTCCCTCAAAGGCGATGACTGGTCCTGCGAGTGCGACCACTTCCATACCTCAGGTCTTTGCGCGCACATCATGACCATGCAGCGTCTCTTCGCGTCCAACCTCACCGAAGCGGTCCGGTACACCACCGAGCACGTCGTCCCCGCGTAAACATCGGGCTGTCCAACGCGCGGAGTTAGCGTCCTTGCGTCCCACAACTGAATAGGCGGTCGTCCAGCGAAGCCGGTGCAATTCCGGCAGGGTCGCGCCACCGTGAAGAGCGAACGCTCCAACTCGGGTCGCCTGGGCTCACCGCTCGCGGCTACCACACCTTCGCGTGAAAGGGGTGCGCCACATGGCCCAGCGACTCGTCTCGATCCTCAGCGTCCTCCTCTTCCTCTTCGCCGCCTGCGGCCCCGCCGCCTCTCCGCTCGTCACGCCCGTTCCGACGACCGCAGGCTCGACCGCGACGGTCGCGCCACCCGCGTTCCCCGCGACGCTCACCGACTTCCAGGGACGCGCCATCTCTATCGCCGCGCGGCCGTCGCGCATCGTCTCGATCGGGCCATCGAACACCGAGTTCCTGTTCGCCCTCGGCGCGGGCGACCGCGTCGTCGGTGTCGACGACTTCTCCGACCAGCCAGCCGCCGCCGCGAAGATCGAGAAGATCGGCGGCGTGAAGGTGAACGTCGAGAAGGTCGTCGCGCTCAAGCCTGACCTCGTCATCAGCGTGAAGTTCTCCGACGGCACGATCGAGCGCATCGCCGGCGCGGGCGTTCCGGTGCTCGTCGTCGACCCGCAGAGCATCGGTGACGTCGCGCGCTCGTCGATCCTTCTCGGCAGGGCCGTCGGCGCTGACGGTGACAGGCTTGCGAGATCGCTCGACGAGAAGCTGTCTCAGGTGAAGCAGAAGATCGCGACGTCGACGGTCAAGCCGCGCGTGTTCCACGAGGTCGACGCGAGCGATCCGACGAAGCCGTTCACCGTCGGGCCGGGCTCGTACATCCATGACCTCATCACGATCGCCGGTGGCGTGAACGTCGCGGCGAACACCGGCTCCGCCTACCCACAGCTCAGCCTCGAGGAGATCGTTCGCGCCGATCCCGAGGTTATCGTTCTCGGCGACGCCGACTACGGCACCACTCCGGAGCAGGTCGCGACGCGGCCCGGCTGGTCGGGGGTGAACGCCGTCAAGAACAAACGCGTCTTCCCGATCGCGGACAGTCTCGTGTCGCGACCCGGGCCTCGCGTCGGCGACGCGGCGGAGGCCTACGCGAGGCTCCTGCACCCGGAGCTCTACCGCTGAGACCCGCCGCGCTGTTCGCGATCCTCGCCGTCGCGCTGCTCGTCAGCCTGACGGCGGGGATCGCGTTCGGCGCGGTCCCGCTGCCCATCGGCGACGTCCTCGCGTCGCTCACGGGAGGCGGCGACCCGGTGACGGCGAGGATCGTCCGCGACCTCCGCATGCCGCGCGTCCTCGCGGCGGCGCTCGTCGGCGGCGCGCTCGCCGTCGCCGGCGCGGTACTCCAGGGGCTCCTCCGCAACCCGCTCGCGGATCCCTATGTGACCGGCGCCTCGGCCGGCGGCGCGCTCGGTTCGGTCGTCGGGCTCGTGGTCGTCGGGTCAGCGGGTCCGTCGACCCTCATTCCGCTCGCCTCGTTCGTCGGTGCCCTCGGCGCGGTCGCGCTCGTCTGGCGCATGGCGCGGGCAGGCGGACGCACCACCGTGCTGACGATCCTCCTCGCGGGCGTGGTCCTGACCGCGTTCGCCGGCGCGCTGGTGACGCTCGTCGTCGTCGCGAGCGACCGGCTCTCGCTCCGACTTCGCGCGCTCCTCGACGTGCTCGTCGGCGGCATCTCGGTGCGCGACCCATCCGAGCTCGTCGCGGCGGCCGTGGTCGTGCTCGTCGGGGCGGCGGGGGCGCTGGCTCTCGCGCCGCGGATCGACGCGTATGCGCTGGGCGAGGAGACCGCGGCGACCCTCGGCGTCGACACGGAGCGCACCACCCAGGGCGTGCTCGTCGTCACCGCACTGCTCACGGGCGCCGCCGTCGCGCTCGCCGGGCTGGTCGCGTTCGTCGGTCTCGTCGTGCCGCACGCGATGCGCGGACTCCTGGGCGCGCGGCATCGGCCGCTCATCGCGGCGTCGTTCCTCGCGGGCGCCGCGGCGCTCGTGCTCGCGGACCTCGGCGCGCGCACGGCGCTCGCGCCGGCGGAGCTGCCGGTGGGCGTCATCACGGGCGCGGTCGGCGGACCCTTCTTCCTCGCGCTCCTCCTGCGTGGCCGGCGGTCGGTGCCATGAGCGCGCTCGCCATGACGGCGGTGACCGCGGGCTACGGATCGCGCGATGTGTTGAATGACTGCACGCTCGCGCTGGAACCAGGTGCGGTCGTGTCCGTCGTCGGACCGAACGGGGCGGGGAAGACGACGCTCCTCCGCGTCCTCGCCGGACTCCTTCGGCCGCGCAGCGGCGAGGTGCGTGTCGGCAGCGACGGGCTCGCGTCGCTCGCGCGCGCCGAGATCGCACGCCGCGTCGCCGTCGTGCCGCAGGAGCTCGAGACGCTCTTCCCGTTCACGGTGCGCGAGATCGTCGCGCTCGGCCGCACCGCGCGCCTCGACGCGCTCGGCCGCGGCTCGGGCGACGACGTCGCCGCGGTGATGCGCGCGCTCGAGGCACTCGAGCTCGTCGCGCTCGCCGAGCGCCGCGTCGACGAGATCAGCGGAGGCGAGCGTCAGCGCGCCGTCCTCGCGATGGCGCTCGCGCAGGAGACGCCGGTCCTGCTCCTGGACGAGCCCACGGTGCATCTCGATCCGGCGCACCAGCTCGCGACGGTCGGGCTCGTGCGTCGCCTGGCACGCGAGCGCGGGCTCGCGGTGCTCGCGATCGTGCACGACCTCAACCTCGCGGCGCTGGCCGATCGGGTCATCGCCCTCGCTGACGGTCGCATCGTCGCCGACGGCGCTCCCGCGGACGTGCTCACGACGTCACGTGTCGCGAGCGTGTTCGGCGATGGCTGGCAGGTGCGGCTCGAGGACGGGCGACCGGTCGTGTATCCGGGCTAGTCGGCCGCGTTCACCTCGACCGGCGCGGACCAGCCCCAGTCCCACGACGCGAGCTCGTCGCGGAGCCGGTGGTCGGTCATGTCGAGCATGATCGGCGTGACGCTGATGCGTCCGTTCGCGACGGCATAGACGTCCGTGCCCGGCTCGGCCTCGCCGGTCACCGCGGGTCCGCTGAGCCAGTAGTACGGATCGCCGAACGGATCGAGCCGCTCGATGAGCCGATCGCGGTAGGTGCGCTTGCCCAGCCGCGTGACCTCGACGCCCGCGATCCGCTCGCGCGGCAGCGGCGGCACGTTGACATTCAGGAGCGCGTCCTTCGCGAGGCCGTGCTCCAGGATGTTCGCCGCGAGGAGCGCCGCGAACGACGCTGCGGGTCCGTAGTCGATGTCGCCGCCGTACGCGCCGATCGAGATCGCGACGGACGGGATGCTCGAGAGGAGTCCCTCCATCGCCGCGGCGACCGTGCCGGAGTAGGTGATGTCGTCGCCCATGTTCGCGCCGCGGTTGATGCCGCTCACGATGAGGTCCGGCTTGTGGCGCAGGAAGCCGAGCGCCGCGAGGCGCACGCAGTCCGTCGGCGAGCCGTCGGTCATGTACGCCGCCTGCCCGTTGCGCAGTTTCGTCGGCCTCGCTCGGACCGGTCGGAAGAGCGTGATGGAGTGCGACGCGCCGCTCCAGTTGCGCTCGGGGACGATGAGGTCGACGGAGCCGACCTTCGAGAGCGCCTCAGCCAGCGGCGGGAGCGCGTCGGCGTCGATCCCGTCGTCGTTCGTGATGAGGATGTGTGGCACTAGGGTGCGCCACTCATCGAGATCGGCTACTCACGACGCCTCGACGAGGCGCTCCTCGTCCACTGCCGCGCGGCCCGTACCCACCGTGTACGCGTACTCGATGAGCGCGTTGAGGATCCCGGCGATCGGCATGGCGAGGACGACGCCCCAGAACCCCGCGACCTTCGCGCCGAGGAGCAGCGAGAAGAACACGAAGATCGGGTGGATGCCGATGCTCTTGGACATGATCCGCGGGCTGATGACGTTGAGCGCGATCTGCTGCAGGACGATCGTCGCGATGAAGACCCAGAGCAGGCGATCGCCCGCGGCGACGGCCGTGACACCGAGCACCGGGATCATCGCGATGATCGGGCCGAAGAACGGGATGATGACCGTGAGCCCGGACACGATCGCGAGCACGCCTGAGAACGGGACGCCGAAGATCGTGAGGTACACCAGCGTCGCGACGCCGTAGATCACGCCGAGCAGGAGCGACCCGCGGATGAACCCACCGAACGAGCGGTCCGCGCTCTCGCGCAGGAGCTCGGCCTCGCGGCGGCGCTGCGGCGGCAGGCGCAGGACGAAGCGCCGCCACAGGGCGTCGCCGTCGATGAGCATGATGAACGCGATGATGAGGACGAGCGTGAGGTTGAAGAACGCGCCGGCCGTCGCCGAGACGACCCCGAGGATGTCGGTGGCATAGGCGCCGGCGATCTCGCCGATGCGCTGCGGCAGCGTGCCGTACAGCTCGGCGAGGTCGACGCGCATGCCGATGTTCTGCAGCGTCGTCTGCACGTCGAGCACGGCCTGCGCGGCACGATCGCCGTACTCAGGCGCGCGCGCCGCGAAGTCGGTGAGCTGCTGCGACAGCGGCGCGACGACGATCGACGTCAGCACGACGAGCACGACGGCCAGGCCGACGTACACGAGCGCGACCGAGAGCGTGCGGTCCAGCGGTGTGCGCATGTCGATGCGCTCGACGAGGGGCGCGAGCAGGTATGCGATCGCCCACGCGACGACGAAGATGAGCAGAACGTCCGCGATAGCGCCGATCGTCTGCCAGAACAGCGCGAACACCTGGATCGCGAGGTAGATCGCGAGGAGTACGGCGACGACGCGCAGGATCCGATGGTCGCCTTCAGTGAGCCGCATTCGCGAGACCATCCTAGGACCCGCGTACCATGCCCGCGTGCCCAAAAAGACGTCGCTCATCGAGCGTTATTCCGCGCACCTTCCGGTGACGGAACGCACTCCACGCATCACGCTCGGTGAGGGCGACACACCCCTGCTCCGCGCGCGTTCGTTCGAGCGCGAGCTCGGCATCGACGAGGTCTGGCTCAAGGTCGAGGGCGCGAACCCGACCGGCTCGTTCAAGGACCGCGGCATGGTCGTCGCCGTTGCCAAGGCTCTGGAGGAGGGCTCGCGCGCGGTGCTGTGCGCGTCCACCGGGAACACCGCAGCGTCCGCCGCGGCGTACGCGGCGCGTGCGGGCCTCCCGTGCACGGTCGTGCTGCCCGCGGGGCAAGTCGCGCAGGGAAAGCTCGTGCAGGCGATGGCCTTCGGCGCGCGCATCGTGCAGGTGCGGGGCGCGTTCGACGCGGCGCTCGCGGTCGTGCGCGAGCTCGGCGCGTCCGGCGAGATCACGCTCGTGAACAGCGTGAACCCGCACCGCATCGAGGGTCAGAAAACGGCGGCGTTCGAGATCTGCGAGGCCCTCGGGGACGCGCCGGATGGGCTCTTCATCCCGGTCGGGAACGCCGGGAACATCACCGCGTACTGGCGCGGCTTCGTCGAGGCGGCGGCGAAGGGCATGGCGCGCTCGCGGCCGAAGATGTACGGCTTTCAGGCGGAGGGGGCTGCGCCGATCGTGCGCGGCCACAAGGTCGACGACCCGCACACGTTCGCGACCGCGATCCGTATCGGCGACCCCGCGTCGTGGCAGAGCGCTGTCGCCGCGAGAGACGAGTCGGGCGGGGCGATCGAAGCGGTGAGCGATGCCGAGATCGCGACCGCATATCGCGACGTGGCCAGCCGGGAGGGCATCTTCTGCGAACCCGCCAGCGCGGCATCGCTCGCCGGACTGCGCAAGAGCGCGCGCGCGACGAAGGGACTGCGCCGTGTCGTGTGCGTCCTCACCGGCAACGGCCTGAAAGATCAGGAGAACGTCGGGATGTCCGCCCCGAAGATCGAGGTCGACGCGACCGCCGCCGCCGTCCGCGACGCGCTCGCCATGGCGTGAGGATCCGCGTCCCCGCGTCCAGCGCGAACCTCGGGCCAGGGTTCGACTCGTTCGCCGTCGCGCTTCCGCTGCTCGCGGAGTTCGAGATGCACCCGGCTCGCACATGGAGCTTCCGCGGTGACCGAGACGGATTGCCGGTTGGGGAGGACAACCTCTTCGTGGTCGCGGCGCGCGCGGTCGGCAAGGCCGCCGGACAGAACATCGCCGCGCAACACGTCGAGCAGCGCTCGACGATCCCGATCGCGCGCGGTCTCGGCTCGAGCGCGGCGGCGATCGTCGGCGGCGCGGTCGCCGCGAACGCGCTCCTCGGCGAGCCGTTCGATCGCCGGTCACTGCTGCGTGTCGCGACCGAGGTCGAGGGGCACGCCGACAACGTCGCCGCGGCGCTCTATGGCGCGTTCACGCTCGCGCTTCCCGACGAGGGCGGTCCCGTCGCCACGCGCATCGCCTTCCCGCGCATGTGGAGGCTCTGCGTCTTCGTGCCAAACAACACGCTCGCTACTGAGGACGCGCGCCGTGTACTGCCCGACCTCGTGTCCCGCGCCGACGCGATCTTCAATCTCTCGCACGCCGCCGCACTTGTCGCCGCGGTGCTGCGCTCGGACGGCACGCTCCTCTCGCTCGCGATGAACGACCGTCTCCATCAGCCCGCACGCACGCGCCTTGTGCCGGCGCTCGGCGAGATCATCGCGGCGGCGCGCGGGGCGGGCGCGTTCGGTGCAGCGCTCTCCGGCGCCGGACCGAGCGTGCTCGCGATCGCGCCCGTGCGTCTCGCGCCGCGGGTCGTCTCCGCGATGGAGGAGACGGCCGAGCAGCACGGTGTCGGCGGCCGCGCGCGCGTGCTCCGGGCTCGCGCGGCCGGCGCGCAGGTGACCAATTCATAGGACCGTGGGCAGCTGAGTCGTGCCCCGCCTCCCGCTCCTCGCTCGTTCCGCGGTGCGCTCAGCGATCGCGCGCGAGCTCGGCCGCGACATCGAGTACCACGAGCGCATCGGATCGACGCAGACCCGTGCGCGCGAGCTCGTGACCGGCGGCGCGACGGCCGGCGTCGTCGTCGCGGACGCGCAGGATGCCGGTCAGGGCACACGCGGACGCGCGTGGGTCGCGCCCGCGGGCACGAGCCTGCTCGCGTCGTGGATCTTCCGCCCGGCGCCGGTGGCGCCCGCGATGTTCGCGGCGCTCGCGGGCCTCGCGGTGGCGCGCGCGCTCGACGGGCTCGGCTGCGAGGGTGCCCTCCTAAAATGGCCGAACGACGTCGAGCTGGACGGTCAAAAGCTCGCCGGCGTTCTGGCACATGGGACGTCGGACGGAAGGGGAGGATCGCTCGTGCTCGGCATCGGCATCAACGTGCACCAACGGCGTGAGGACCTCGCGCCGGAGATCCAGAGCCTCGCGACGTCGCTCGCGATCGCCGGCGTGGCTGTCGATCGGCTCGCGCTCCTCGACCGTGTGACGCGTGAGCTCGACCGTGTCGCCGACGCGCGCACGTTCGCGGCGTCACGCGACGCGTGGACCGCGCGCTCGTCGATCCTCGGGCGGCCGGTCACGGTCGGCATCGACGGACGCGCGCCGTTCTCTGGGACCGCGACGGCGATCGACGACGAGGGCGCGCTCCTCGTGCACACCGCGACCGGCGTCGAGCGCGTGGTCAGCGGCGAAGTGAGGAGGGCATAGATGGATAGGTTCGCGATCGTGGTCGACGGCACCGCGTGCCTCACGAAGGAGATCGAGCGCGAGTTCGACATCCGTTGGCTTCCGCTGCACGTGGACATCGGGAAAGAGACGTTCACCGCGAACGTCGACCTCACCGCGGACGAGTTCTATCGCAAGATCGCGGCACCGGGCGTCCTCACCGGGACGTCGCAGCCGTCGATGGGCGAATGCCGCGACGTGTACGACCGGATCATCAAAGAGGGCATCAACAAGCTCCTGGTCCTCACGATCGCGACCGAGCTCTCCGGGACCTATTCCGTTGCGGCGACGACGGCGCAGGCGGTCCCGACCGCCGAGGTCGAGGTCGTCGACACGCGATCGCTCGCCGGCGGCATCTCGCTCATCGCGACGGCCGTCGGACGCCTCCGCGCCAGGGGTGGGTCGTTCCAGGACGGCGTCGCGCTCGCGAAGAAGATGGCCGGGAAGGTCCCGCTGCTCGCGGTCGCCGACACGCTCGAGTACCTGAAGCGTTCGGGCCGCGTGTCCGGCGCGCAGGCGCTGTTCGGCTCGATGCTGCAGGTGAAGCCGATCCTCGACGTCGCCGACGGCAAGGTCCATCCCATCGAACGCATCCGCACGCGCGACAAGGCGGTCGCTCGCATGAAAGAGATCGTGCTCGAGCGTGTGCCCGCGGGATCGCGTATCCGAGCGTGCACGCTCCACACGAACGAGCCCGAGCGCGCGCGCGACGTCGCCGACTGGGTCCAGGAGAAGTACCACTGCCTCGAACACTGGACGGCAGAAGCCGGCCCGGTCATCGGCGCGCGCGCGGGCCCGGGCGTGATCGGCCTCTGCTGGTACCAAGAACCAATCGGTGACGCCGGAGAACCTCCGCGATGAGGCTCCGCATGCCCTTCGGCCGCAAGCCGAAGGAATTCCCGGATCACCTCTGGACGAAGTGCCCGTCCTGCGACGAGATGCTGTTCAACAAGCAGCTCGTGCGGAACCAGAGCGTCTGTTCGAAGTGCGGGCACCACTTCCGGATGGGCGCGCGCGAGCGCATCGAGCTGCTCGTCGATAAGGGCTCGTTCAGCGAGCAGGACGGCGCGCTCTCCTCAGGTGATCCGCTCGGTTTCGTCGACAGCAAGCCGTACCCCGAGCGCATCGCCGCGGCGCAGGCGAAGAGCGGCGAGAAGGACGCGGCCATCGCCGGGAGCGCCACGATCGGCGGCAATCCGGTAGAGCTCGTGGTCATGGACTTCGAGTTCATGGGCGGCTCGATGGGCAGCGTCGTCGGCGAGAAGATCACCCGCGCCGCGGAGCGCGCGCTCGCCGAGCGACGTGCGCTCGTGGTCGTCTCCGCGTCGGGCGGCGCGCGTATGCAGGAAGGCACGCTTGCGCTCATGCAGATGGGGAAGATCGTCTCGGCGCTCGCGCGCCTCGACGACGCCGGCCTCCCGTACGTCAGCATCATCACCGACCCCACGACCGGAGGCGTCCTCGCGTCGTACGCGTCGCTCGGTGACCTGAACCTCGCGGAGCCTGGCGCGCTCATCCGCTTCTCGGGCGAGCGCGTGACCAGCGGCACCGTCGGCGAGAAGCTGCCGGTGGGATTCGGGAAGAGCGAATTCCTGCTCGAGAAGGGCTTCCTCGACCAGATCGTGCCGCGCACGCAGCTGCGCGACCGCGTCGCGTTCTTCCTCACCGCATTCCGCGCCGCGTCGCAAGACATGCGCTGGAGCCTCTAGTTGGGCATGCTCGACCGCATCGTCGGCGCGCGCGCGACTCCGGGTTCGAACGGGCACATCCCCGAGGACGCGAACCTCATCACCTCGTCGCAGCAGCTCGCGTCGCGCGCGTCGGCGTGGGACGCGGTGCAGGCGGCGCGGAACATCAAGCGGCCGCACGCGCTGGATGTCATCACTCGCGTGTTCGACCGGTTCCAGGAGATCCATGGCGACCGCGGCTTCCGCGACGACCCGGCGATCGTGGGCGGGATCGCCGAGCTGGATGGACGGCCGGTCGTCGTCGTGGGCGAGCAGAAGGGCGCATCGACCGAGGAGAACATCCACCGCAACTTCGGGATGCCGCACCCCGAGGGCTACCGCAAGGCGATCCGCCTGTACAAGCTCGCCGAGAAGTTCCACCTGCCACTCATCACGCTCGTGGACACGCCTGGGGCGTATCCCGGACCCGAGGGCGAGGAACGCGGGCAGGCCCAGGCGATCGCGAAGGCGATCTTCACGATGACTCGCCTACGCACGCCGATCGTCGTCGTGATCCTCGGAGAAGGCGGATCGGGCGGCGCGCTCGCGCTCGCGATCGGCGACGTCGTGCTCGCGATGCAGAACGCGATCTACTCGGTGATCTCGCCTGAAGGGTCCGCCTCGATCCTCGGGCGCAGTCCGGCCGAAGCCGAGCGCGCCGCGAAGGCCGCGCGTCTCGCCGGACCCGACCTCCTCGATCTCGGTGTCGTCGACGCGCTCATCCCCGAGCCGGCCGGCGGCGCGCATACCGACCACGACGCGACCGCGTCGGCCATCAAGACCGCGCTCGTCGCGCAGCTTGCGAAGTTCGAGCGCGTCTCGGTCACCGAGCTCCTCTCCGCCAGGTACGAGCGCTTCCGCGGCTTCGGCACCCTGACCGAGCTCGGCGGGCCGGTCGCGCCGCCGCCACCGGTCCCCTGGTGGCGCAGACTGCGCCGCATGGCAGGCTTGGACCGGTGAGCGACGACCACGTCCTCGGGCTGCTCGACGACCTCATGAAGCTGCTCTCGGATTCGCCCGCGTCGACCATCGAGGTCCAGGCGGATGGGTTCGCCGTGACGGTGTCGCGCCGCAGCGGTGTCGTGCGCACGCCGCAGGGCGGGGAAGCCGCCGTGGCGGTGTCTCCGCGGCGGACGCCGTCCGCTGAAGCGGAGGCGTCAGCGCCAAAGACCCAGCGCGTGCACGCCGGCACTGTCGGCATCTTCAACGGGCCGCGCGCGTGGAGCCCGGGCGACGCGGTGACGCGCGGCGAGGTGCTCGGCGGCATCCAGACGCTCGGACACATCTCTGAGGTCAAGGCGCCGGCCGACGGGGAGATCCGCGAGGTCCTCGTGACCACCGGCGCACCGGTCGAATACGGTCAGGCGCTCTTCGTCATCGCGCTGCGCTGATGGCGGCCGTCACACTGACGGTCCGGAAAGAGACCGAGGGCTGGATCGCCGACGTGCGCATCGTCGCCGCGAGCACGACCTCGCATCGCGTCCGTGTGACGCGCGCCGAGCACGAGCGCTTCGGTGGCGGTGACGTGGGCGATCTCGTGCGCCGCTCCATCGAGTTCCTGCTCGCGCGCGAGGAGAACACCAGCATCCTGCGCGAGTTCAGCCTCTCGACGATCGAGCGCTACTTCCCCGAGTTCCGCGACGTCATCGTGACGCCGCGTGGACGAGGCTAGGCCGCCCGGCGCCGCTCTCGGTCGAGGGCCATCGGCCGTTCGAGCTTCGTGCGCGCGACGCCCATCGACCGTCCGGCGATCCACCACGACGCGACCGCACCCGCGGCGGCGGTCATCGCGAGGATGATCGGTGCGGTGACGGGGTCTTCGATGAGGCGCGTGAGCTGCGGTACGACCGCGAGCGCAAGGCCGATCTGGAACCCGCAGACGGCGCCGGCGATCGCCTCCGGCCAAGGACGTCCGTAGAGGTACTGCGTCTTCACGCCGGCCGGTCGCGCAGAAGTCGTTCCGCGTCGCGCCCTCGTGACGCGCTTGTTACGCGATCGTCACAGTGCCGGGCTAGTCGCCCCAGATGTCGCTGATGATGTCGACCTCGTAGTGGCGGCCGCCGTAGTCGAACGAGTCGCGTCCGCGCTCGCCGCGGTTGGGCAGGTAGTACCCGTTCTTGACCTGGCCC
The DNA here is from genome assembly GCA_044866725.1 of Candidatus Limnocylindria bacterium. Lineage (GTDB taxonomy): Bacteria > Chloroflexota > Limnocylindria > P2-11E > P2-11E > CF-39. The sequence continues at coordinate 5,792 of JBIOUD010000150.1, read as the reverse complement.
TTCTTCGTCTTGAGGTCACCGGCACCACCGAGCTTCAAGCTGTCGAAGTCCCACACGACGAGCGTCGGCTGCGCGTACCCGCCGAACGTCCCGCCGCCACCGCCACCACCGCCACTCTGCGCGCTCACTGAGACGTGCACCGTCGCGGGCGCGGACTCGGCCACGCCATCGGTGACCTTGTAGGTGAACGAGTCGCTTCCGGCCGCGGCCAGGTTCGTCGTGTACGTGAAGGAACCGCTGCCGTTCAGCGTCAGCGTCCCGTGCGCCGGGCCCGTCACCAGGATCGCGGTGAGGTCGCCGCCGTCGCTGAAGTCGTTCACCAGCACGCCGGGCGCCGCGACCGACAGCGTCTCGCCGACCCGCGTCGCATATGAGTCGTCGCTCGCCGTCGGAGGGTCCGTCACCGCCGTCACCGTGATCGTCACGGTCGTGCCGAACACCGTCTCGTCGCCATCGCTGAGGTCGTACGTGAAGCTGTCGGTGCCGTTGAAGTTCGCGTCGGGCATGTACTCGAGCGTCCCGTCGGGCAGCAGCGCGACATCACCGTGGAGCGGCCGGTCCGCCAGTCGGACGGTGAGCGTGTCGCCGTCCGGGTCGGAGTCGTTCGTCATGACACCGGGCGCACCCACGAGCAGCAACGTGTCCTCATCCGTCGTGTACGCGTCGGGCAGCGCCGCAGGAGCATCGTTCACGCCCTGGACGAGGATGACGACCGTGGTCTCGCGCGAAGCGCGAAGGCCGTCCGTCGCGACGTACGTGAATGTGTCTGTGCCGGAGAAGTTCGCATCGGGCACGTACTCGAAAGACCCGTCCGACGCGAACGTGAGGTCGCCGTGCGCCGGACCGGTGCCGAGGGTGGCCGTCATCGTCGGGCTGTCGACGTCGTTGTCGTTCGCGAGCACGCCGGGCGCGGCCACAGTGAGCGTCGTCTCCTCGAGCGCACGGTACTCGTCGTCCGTCGTGTCGGGTGGGTCGTTCACGGCCGCGACGTGGATCGTGGCAGCCGTGGCGGCCGACGCGGAGACGGCGTCCCGCGCGCGGTAGACGAACACGTCGGTCCCGTTGAAGTTCGCCGCGGGCACGTAGCTGAAGCTGCCGTCGGGCATGAGCGTGAGCGTGCCGTGCGTCGGGGCGGTCACGAGCTCGGCGGCCAGCGGGTCGCCGTCGACGTCGGTGTCGTTCGCAAGGACGCCGGGAGCGCCGACAACGAGCGCCGTGTCCTCGGTGACGTTGTAGGTGTCGAGCGCCGCGACGGGCACGTCGTTCACCGGCCGGATCGTGAGCGCGACCGTCACGTTGCCCGAGTCGAGCGCGCCGTCGCTCGCGCGGTACGTGAACGCGTCGGCGCCGTTGTAGTTCGCGTTCGGCGTGTACGTGTAGCCGCCGTTCGGCGCGAGCGTGAGCGAGCCGTGGGACGCGCCGCTCGCGAGCACGGCGTGCAGCGCGTCCCCATCGACGTCACTGTCGTTCGAGAGGACGCCCGGGGGCGTCACGGTGAGCGTGGTGTCCTCGTCGAGCGACGCGGTGTCAGGCTGAGCGACCGGTGCGTCGTTCACCGGATTCACGTGAATGCGCACGGTCGCGATGTTCGACGTGAGCAGTCCGTCCGACGCGCGGTAGCTGAATGAGTCATCGCCGTTGAAGTCCGGCCCCGGCGTGTAAGTGAATGCCCCACCGGTGCCGAGCACGACGCCTCCGTGTGCCGGAAGCGTCTCGAGGACGGCGGTGAGCGGGTCGCCGTCGACATCGGTGTCGTTCGCGACGAGCGACCCCGTGAGCGGCGCGTCCTCGTCGGTCGAGAACGTGTCATCCGTCGCAACGGGCGCGTCGTTCACCGGCCGCACCGTGACGTGGACCGTGCCGACAGCGCTACCGCCGAACGGGTCGCTGACCGTGTACGTGAAGGAATCGGGGCCGTTGTAGTCCTGCGCCGGCGCGTAGCGGATCGTGCCGTCCCCGTTCAGCGTCGCGGCCCCGTGCGCCGGCTGCGTCAGCACGGTCGCGGTGAGCGGATCGCCGTCCTCATCGGTGTCGTTCGCAAGCACGTCGACGTCGATCGTCATGTCCTCGTCGAGCGCGACGCTGTCCGTGGTCGCCACCGGGGCGCGGTTCACGAACGGCGTCGAGACGATCGCGACGATGAGCCCATTCTTCAGGTCGCCCGTCGCGAGCTCGCCGTAGTGCACGGCGTCGCCGAATGCGAACACGAGACCGTCGCGGTCGACGATCCAGTAGCCGCGGCCGGTGTGCGTCGGTGTGATGTCCACGACCTTCTTGGCGGGGTCGTTGAGGGAGCCCAGCACGAACGCGCCACCGAAGGTCCACACCTGCCCGCCGTCGTCGACGAGCCAGTAGCCATTGCCGCTTGGCGTCGAGGCCATCGCGACGATCTTCTTCCCGTCGAGGGAGCCGAAAAGGCCGGCGTCGCCAAAGACATTCATGTGTCCGCTCTCGTCCACGAGCCAGTAGCCGTTGCCGCTCGGCGTGACCGCGATGTCGACGATCCTCTTCCTCAGGTCCTTCTTGTCCAGCGAACCGCGGTCCACCGCATCGCCGAAGGCCTTCACGCCGCCCTTGTCGCTCGCGATGTAGTAGCCGTCGCCGGTCGGTGTCGACGCGATCGCGACCGCGCTCTGATCGCTCAAGCCGCCCTGACCGAAGTCGCGCGCGTCGCCGTGCGGGTACACAGCGCCGTCCTGGCCGAGGAGCCAGTAGCCTCGCCCATCCGGATGCGCAGCCATGTCGACGATCTGGGCGCGCACGAGACGGAGGTCGATCTGCGGATGGACGGAGCCGTCGCCGAAGGCGAAGACCTGGGCGTTCTGTCCAGCGATCCAGTACCCGCGGTTGCGCGTCGCCGCGGCCGACTCCGCCGGAGCGACGGCGATGCCGACGATGAGGAACGCGACGACGATCGCCGCGATGCCTCTCTGTTGCGCGCGCGTACCGATCTTCAGGACGAGAGCCCTCACCTTCCACCCATTGCGAACTGTCACGAAAAGGCGCGGGCTAGACGACCGGCGACTCCCAGTCGTCCTCGGCAGTGATGCCGCCGTCGGTGAAGGTCCATCTGATCTTCTGGTACGTGAACGACCATTCCTCGAGGTCGCTCGAGCCGGCGGACGGGGCCGTCGAGTCGAAGGAGTCCGGGTGGTACAGGTCGGAGCTTGCCAGGCTCGCGTTGGTGAGATCGATCGTGAAGTACTGGGTCTCCGCACCCGTCAGCGACGGCTTCCAGAACTTGAAGTGGGCCTCGGTGATGTTCTCGTTGTTCACGAGCGCGCTCAGGAGGAGCGGGGTGCTCTTGTCGACGGTCTTCCGCCACACGAGCGGCTCGTGCTGGCGCTTGCCCGTCGGCAGGCCGGACGCGGCATCACGCGGGCTCACGATCTTGCTCTGGAGGTACTGCACCTGGATCGAGTTCTCCCGACCCTTTTGCGTGACGCTTCCCTTGATGTCGCCCTGCTTCTGACCCTTGAGCGTGAGGTAGATGAACAGGCCACCCCTCATCCGAAGGTTGTGACCTTCGATGGCAGCCGCAGGCTGCGGCGTCGCGCCCGCGACCCCCGCCACCGTGAGCGCCGCGAGACCCGCCCCGACGAGTCCGCCTGCGCGGAGCAGATCGCGGCGCGTCGGCCCGCTCGCCGGAGCGAGCTGCGCGCGAAGCGCGTCGAGCTCATCCCCCTGCGTCTTCAGCTTTGTGCGGAGCTCCGCGAGCTCCATCTCGAGCGCGTCACGATCCGGTCGTGCGCTGTCCATCTATCCCACCTCCTCCGTCCCCCGACGGCGACGGCTAACGTAGCGCATGGTCGACCTGTCGCCAACTGAGCAAAGGAGTTTCGATGCTCGGTGATCTCTCGCGTCTCGGCGTGATGACGCGCGAGCGCGCGGCCGAGTTTCGCGGGCGCGTCCTCGCCGCGAAGTTCGACACCCGCACTCCGTTGCCGGTCGAGACGCAGGGCGGCACGTTCATGCCCGAAGAGCTGCGCGTCCCGCTCGTGGAGTGGGCGCTCCGGCGCGATACACATCCCGCCGCCGGTCTCGCCCTCCTATTCCTCCATCTGGTCGCTGTACCGGCCGACGTCGTCGATCGCGCGCTCGGAAAGCAGCTGCGCTCGTGGCTCGTCGATGCGGGCATCCTCCGCGAGGAGGACGGGTCGCTGCGGTCGGCGTTCCGCATGGTCACGGCCGACGGCGTCTTCATCTGGTGCGACGACCACGCGGCGGGAGCCGAGGCCGTCATGACGCCCGGACCGACCACGGGCGACCTGCTCGCCGTGGTGCCGCGGCCGATCAGCGGAAGTGTGCTGGATGTCGGGACGGGGCCTGGATCGATCGCGCTCGTGGCGAAGCGCAGGGGCGCGGACCGCGTCGTCGCGACGGACATCAGCGAGCGCGCGCTCGAGCTGGCGCGCTTCAACGCGGCCTTCAACGAGCTCCAGATCGAGATCCGCGGTGGCGACATGTTCGCACCCGTCACCGGGCAGCGCTTCGATTGGATCGTCGCGCAGCCGCCGTATGTCACCAGGCCGGGCGACGAGCCGGGCGTCACCTTCCTGCACGGTGGGACCAAGGGCGACGAGCTCGCGTTCCGCTACCTCGAGGGACTCCCGGAGCACCTCCGTCCGCGGGGGATCGGGCTCGCGCTGTTCGACTCGCCCGTGCGTCCGCGTGCCGCGGTCCACGAGCGCGTCCGCACGGCGCTCGGCGATGGACCCGACGTCGTCGTGTTCAGCGAGCCCGGCCTCGGCACCGATCGCCAGGCGCTCGGCTACGCGGCGCTCGCCGATCCCACTTTCGGCGCGCGCTATCGCGAGAGCGCGGTGCGCTACCGCGAGCATCTTGCCCGCGAGCACATCGACGAGGTCACGCACACGATGGTCATCGCGCGCGCAGCGGGGGACGCCGCGTACGAGGGCTGGACGATGTCGCTCGTCGTCCCGCGTTTTCCCGATCGGTGGGACGAAGCGCGCGCCTTCATCCGGGGGATCGACATCGCCGAGGCCGGCGATGACGCGATCGCGAACGCACGCGTTCGTCCACGCGAGGGGGCGATGATGAATATCGAGCGTACGCCCGGCGCGTCGCGTGACGCAGACGTGCGGTCGATCCGCTTCGCGTCGCCGAGCGTCGCGCTCGATCGTGAGCTCACGCAGGCGGGCGCGGTGATCTTCGACTTGCTCGCGGCGGAGTCGTCCGTCGCTTCGACGATCGAACGTTTCGCGACGGCGATGGAACGGCCGATCTCCGAGGTCCGTCCCCTCGTGACGTCTTTCGTCCGCGACTGCCTGATCCGAGCGCTCCTCGTCCCGGACTAGACTCCCCGCTCCGACTAGACTCCCCGCTCCATGGGCGTCGCGTGGCTCTTCCCCGGACAGGGATCACAGGTCGTCGGCATGGGCCGCGAGCTCGCTGAGCGATACGCGAGCGCGATGCACGCGTTCGACGAAGCCTCCGAGGCGATCTCGCTCGATCTGAAGAAGCTCGCGTGGGACGGACCGCAGGCCGAGCTCGATCAGACCGCGAACACGCAGCCCGCGCTCCTCACCGCGTCGATCGCGGCACTGCGTGCGGCGCAGGAGGCGGGGCCGCTCGCTGGACCCGTGGCGCTTCTCGGCCTCTCACTCGGCGAGTTCAGCGCGCTCGTCGCCGGCGGTGCGCTCTCGCTCGCCGACGCGTCACGTCTTGTGCGAAAGCGCGGCGAGCTCATGCAGGAGGCGGATCCATCGGGCGGGATGCTCGCCGTCATCGGCCTCGATGCGGACGCGATCGCGCGCGCGATCGCGGACACG
>JBIOUD010000149.1:0-6860 GCA_044866725.1 Candidatus Limnocylindria bacterium | reverse complement strand
AGCGGGTAGAACAGGCTGACGTAGGTCGCGAACGCGACCACGTAGACGAGCGCGCCGCGAGTCGCGCGGCCCTCGTCAGCGGTCCGCTTCCTCATGGGGTAAGGGTCGAGCGCTCTACACGACGGCGCGTCGGCTGAACGGCCCGCGCCTGCCGCCGACCGGCTCATCCCTGCACGGTTCAAGAACATGGGTCGCGACTCCTGCAGTTGCAGGAGCGGCCGGCACGCTCGCTAGGAGGCGGACTGCGTCCCGAGGCGCTTCGCGACGAAGTCGATCTCCATCGAGAGCTGCTTCAGCGACTCGTCGACGACGAGCGAGCCGTGGCCCGCGTCGTAGCGGTACTCCTCATACGGCTTGCCAAGAGCCCTCAAACGCTCGACATACACGTCGACGCTGCGCGACGGGCAGCGCGGATCGTTCTTGCCGACGAGGAGGAAGATCGGCGCTCGCACGTTCTCGATGTAGGTGATCGGGTTCGAGCGCGCGTACTTCTCCGGGACTTCGGTCGGTGTCCCGCCGAAGAGCGCGGCGTCGTACTTCTTCAGCGGCTCCATCTCGTCCTCGTATGCCGGGATGTAATCGCCGATCGGCACGATCGCGAGACCGAGCGCCCACGCTTCGGGCTGTGTCCCAAGGCCAAGGAGCGTCAGGTACCCGCCCCACGATCCGCCGCCGATGAACGACCGCTTCGGATCGGCGATACCTGCGCGGACCGCCCACTCACGCACTTTCGCGATGTCCTCGAGCTCGGTGAGTCCCGGCCGGCCGACGATCGCATCGCGCCACGCTTTTCCGTAGCCGCTGGAGCCGCGGTAGTTCACGCAGATCACCGCGATCCCGTGGTCCACCCAAGCCTGCACGGTCGGCGAGAACATATCGCTGTCGTTCGCCTCCGGCCCGCCGTGGATGAAGAAGTACGTCGGGTGCGGGCCGGCGCCTTTGGGTCGCGCGAGGAATCCGTGGATGCCGTCGACGTCGACGTCCTCGTACGCGACGCCGCCGGGGGCGACCGGCCCCGCAGGGCGGAGCACGATGTCGCCGCCGAGGCGCCGCACGGAGGGCGGCTCCGACGAACGATCGAGCATGTACCACACGTCGCCAGACGCGTTGATGCGGGCGCCCTCGAGATTGCTGTTCGGCCGAATGCCGATGCTCTCGGGATCGCTGTCCTGACGCACGCGCGCGCCGTTGATGCAGCCCCGCTCGGTCCGGAGCTTTTCCTGCGCGTGGGTCGCGAGGTCGTAGCGGTAGAGCTCGCTGCGTCCGCGATATTCGTGATTGATGAGGAGCGCCTTCGCGTCGGGGTACCAGCGAGTTGCGATCACCTCGCCGGGGAGAGCGAGGCGCAGCGAGATCTCGCGCTTTGCCGCTACGTCGTAGACCATCGGTCGGCGCGAACCCTCGCGGTCATGCCCGACGATCACGCGCTGATCGCCCTTGATCGGCGACCACTCACCAAGATTCAGACCCTTCCCGGGCCCATCCCAGAGATCGGCGACCGCTTGCCCGTTCAGGTCCATCACCCGGATCGCGCGGTTGCGGTTGTCGCCGTGCTCGGCGTGCGCGAGGAGGAACAGCGTCTCGTCGCGTGAGAGGTCGCCGACCGAAGCGCTCTGCGGATTCGCGTACAGCCGCTTGGGTGGGGCGCCGTCGCGGACGAGGTAGACCGTCGTCCCCTCGTCTCCGCTCGATCGCCCGATGATGGCGAAGCCAGTCCCGAGGGCGATACCCGCGCTGTACGTCGGCGCGAGCTCGGGGGCGATCGTCTCGGCGCCGCCGCCCTCGAAACGCTCGCGGACCCAGCGGCCGAGCTCGTTGCCCTTCGCGTCGTCCCACCACCACACGCGCTTGCCCGACGGCTCGAGTTTCGAGGAGACGCGATAGCCCGTGCCTTCGGACCGATCGGTCAGTTGCCGATGGGTGTTCGCGCGGCGGTCCCAGGTGTGCACCTCGAACTTCCCGCGGGCGTTCGAGAGGTAGATGAGGCGCTCCGGATCGTCACGCGCCCACTGCGGGAACGTGATCCGCGCCGCGCGGAAGCGTCGCTTCCACGCCGGCTCGTCGCGCACGGGCGCTTGCGGGCGCGCTGGTGCACCGGCGATCGTCTCGGTCATCGAGGGAATCATCGTATTCGCTGGAGTGTTCCTGCGCTGATGGAGATCGGCCTCTACACGTTCGGCGAGCTGACGCCCGAGACGACGGGCGGCCGGGTCAGTCCGCAGCAGCGCATCGCGGACCTCATCGAGGAGATCGAGCTCGCGGATCAGCTCGGCCTCGACGTGTTCGCGGTCGGCGAGCACCATCGCCCGGACTTCGTCGTGTCATCGCCCGCGGTCGTGCTCGCCGCGGCCGCCGCGCGCACGAAGCGCATCCGTCTCTCGAGCGCGGTCAACGTGCTCAGCTCTGACGACCCCGTGCGCGTCTTCCAACAGTTCGCCACGCTCGACCTCATCTCGGGCGGGCGCGCCGAGATCATGGCGGGCCGCGGATCGTTCATCGAGTCGTTCCCGCTGGTCGGCTACGACCTGAAGGACTACGACTCGCTGTTCGCTGAGAAGCTCGAGCTGCTGCTCGAGATCCGCAGGAAGACGAACGTGACCTGGACCGGCCGCCATCGCGCGCCGCTGACCGGCCAGGGCGTGTATCCGCGTCCGGTGCAGGACCCGCTGCCCGTCTGGATCGCCGTCGGCGGAAACGCCGAGTCCGCGGCGCGCGCCGGCGCGCTCGGCCTACCCATGGCGCTCGCGATCATTGGCGGCATGCCGGAGCGCTTCGCGGTCTTCGCCGAGATCCACCGAGCGGCCGCGCGTGAAGCCGGCCACGCCCCGCTCGCGCTGTCGATCAATTCGCACGGGTACGTCGGCGAGACCACTGATGAGGCTGTCCGGGCGACGTACGGACCGTACAAGCTGATGATGGATCGCATCGGACGCGAGCGCGGCTGGCCGCCCATGTCAGAGCGCGATCTCGATGCGTCGCGCACGCTTCGCGGTGCGAACTTCATCGGGTCCCCGCAGGAGGTCATCGAGAAGATCCTCTTCCAGCACGAGATCTTCCATCACGACCGCTTCCTCCTGCAGATGACGGTCGGCTCGATCCCCCACGTGAAGATCATGCGATCGCTCGAGCGCTTCGGGACGATCGTCGCACCGGCCGTGCGGAAGGCGTTGGTCCCGCAGGCACCGGCGCAAGCCACGGGCCGCCCCGCGTCAGCCTGAGCGGGTGACCTCGCCGAGCCAGTCCACCAGCGTCCGCTCGTAGTCTGGCGACACCGCGTCGATGCGCTCCACTGCGCCGATCGTCGGCGCGTGCCCCGTCCCGGGGAGCCGGATGATCGTCACCGCGTGATTGCGGGCGCGCTGCGCCGCGCGCTCCCACGCCGCAACGCTCGCGTCGATCGGCGACCACTCGTCGTCCTCGCCGTAGAAGAGGAGCGTCGGCACGTGCACGCCGGCGAAGATCGGCTCGGGATCGAAGTCCATGTCGGGCCAAAACATGGGACCGTCCACACGCGCGGGTAGATAAGCGATATCGAAGAACGGCTCGTCGCGGATGGAGTCGATCGCCTGCTGCGCCGTGGCACGCGGCGTTCGTCCGCGGCGGTACTCGTCGACGACGCGCCGCACGTCGGCGATCCGCGACGCCGCGTCCTCGCCAAAGCCTGCGAGGCGCGCCTGCTTCGCGGTGCCGTAGAGCATCTGCTCGGCCGGGCTCACGCCGGTGGACGCGACGAGCACGAGGAACGCGATCTTCGGTGAGCGCGACGCGGCGAGCGGCGCGACCCACGCGCCCTGGCTGAAGCCCCAGAGGCCGAGGCGCGTCGGGTCGATGTCGTCTCGCCGCTCGAGCTCCGCGAGCACGGCCATGACGTCCTCGACCTGGTCGTCGAGCGGGACGTCGTCCCCGCGGCGATCGAACCGCGCGACGGCGATTCCTCTCGGCGGCAGGACGCCCGCGAGATGACGGAAGAGGAAGTGATCGCGCGAGCCGTCGCTCGCCGGATGCAGTCCGACGATCGCCGGATGCGCGCCCGGCGATCGCGGTAGGTCGAGCGCGAGGTCAGGCTTCGACGCGCGCCGCCTTCTTTTGTTGACCGATGATCCGGTCGCGGTCCTGCTTCGACAGGATCCTCTTCCGGATGCGGTAGCTCTTCGGCGTGACCTCGAGAAGCTCGTCATCCGCGAGGAACTCGATGGCGTCGTCGAGCGACAGGTCGCGCACGCCGTCCAGCTTCACCGCGATGTCCGACGTGCTGCTCCGCATGTTCGTGAGGTGCTTCTTCTTCACGACGTTCACTTCGAGATCGTTCTCGCGGATGTGCTCCCCCACCACCATGCCCTCGTAGACGTCGATGCCTGGACCGAGGAAGAGCTGGCCGCGCTCCTGAGCCTGCGAGAGCCCGTAGGTGGACGTGGTCCCGTCCTCCCAGGCGACGAGCGAGCCGAGGCTGCGTGACTCGATGTCGCCTGCCTTCGGCCCGTACCCCGCGAAGAGCGTGTTCATGACGCCCTGCCCGCGCGTGTTCGTGAGGAACGCCTGGCGGAAGCCGATGAGCCCTCGGGTCGGGATCTTGTAGACACAGTGCGCGCTCCCGTCCTCGCGGTACTTCATGTCGAGCAGCTCGCCGCGGCGCCTGCCGGCGAGCTCGACGACCGAGCCGAGCGCCTCCTGCGAGACCTCGATCTCGAGCTGCTCGAAGGGCTCCTGCCTCTCGCCATTGACGATGTGCTCGATGACCTCAGGTCGTGAGACCTGGAGCTCGTAGCCCTCACGACGCAGGTTCTCGATGAGGATCGCGAGATGCAGCTCACCGCGCCCGCTGACCGTGAACGTGTCCGGGCTCTCGGTGTCTTCGACCCGCAGCGCGACGTCGCGCTCGAGCTCGTTGTACAGCCGCTCGCGCAGCTTGCGGCTGGTGACGGGCGTGCCCTCGCGTCCCGCGAAGGGCGACGTGTTCACCGCGAAGGTCATCTTGAGCGTCGGCTCCTCGACCGTGATCGGCGGGAGCGCGCGCGGATCGTCGGCGTCCGCGATCGTGTCACCGATGCCGATGTTCGGCACGCCCGCCACCGCGACGATGTCGCCCGCGCGGACCTCGTCGACCGGATCGCGCGCGAGACCCTGGAAGGTGAAGAGGTCCGTGACGCGCGAGCGCTCGATGGCGCCGTGGTGGTCGATGCGCGCCACGGGCTGCGCTCGTCGCAGCGTCCCGCTCTGCAGGCGCCCGACCGCGATCTTCCCCTTGTAGTCGTCGTAGGTCGTGGTGGTCACGAGCAGCTGCGCGGGCGCGTCCGCGTCGACGTCCGGCGCGGGGATCTCCGAGACGATCGCCTCGAAGAGCGGCTCGAGCGTGCCGCTGAGATGACGGTGGTCCGTCCCGGCGGAGCCGGTGATCGCGTTCGTATAGATCGTCTCGTACTCGGCCTGCTCTTCCGACGCGCCGAGGTCGAGGAACAGGTCGAACGTCGCGTTCAGCACGTGGTTCGGACGGGCCTGCGGGCGATCGATCTTGTTGATGACGACGATCGCGCGGTGTCCGCGACGGAGCGCCTGCCGCAGGACGAACTTCGTCTGCGGCATCGGGCCGTCCACCGCGTCGACCAGCAGGAGGACGCCGTCGACCATGTTCATGACGCGCTCGACCTCGCCGCCGAAGTCGGCGTGCCCCGGCGTGTCGACGATGTTGATCTTGATGCCCTTGTACGTGATCGCGGTGTTCTTCGCCATGATCGTGATGCCGCGCTCACGCTCGATCGCGTTGCTGTCCATCACGCGCTCGGCCACCTGCTGGTTGTCGCGGAAGATCCGGCTCTGCCGGAGCATGCCGTCCACGAGCGTGGTCTTGCCGTGGTCGACGTGGGCGATGATCGCGATGTTGCGGATGTCCTCGCGCTTCACCTAGCGGCCGTCCCGGTGGACACTGAAGACGTCGCGCACGCTCTCGAGGCGCGCGAGCACGCGTGAGAGCTGCTCGACGCTCGTGACCTGCAACGTCGCGTTCACCGTCGCGGTCTTGTCCGGATTCGCGGCCGCCGACAGCGCGACGAGCTGCACCTGGTTCTCGCTGATGACCGACGCGACGTCGCGGAGGAAGCCGTCGCGGTCCCAGCCCTCGATGCGGATCGCGACCGGGTACGTCCGGGTCGCGGTCTGCTCCCACTCGACCTCGACGAGCCGCTCCTTGTCCGCGCTCCCCTTCACGTTCGTGCAGTCGGCGCGATGCACGGTCACCCCACGCCCGCGCGTGATGTAGCCGACGATCCCGTCGCCGGGCACCGGGTTGCAGCACACCGCGAAGCGGATGAGCAGGTCGCCGACGCCCTTCACCTTCACGCCGCCGCGCGATGTCTGCGGCGGGAGCATCGGCGCGATCTCGGGCAGCGCCTGCTGCGCGTCGTCGACGATGCCGAGGCGCATCACGACCTGGGCCGGCGTGAGCGCGCCATACCCGAGCGACGCGAAGAGCGTCTCGACGTCGTGCATGTTCAGCGCATCGGTCACCCGGCGGAGATCGGCGTCCGAGATGTCGCCGAGCTGACGCTGCGCGAGCCGCTTGAGCTCGCGGTCGAGGAGCTCCTTGCCGTGGGCGACGTTCTCGTCGCGCTGCGCGCGCTTGAACCATTGCCGGATCTTCTCGCGCGCGCTGGGGGTCTGGACCATCGTGAGCCAGTCCCGTGACGGCCCGCGTGCGGCCTTGCTCGTGATGATCTCGACGATGTCCCCCGAGGCGAGACGGTGGTCGAGCGGCACGATCCGTCCGTTCACCTTCGCGCCGATGGTCCGGTGGCCGACGTCGGTGTGGATGCGGTACGCGAAGTCGATCGGCGTCGACCCCGCCGAGAGTGCCTTCACCTCGCCCT
>JBIOUD010000148.1:0-17692 GCA_044866725.1 Candidatus Limnocylindria bacterium | reverse complement strand
CGGTCGCTCGGATCGATGCATCGGTCTCGCATACTACGCAGCGCGTTGATCGCGCTCTCCGGCACGCTGCTGAACGCGGCGACCGTGCTCGTCGGCGGCCTGCTGGGCACCGCGCTCGGCGACCGTCTCCCCGAGCGCCTTCTCGAGCGAGTCATCGTGGGCGTCGGTCTGTTCACGCTCGCCATGGGCATGAAGTTCGCCCTCGACACGAGCCAGCTGCTCTACCTCCTCTTCAGCGTCGTTCTTGGCGGAGTCATCGGCGCGCTGCTCGGCCTCGACCGGAGATTGAATGCGCTTGGCGAGACGCTGCAGCGCCGGCTCGCGCGGCCCGGTCGCGCGAGTACGGTGAGCGAGGCATTCGTCACCGCGTCGATCGTGTTCTGCGTCGGACCGCTCACGTTCCTCGGCTCGATCCGCAACGGGCTCACCGGCGACATGTCGCTACTGGCGATAAAGAGCGTCCTCGATGGCTTCACCGCGATCGCGCTCGCGGCGACGCTCGGCTGGGGTGTGCTCCTCACGATCGCCGTGATCCTCATCTACCAGGGCGGCCTCGCGCTCGGCGCCGCATTCCTCGCGGGCGCGCTCACGGAGCTGCAGCTGCGCGAGATGAACGCCGTCGGCGGCTTGCTCATCCTGGGCGTGGGCCTGAAACTCCTCTCTATCCGCGACGTGAAGGTCGCGGACTTCCTCCCGGCGATCCTCGTGGCACCGGTGCTCGTCGGGATCGTGGAGAACGTGAAGGAGGCCATCCGCATATGAGGGTCATCGAGCTGCGCAGCGACACCTTCACGAAGCCGACGCCTGCGATGCGGAAGGCCATGGCCGAGGCCGAGGTCGGGGACGACCAGTACGGCGAGGATCCGACCGTGAACCGGCTCGAGAAGCGCGCAGCGGAGATCGTCGGCAAGGAAGCCGGCGTGTACGTCGCGAGCGGGATGCTCGGCAACCTCTGCGGCGTCCTCTCGCAGACGCAGCGGGGCGACGAGGTGATCCTCGGCGACCTCGCGCACATCGTCCAGAACGAGATGGGCGCGTGCTTCGTCGTCGGCGGCGTCGTGCCGCGTCTTGTCCCGAACCGGGACGGCCTCCCGTCGCTCGAGGACCTCGCGACCGCGGTACGGCCGCAGGGCATGTACCCGCGCACCGCCCTGCTCTGTCTCGAGAACTCGCACAACAACTGCGGCGGCGCCGTCATCACCGCCGAAGAGACGAAGACCGTCGCCGACTTCGCGCACGCGCGCGGCATGCGCGTGCACCTCGACGGCGCGCGCATCTTCAACGCCGCGGCGGCGCTCGGCGTCGACGCGAAGGATCTCGTGCGCGACGTCGACACGGTGCAGTTCTGCTTCTCCAAAGGCCTCGCCGCGCCGGTCGGCTCGATCCTCTGCGGCGACGCGGAGACGGTCGCGAAGGCCCGGCGGGTGCGCAAGCTCCTCGGCGGCGCGATGCGTCAGGCCGGCGTCATCGCCGCGGCGGCCCTCGTTGCCCTCGAGGAGATGCGCGAGCGTTTGGTCGAGGACCACCACAACGCCCGACGGCTGGCCGAGGGGCTCGCCCAGATCCCCGGCATCCGCATCGATCCGAGCCGGGTCGTCACGAACATCGTCTCCTTTGAAGTGGACCCGGCGGTGAGCGACGCCGGCGCCTTCCAGAAGGCCTGCGCCGTGGGCGGGCTCCGGATCAGCCGCTACCTGGGCAACTCCCCTCGCCTGCGTGCCGTTACCCATGTGGACGTCTCGCGCGACGACATCGATGCCGCCCTCGAGATCGCGCGCGCGGTGCTCGTGGCTCAGCCCGCGCCCGTTGGAGCGGCCCGCTAGAGACCGTCCCCCGAGCGAGGTAGGACGACCGACATCCCCCTAACGCGGGTGCCGCTCCGCGCGCCGCGCACACATGCTTCGTCACGCGATGAGGGATCCGAAGGACCTCCAACGTTTCGTCCGTGACGAGAGCGGCCAGTCGATGATCGAGGCCGCCCTCATGATGCCCATCCTCGTCTTCCTCATCCTCGCCGGCGGCGACATGGCCCGCGGCTACGCGATCCAGATCGCCATCCAGAACGGAGCCCGCGCCGGCGCCGAGGCCGCGGCGATCGACTTCTCGCCGACGGCGAGCGAGACCGAGGCTCGCGCTCGCGACGAGATGAGCCGAACCCCAGGCATGGACAGCACCGTCCCCGTCGTGACCGTCGTCTTCGCACAGAGCGACGGCTCGACGTGCGTGAGCCCTCCGACGCTCGCGAACCCGTGCCTCGCGACGGTGAGTGTGCGGATGACCTGGCGGACGATCACCGCCTGGCCGCTGAGCCCGAACACCTTCGTCTTCGACCGCGCGACGATCATGCGCATGGTCAACTACTGATGCGCCGCTTCGTCCGCGCCGACGACGGCGGGCAGGCGCTGATCGAGTTCGCGCTCGTGCTCCCAGTCCTCCTGCTCATCATCACCGGCCTCTTCGACCTCGCGCGCGCGACGTGGCAGGAGAACACCCTGGCGTACGCCGCGCGTGAGGGCACGCGCTACGCGATCGTGCACGGCTCGGCGTCTGTGGACGGCGTCGTCGTGCACGCCGGCAACCAGCAGCCGATCGTCGACGCGGTCCGCTACGCCGCGGTCGGCGTCCCCAGCGTGAGCGTCACGGCGACGTGGCCGGATGCGGGCTGCTACGACCGCAACTGCCGCGTGCAGGTGGACGCGACCGCGCCGTTCGTACCGATCCCGTCGCAGTACCTGCTGGGTAACACGTTCTGGCTGACGCTGAGAGGTGGTTCGATGTTGGTGATCCAGCGATGAGAGCGCTTAAGAACTTCTTCGCCGGAACAGAAGCGGAGTTTGGACAGGCCCTCATCCTCATCGCGATCGTCTTCCTCGGGATGCTCATGATGGTCGGGGTCGCGATCGACGCGGGCCAGGTGTACTCGGCGCGGCGCGCGATGCAGGAAGCCGCGGACGCGGCCGCGTACGCCGGCGCCGTCACCCTCTACCAGGGTGGCTCGCAGGGTCAGGCCTTCACACGCGCGCGCGACGACGCGACGCGCAACGGCTTCACCAACTCCGTGCAGGGCACGACGGTCACGGTGAACCAGCCCACCACGGCCCCCTACAACACGAGCAGCTACATCGAGGTCACGATCACGAGGAACGTCCAGACCTCGCTCGTGCCGGCCCAGGCCGCGATCACCGTCGTCACGGTGCACGCGATCGCCGGCGCAGACTCGCTGAACAACGACTACGCCATCATGGCGCTCGACCGCAACCCGACGACCAACGCCTTCGTCGTCGGTGCGAGCGCCAACCTGAACATCAGCGGCGGCGGCATCATCGTGAACTCGACGGCCGCGCAGGCCGCGATCAACGCCACTCCCGACCTCCTCTGGGACATCAGCTGCCCGTCGACGAACCCCTGCAACATCGACATCGCCGGCGGGACGCCGAGCCTCTGGCCGTCAGCCGACCCGGGGGCGCCGGACTACTTCAACGGCATGCGCACCGGCCAGCCACAGGTCGCCGACCCCTTCGCCGGTTACCCAAAGCCGTCGACCACGAGCTTGCCGTGTGGCACGGAGGCCCAGTGCACGAACCGCCCGGGCTTCGGCCCAGGCAGCGACACGATCGGTACCGGCATCTACACGAGCCAGGTCAGGGACACGAACCTGTGTCACGGCATCTACATCCTCAAGGGCGGCGGCATGGGCGGCGACATCGGCATCGACACGACCTCGACCGACCCGGTCACGGGCGACGTCTGCGACGGGAAGGTCTTCATCTTCAACACGATGAGCAACTACCCGCTCTCCGGCGGCACGTGCTCGGCGATGGGCGTGTCGGGCAACCACGACATGACGATGCTCGCGATGACCACGGGCGTGTACGCCGGCCTGCTCGTCTACCAGGACGCCGCGTGCACCGCGACGATGACCTTCGGTGGCACGGCGTTCCTCCTCGCGGCGACCGGCACGATCTACCTCCCGAACGCGGCCTTCTACGCGAACGGACACCCGACGATCAACGGCGGTCAGATCGTCGCCAAGACGATCGACCTTCAGAACGCGATCCTCAACATCACGTACTCGCCGAACACGTCCGCGCAGCCGGTACTACCGCGACTCTCGAAATAGTCCTAGGACCGCGAAGAATGGCGCTGTAACGGGTATCAGGAGCGTCGCGGCCATCCATGTTTCCCTCTTTCAGCAACCTGTGTGGTCGTTATCCTTCGCGTCACGTGGGAAGGTCTGCATTGATGCATTTGCG
Organism: Candidatus Limnocylindria bacterium; assembly: GCA_044866725.1. Taxonomy (GTDB): domain Bacteria; phylum Chloroflexota; class Limnocylindria; order P2-11E; family P2-11E; genus CF-39. The sequence goes on along the minus strand of JBIOUD010000148.1, from coordinate 13,439 downwards.
TGATTTCGTTGCCTCTGAGCGCGGCCAGTCGCTCGTAGAGGTGAGCCTGCTGCTCCCTCTGCTGGTGTTCGTCGTCCTCGCCGGGGCCGACCTCGCGCGAGCGTTCGCGATCCAGCTCGCCGTTCAGAACGGCGCGCGCGCCGGGGCCGAGGCCGCCGCGATCGACTTCTCTCCGACAGAGGCCGAGGCGCGTGCACGCACGATCGACGAGATGAGCCGCACGCCGGCGCTCAATACGTCCGACCCCAGCATGGTCATCACCGTCGCGTTCAAGAAGGCGGACACCGTTACGGACTGTGTGGGTGACCCCACACCGGCCGACCCGTGCTTCGCCACCGTGACGGTCCGGTACACCTTCCGGACGGTCACGCGCTGGCCGCTCATCCCCAATACGGCGAACTTCAACAGAAGCACCACGATGCGGACGATCAAGTCGCCGTGACGAATCTTGAGCGCTTCCTCTCCGATGACGACGGCGGGCAGTCGCTGGTCGAGTTCGCATTCATGCTGCCGATCGTCCTGCTCATCGTGACCGGCATCTTCGACGTCGGGCGCGCGGTGTGGCAGGAGAACACGCTCGCATACGCGGCCCGCGAGGGTACGCGCTACGCGATCGTCCACGGGTCGGGACATCCCGTCGAAAGCCTTCGTCAGCACCCCGGCTGGGGCGGGTTCCCCGCGAACACGGCGGGCATCGAGAGCACCGTCCGGAACGCCTCGGTGGGCATCGGCGGTGTCATCACGATCGTCACCAAGTGGCCGACGGGCGAGACATCGCCTGGCCTGGGCGACGGCTGCAATGACCGCAACTGCGCGGTGTCAGTCAGCGCGAGCGCCGCGTTCATCCCGCTCCCATCGCAATACATGCTCGGTGGCGCTTTCCAGATCACGCTCAAGGGCGGATCGCAGCTGGTGATCCAGCGGTGAGGTGGAACAGGATGCTTCGCAAATTCTGGCGCGCTGGTGATGGTGAAGGTGGCCAGGCGGTCGTCCTCATCGCCATCGTCTTCCTTGCGATGCTGATGGTCGTCGGCCTCGCCGTCGACGCAGGACAGCTCTACTCCGCGCGCCGCACGATGCAGGAGGCCGCGGACGCGGGCTCGTACGCGGGCGCGGTGGTCCGCTACCAGAACGGCAGCGTGGCCCAGGCACGTGCTGCGGCGGTCGCGGACACGGCCAGGAACGGCTACACGAACGGCGTGAACGGCTTCACGGTCGTCGTGAACGTGCCGCCGACCAGCGGCCTGCATGTCGGCAACGACTTCTACGTCGAAGTGCTCATCACCGGTGGTGTGAGTACGGCGCTCGTGCCCGGGCAGAACCACGTGACGCAGGTCGGCGTGCGTGGCGTCGCGGGCTCCGAGCCGCTCAACAACGGGTACGCGATCATGGCGCTCGACCGCGGCAATACGGTTGACGCGCTCTACGCCGGCCCGAACGCGGACATCCACCTGACCGGCGGCGGCATTATGGTGAACTCGCGGTCCACAACCGCCGCCAACAGCGAACAGTGCGACCCCGCGCGATTCAGCATCGCTTTGCCATACGGGACCGATGTCGCGGGCTCGGGCACCGGGTGCTTCCCGTCGACGGGTGACGGCCTCGACAACGGCCAGTCGCAGCAGGCCGACCCCTTCGCCGGCTTCCCGAAGCCGTCGACGACCGGCATGATCGTGTACAACGCCCTGCCAAGCGGCGATCCCGCCCCGCTCACACCAGGCGTATGGAACGTCACGATCCGCGGGAACGGCAACAGCCTGTTCACGATGGCGTCGGGCATCTACGTCCTCAAAGCCGGCATCGACCTCGGCGGAAACGCGGACATCGTGAGCCTGCCTGGCGGTGTGCTCCTCTTCAATACGCATAGCAATTACCCGGGGGCCTATCGTCCGGGCGTCGATAGCTGCGGCATCATCAACCTGCAGGGCAACTCGTTCACCCGGCTGGATGCGATGCTCACCGGCACGTACGCCCACCTCCTCGTCTATCAGGACCCGGTCTGCACGATCCAGATGGTGATCGCAGGTAGTGGCAACGCGATCTTCGAGGGGACCGGAACGATTTACCTGCCATCGGCGGAGTTCCTCCTCGATGGCAACAACGCGACCCTCACGGGTAGCCAGCTCATCGCGAAGACCGTGAATATCCAGAACGGCAACCTGGACATCGACTTCGATCCTGCGAACACAGCCCAGCCGATCCTTCCGCGACTCGCCGAATAGACGACGGGGCATCTGGCGCTAGCCTCTAGCGCCAGATGCCCGTCTCATCGCGCGATAAGAAGACCCTCCTCCAGCTCATCGAGCAGGCGCAGCTCGTCTATCTCCTGACGCGGTACCCGAAGAAGCGCGTGCTCGACGACGCGGAGGACGTGAACAAGCTCGAGGGTGGGCTGGACGGGATGCGCGCCGCCGCGAAGGCGCTGCCCTCCTCGCTCAAGGAGAAGCACGGGATGATCCCGTGGGACGAGCTTGCCGAGAAGCCCGACACCCCCGACCTCGCGTGGCGCCGCGCGAAGCGCGTCGCGCCGACCGCGCTCCGCGAGCTCATGCCGCTGCTCGAGGGCGAGCCGGAGGCGGCGTTCTTCCTGAAGCCAGAGGCGCCGAAGACGAAGCGCGCACCAGGCGGGAAGGGCGCGCGAGGCGCCGCAGGACGACGCTAGGCGACCGCGACCGGATCCTCGTCGCGCCGGGCCAGCCGCAGCTTTCCGAGGCCGATCGTGGCGAAGACTTCGGTACTCACGAGGAAGCCGAGGAAGATCAGGACCACGCCGAGCAGCTCCCCGAGGAAGAACGACCAGGTGATCCCGAAACGGTTGAGGCCGCTCGTGAGGCCGGGGATGAAGCCGCCGAGGGCGATCAGCAGCGTTGCGGGTACACGCGAGTGCAGCCGGCCACTGCCGAGCTCTATCGCCGCGCGGGGCAGCGAGGCCAGGAGGTTGACGATGACTGCGACGGCTCCGTAGATCTGCGCGATGACGGGGATGCGGACCCTGCGACGCATCACCTTGCGCTTCGGCATGTAGACGTAGGCGGAGAACAGCGCGCCGAAGACAAGGCAGAAGGCCCCCGCGATGTTGAAGGGCCCGCTCGTGATCCGGATATATCCAGGCACGGCCGTGCCGACGGGAACGTGCGTGACCGGATCGAGCGCGTAGCCGGGCGCGGCGAGCGGTGCGGTCATCACGACGAGCGTCATGACCGCGGATGCCACGATGAGTGAGGCCATCGCCACGTGGGCGCCAAGCCCGCGACGGAGGTAGGTCGCCACACCGACGCCGAGCGCGGTCAGCGTCGCGAACGCGATGACGAGCGCGACATCGCGCGGATCGGCGGGCCGCCCTTCGCTCGCGAGCCGGGCCTGGCTGAGGATGGAGAAGAGGCCGCCGAGGAAGATCGTGAACGCCGCGAAGTAGCCGAATCGGGTCTTCGAGAGCAGGTAGATGGTGCCCATGCCCAGGTAGGCAGCGACGAAGAGGGCACCGATGAGATACCAGAGCCGGTAGAGCGGCTCGCTCCAGCCGAAGGCGCCGCCCCAGAACTCGGTCCCGGCGCTGATCCCATACCAGAGCAGCCCGACCGTCCACACGAGCTGAAAGCTCCGGCGCCTCGCGCGCCACTGCGCGAAGGTCAGGGTCGCGAACGCGAAGCTGACCACCGTCGAGAGGAGCGGGAGGACGACGTTCGGATCCACGGGCCGCAGCGTGCGACCCGACGGCCGCATGAGCAAGCGGTGCGCGGATATTTGCCTGAGTTCACCGAGAAAGCCGGCGGTTCGCGGACCACCGTGCTTCGGCCCTAGTGACGCCCGCCGATCTGCGGTCGGTACTCGATCACATTGACGTCGGCGTACAGCCCGATATCGGGTGTCGAGCCTGCGCCCGCGATGACCAGGCGCATCGGAAAGCGGTGCACGCCCGGCGTGTTCGGCGCGACGAAGCGCACGTTGAAGGTCGCGACCTCGCCCGGTCCGACGTACGGCGTCGACTGCGTCGCGACGGTCCGTCCGTCGGCCAGCGCGATCGTCGCGCGCGCGCCATCGTGATCGGCGAACCAGCCCGCCGACCCGGTGTTGCGGAGCTGGAGGACCCAGTCCACCTGCAGGCCCGCCATCGCGGTGGGGAACGGCGCCTCCCACTCGTACGCGGCGCCGTACGACGAGAGCGGCGGGATGGCGAAGGCGCGTGCCGCGCCGCTCGCGCCGTTGGATGAGACGTCGGCGACAGTCGAAGAGATGCGCGGGATGGCGAGGACGATCGCGACGAGCACGACCGCGACACCCGCGTAGGCGATGCGCTGGCTGGCATCGCGGAGGCGCCGTCCGATCTCCCGCGCGCTCGCCACGATCGTGCTCGGCCGCCAGTCGGCGGGACGCAGCTCGTCGACGGCGTCGAGGGCCGCAGAGAGCTCGACACGAGCGCGTGCGCCGGCGTCGCGCGCGAGCGAACCACCCTCGCGCGTGAGGATGATCGCCGAGAGCGCGAGCGCGAAGCGGCTCGCCGACGAGGGGCGCTTCGCGGGATCGGGGTAGAGGCCGAACTTCAGGACGGTCGCGACCTTGGGGTCCTCCGCTACGACGCCGAGGAGCTCGCGAGCGACGAGCGCGAGGCCGTACACGTCCGTCGCCTGCGTGGGCGCCTGCCCGGCGCGGACCTCGGGCGCGGCGTAGCCGGGCGTGCCGCGAACCACTTCCGGCGTGTTCCCGATGAGGTCGGCGATGCCGAGGTCGATGAGCCGGACCCGGCCGTCGTCGCTCATGATGATGTTGGCGGGCTTCAGGTCCATGTGGAGCACGCCGTGCGCGTGGAGCGCACCGAGCGCGCTCGCGAGCTGGCGGACAATCGCGGCCGCTTCGCGCGGAGCGACGGGCCCCTGCCGGAGGCGCTCCGCGAGCGTCATGCCCTGGATGTGCTCGAAGACGATGAGCGTGAGGCCCGTGGCGTCGTGCCGGCCGAGGGCGCGCACGATGCCCCGGTGCTCGATCGCCTCGAGCCAAAGGCCCTCGTCGAGGAAGCGGCGCCGCGCCTGGGGATCGTCACGCTCGCGGAGGAGCTTGATCGTGACGGTGCGGTCCTTTTTCTCGTCGTGAGCCGCCCACACGTCGGCCGTGCCGCCGGAGCCCATGAGGGACACGAGCCGGTAGCGGCCCAGGAGGACGGTCCCCGCCCTCGGGACCACATCCACCGGCTGCTCTCCCCAAACGATGGTCGGCTCGTTCGCGTAAGCCATCGCCCAGCAGTCAAACGGGCCACTGCCCGCTTCCGTTCTGGGTGGTAGCTAACTCCCCGCCAACTCGGCGACGACCGGGCCGAGCTTCTCGACGTCCGGGCCCCGAAGACAGAAGTACGTGATGCCCACCTCGGCCCGAAGCATCCGGATATGGCTCGAGATCTGGTCAAGCGTGCCTATCCCGCGGTAGGCGGAGCTCCGAATGAGCTCTGGGTCGGCCTTCGCCGTTTCGGCCATTTCCGCGATCTTCTTCTCGCGGTCGTCGGTGATGGCACAGTCGAGGAACATCGAGCACTCGATGTCCGACGCGCGCTTGCCGGCGGCGTCGTGAACGACCTTCATCTGGTCCTTCATCGTCTCAAGTGTCACGGACTCCTTCGCCAGCTTGCCCGACCCGGTGATGCCCGCCGGGACGATCGCGACGATGTCCGCCTCCCGGCCAGCGAGCGCGAGGATCTCCGGCCCGCCGCCGGCGATCATGAGCGGCGGGTGTGGCTGCTGCACGACCTTCGGCCGGCACTCCGCCTTCGTCACCGTGTAGAACTTCCCGGCGAAGTCGACCTGTTCTTCGGTGAAGAGCCGCTTCATGAGCGTCACCGCCTCCGCGAGTCGCGCGACGCGCACGCGGCCGCGGTCGAATGGGATGCCCGTGCCCTGGTAATCGCGGTCGAACCAGCCCGCGCCCAGGCCGAGCTCGAACCGCCCGCCCGAGATCACGTCGAGCACCGCGACCTCGCGCGCGAACACGACCGGGTTGCGGAAGTCGTTGTCCATCACCAGCGTGCCGAAGCGCAGCGTCGTCGTGATCGGCGCGAGCGCCGCGAGCGCCGGCATCGCCGCCCACGCTCCGCCGACCATGTGATCGGGCATCGCCAGCGTGTCGTAGCCCATCGCCTCGATCCGCTTCGCCCGCGCGATCCATTCATCGGCGCTCGGCGCGCCGCCGGTCTGCGTCGCGAAGCGGATCTTCTTCATCGCCGCGGCCCGCTCAACCCTCGAGGCCGATGTCGCGCGCGAGCAGCTTGGGCGGCAGGCTGCCCGCGTTCAGCAGCTTGTCGTGGAAGAGGCGCATCCCCCATCCCTTACCGCGCGCGCGGCTCCGGAGATCGAGGAGCGCGGCGCGGCCGAGTGCGTATGACGACGGCTGCGTCGGCGTGAGCGTGTAGCGGCGCACCTCGGCGATCGCGTTCGGCGGCTCGAGCTTCGGCCGCTCGACCATGTACGCGACCGCCTCGTCGAACGTCATCTCCCCCGTGGCGAGACCGACATCGACGACGCAGCGCGCCGCGCGCCAGAGCAGGTCCTTGAGCCGCAGGAGCGAGGTGTCGGGCTGGTCGAGATAGCCGATCTCGGTCATGAGCTCTTCGACGTAGAGGCCCCACCCCTCGACCATGAGATTGCTGCGGACCGCGCGCCGCGCGAGCGAGGTGTTGTCGGCCGCGACGGTGAGCTGCAAGTGGTGGCCGGGGTACCCCTCGTGGCAGGCGATGACCGCGATGCCCGCGCGGGGGTGGCCCTCGAGGCGCTCGCGCACGGTCTTCTCGTCCTCGCCGTCCATCGGGAGCGTCACCCAGAAGCGGCCCTTGCGCGAGGACTCGAACGGCGGCGCCGCGATGTACGCCGCGTACGGGTACGTGGTGCGCTGGAAGTCGGGCATCGTCTCGACGATGAGCTCCTCGCCGTACGGGATCGTCGCGATCTGCGCGAGCTGCACCGCGGCGCGCGAGCGCTCCATCTCGCTGCGGTAGACGTTCACGAGCTCGCTTCCCATGGGATGGTCTTCGCGGAAGCGCGCGACGCTGTCACGCCAGTCGTCGTCGCCGAGCGCCTTCGCGGCTTCGGCGATCTTCGATTCGGTCTCGGCGAAGAGCTCTTCGCCGTATGCCCGAAGCGTCTCGGCGTCGTAGGGCAGGAGCTCCTTCTCGCGGAGCAGCGCCTCGTACGCGTCGCGGCCGATCGCGAACGTGCCCTTCGCCTTGGGCTCGAGGTCGCTGCGCAGCCACGCCGCGTAGCGGTCGAGCGCGTCCGCGGCCGCCTCGGCGACGGGCAGGAGGTTGCGGCGCACCGCGCGGCCGAGCGGCGTGTCCGGGATCATCGCCACGACCTTCTCGCGGATGAAGCGCGCGCCGGCGGGTGCGGTGCGCGTCGCGATCTGGGTCCACTCGATCGGCACGAGCTTTGGGTCGAGGTTCGCGCGCGCGGAGTCGAGCGCCGCGGGCGCGGCCGCGAGTCGCTCGGAGAGGAGCGCGAGACGCTCTTCGATCGTCGTGTACTCGCGGTTGAGCGTGTAGTACGCGGCGCGCGTGATGAGGTCGCTGTACAGGCCGGGGTTGCGCTTCCATCGCTCGAACGCGAAGAGCGCGCGCTCCCCGCGAAGCTCCGTCAGGATCAGCTGTCGGTCGATCTCCGCGAAGTCCGAGAGCTGCTCCTCATGCCCCTCGAGCTTGCCGAGCCACTCCTCCGAGAAGGCGCGGCGCTCGGCGAAGCCGTCCGCGGTGAGATCGCCGAGGCGATGGTCGTGGTCGTGGACGCCCGCCACCGTCGCGGCGACGGGCTCGAGCGCGAACCGGTCGTAGACGAATTGACGCGCAAGCGCGATGAACGTGGTGTCTACGGCTGGTCCGCCCGGGCCGCGCTAGTTCGTCTTTTTCTGTTCAGTCGCCGGCGTGGTCGTGGTCGTCGGTGCGGCGGCTGCGGGCTTGTCGTTGTTCGCCTCGTCGCGGAAGGAGCGCACGCCGCGCCCGAGCTGGCCGAAGACATCCGGCAGCTTCCCCGCGCCGAACACGATGAGGACGATCACGAGCAGGAAGATGAGCTCCGGTCCACCGATATTTGGCACTTATCACTTCCCCTTTTAGGGCGTCCCGCCCGGTCTTGTGAACAGTGTACGTCGGTGCTCAGCCGAACAACCCGGCCAGGAGCGTGAGGAAGAGCGGGATCACGACGAGCAGCGCGAGCGCCGGCAGGTAACAGAGCGTGAGCACCAAGGTGAGCTTGCCCTCCACTCGACCGGCGGCCTCGAGCGCGCGGGCTCGCTCAGCCGCGCGGAGCTCGTCGCGGAGATCCTGCAGCATCGGCAGCATCCCGCGACCGAGGTCTCGCGCGCGGTCGACGCGACCGGCCAGCTGGGTCAGACCACCGAGGCGGGATACCGCACCAGCACGCGCAAGCGCCCGGTGAAGTGGCACGCCCAGGGCGTAGTCGCGCCTCACCGCAGCGAGCTGCGCATCGAGGAGCGCGCTGCCGGTCCCGACCGCGTCCAGCCGCGCGATCGCGGTCTCGATCGGACGACCGCTCGCGACGAGCGCGTGCAGCCACTCGACCAGCGTGATCGTCGCGCGATCGGCGTCCTTCCGTTCGGATGAGAGACGCCGCTCGAGGAGCAGCGACGCGCCGATGAATCCCGCGTACGCCGCGGCCGGTACGGCGACGACGCCGATGCCGAGCATCCATCCGATGACGCACCCGAGTGTCGCGCCCGCGAGCGCGCCGATGAGTCGGAAGGTTGGAGCATCGCTCGGCCACAGCGCCGGCGTGGGCAGCGCCGTCCGCGTGACCACGCGCGTGATCCGACGCTCGACGTGCGACGCGCCCCGCGATGCCACGAGACCAAGCGCGACCGCGACGCCGGCGGCGAGCGCCCCGACGATCACCCGATCGCGCCGCGGACGATCGCGCGACTCGCGACGATGCCGGCGACCTCGAACAGCAGCGCCGACGGGACAAGCACGAAACGTCCGAGCGGCGTCGCGAGCGTTTCGGCCAGGCCCGGCAGCGTGACAAGCAGGTAGAGCGCCAGTCCGGGAACGACGAGCGCGAGCAGCACGACCTGCGCCCGCAGGCCGCTCGTTCGCGCGGCGATCTCCTGCGACAACCTTTCATCGAACGCGAGCCGATCCGCCACGCTGCCGACGATCGCGGCGGCGCGTGACGCCGGTAGCTGCTCGGCGGAGACGATCGCGAGCGCGTTCAGCGCGAGTGCGACCGCGCGATCGGACGAGACGCGCGACGTCTGTCCGACATCGAGCGGACCGCCCAGCTCGAACGCGCGAAGCATGCGCAGGAACGGGTCCCGGCCGGGTGAGGGCGCGCCATCGAGCGCATGCCTGAGCGCGCCCGCGAGCGGCACGCCGGAGCGCAGCGCCGCGTGCGTCGAGCGGAGGAGGCTCAGCGCGTGCGCTCGCGCGGCGCGTGTCGCCCGGCGCTCGCGCCACCACGTGAGCGGCCGCAACATCACACCCATCCCGACCGCCGGCGAGGGCGTGACGAACGCGAGCGCCACCGACGTGATCGCGATGCCGACCAGGGTCGCGCCGAGCAGGGTCACGCGGCGCGCAGCCGCGCAGGCAACGCATGTCGCTCGGGCGGGCCGGCGCGATGGATGTAGTGGAGCGTGCCGTCCTCGAGTGTCGCGATCTCGTCGACGATCCGCAGCTCACCGCGTCGCGCGACGTGAATGATGAGGTCGAAGGCGCTCTCGACGTGCCGGCGGATCGACGACGGCGTCGCATCCCCGGCGCGCTGGAGCAGCAGCTCGAGCCGGTCGATGGCGGCGCGCGCCGATCCGGCATGCGCCGTCGTCAGCGATCCATCGTGCCCCGTGCTGAGCGCGTCGAGGAGCGCCGACGCCTCGCGTGGCGTCCGGACCTCGCCGACGATGATCCGGTCCGGTCGCATGCGCAGCGCGTTCGCGACGAGGTCGGCGGTCCCGATCGGTGACTCGCGGCCGACCTGAGCCTCGAGGTGCACGACGTGCGGATGCGACAGCGTGAGCTCGTTCGTGTCCTCGATGACGACGAGCCGCTCATCCGGCGGGATCTCGGACGCAAGCGAGCGGAGCAGCGTGCTCTTCCCTGCCGCAGTCGCGCCGACGATGAGGACGTTCGCTCGCGCACGTATCGCTCGCACGAGGAGATCCGCGGCCTCCTCCGTGAGCCCGCCGGTCGCCGTCCAGGACGCACCGTCGCCGCGGAGTGGCAGCGACAGGCGAGAGAACTTGCGGATCGAGATCGTCGGGCCGCCGATCGGCGCGATGACCGCGTTCGCACGGCTCCCGTCCCGCATACGCGCATCGACGTACGGCCGCTCGAGCGTCAGCTCACGTCCCACGCCCGCCGCGATCCGGTGTGCGAGCTCGGTGACCTGTGCAACGCTCTCGAAGCGCACGCCGCTCCGCTCGAGTCGGCCCGCGCGGTCCACGTACACCTCATCCGCGGCGTTGACGAGGACGTCGGTGATGAGTGGATCGTCGAGGAGCGGCTGCAGGACGCCGAAGCCGAACAGCTCGGCGGCGAGCGAGGCCACCTCCTCGTCGCTGAGCGCGACGGTCGCAGCGCTGCGGACTCGCTCATGGAGGACGAGGCGCCGGGGTGGGTCGGTATACGCGCTGAGCAACGCGCCGGGGTCGAGGCCCGCTGCGACCTCAGCGCGCAAGCGCGCGAGCAGCTCCTCTCGGATCACAGCGCTCGAATGAGACCGTCGATCGCGCGCATCGTCGGAGCGCGGGCCGCGAAATCGTCGCGCGCGAGATATGCGTCGTCCGGTATCGCGCCGAGCAATGTCATGCCGGCCCGCGACGCGACGAGCGCCGCGTCATCCGGCGAGACGCCGACGACCGCCAGACCGATCGGGCAGGTGATCGTGCCAAGAAGACGCTTCGCGCAGAAGAGCGCCTGCAGCTGCGACGCGCGGCCACCGCTGACGACGCACAGCCTCGTCAGCCGACCGACGATGGCCGGATCGAGCGCGTCGGCGCCGGCGCCGAGGTCCAGCACGAGCGCACGGCCCTGCCCGAGACGCTCGAGAAGTGCGGCGACGCGCGATGCCTCGAAGTCGCGGTGCAGCTCGGGCGATCCGGGTAGGAACGGCACGTTCGACCAGCGCCCGACGAGCTCGCGCTCACGATCGGGCTGAACGAGCGCGTCGACGATCGTCGCGGACTCGAGCCCGGCGCGCAGCGCGAGTGAGGGCGTCCAGCGGTCAAGGTCGACGAGCAGCGGGGCGTGACCCGCCGCGGACGAGCGCTGCGCGACGAGCGCGGCCGTCGTGCTCGTCCCCACACCCGCTCCGAGCGACCAGAACGCGACGCGCACATTCGGGCCGAGCTTCTCCGGCCGCGTCGGCTTGATCGCCTCGAGCGGCTGGTCGCGGCCGGTCGCCTCGCGCATGAGCGCGAGCGCGAGCGATGCGAGCGGCGTGGTGTCGAGCCACGCGCGGACGCGGCTCACCCTGACAGCCACCTCGTCAACGCGTCCTCTCGGGTGAACGAGTACCGCTCGCGTCCGTGCTCCACCGCGTCGCGGTCGAAGATGACCGGCCGCGCGGAGCGCAGCCTCGTTCGCAGCGTTGCGGCCGTCGCCCAGACCACGCGCCGCCACGCGAACAGCTGATCGTCGCCGCGAAGCACGGCGCGCAGGCCGGCGCGATCGGGGCGCCGCAACAGCCAGGATCGCCGCCACAGCCGTGTCGTCGCCTCCGCCGGCCCCACCCGGCGGAGCACGATCGTGTCGAGCACGCCGTCGTCCGAAATCGGCGCGAGATGCGACATGAGCGCGGGCAGCGCTCGGCTCGCCGGCGCGCTCACGCCCGCGGCCGTCCGCGCCCGCGCTCCGGCGCGCGCGATGAGCACGAGCGCGCGGTCGGCGTCCTCGCCCGCGCACTCGAGGCTGATGCCATCAGCGCCTCGGCGGAGCCGCGCCCACCGCAGGCTCGCGATCTGCGTGTCGAAGCGCGTCGGTGCGACGGCCTCGATCCAGATCGAGACCGTCAACGGTGCGACCGCGACGGTCAACGTTGCCCGACGAGCGCGAGAGCGAACGTGCTCGTGGAGAGACGGTCCGCGATGCGCGCCTCGTCCACGGCGCGTATCGCGATGACGACCGCCGCGAGCCGGTCGATGACCGCGCTCCGCGGGTCGCGGACGACGTACGGCGCGCCGCTCTCGCTCCGGACGTCGAGCACCGCGGCGTCGGTGATGAGCACCTCGGCCGTGCGGTCGGCGGGACCTCGCCCGGCGATCGGCATGGCGAGCACGTCGACGCGCGATCCGGGCACGATCGCACCACCGACCGCATCGATGGCGCGGACCGGGAGCGCGACCGCGCGGAACGTCGGGTCCAGCGGCCAGCCCCTCAGCTCGACGAGCTCCGCTGCGACGGCGCGTTCGAGCACGAGCTGGCCACGCAGCAGCGGCGCGCGCGGTGTGAGCCCGAGCACGTCCTCGATGCGTCGCAGCACGTCTGGCGGCGCGAGCTCCGCGGCGATCGCCCGTATCTCGACATCGCCCGCGGTCAGGGGCCGCGGCTCATCCACATCACGCGCCATGACGACGACGTCGGAACGCTGCGTCGCGCTGAGGTAGAGCGCTGCCGAGAGCGACCCGGACGCGATCGCCAGCGCGATGAGCGAACGACGCGGGAACGAAACGCTCACTGCAGGAGCGCGGGCGATCGAACGGTCACGGTGAGTGAAGCCGGCAGGACCCGTCCCGGTGCCGCGTCGCTCGTGACCTCGAACCGCAGAACGACTGGGACGGAAGCGGGCACGAGCCACACGACGTCGGCAGACTCGGCGCCGGAGCCGATCGTGCGCGAGATGCTGTCGGCCTGGCCTGCGACGAGGCGCCAGTCGCGGACCGGGACGGCGACGCCGTCGACGAACGCGCGGGGCCAGAGCTGGACCGTGCGGCCACGCAGCACGTCGATCGCGCCGAGCGTCGGCCCGCCTTGCGCGAGCGCGACGCCGGCCGCGGCGATGGGCAGCGGCGGCATCGTCGGCGCGGGTCTCACGGGCGGCAGCGCTGGCGTCGCACTCGGCCCGAGAGACGGCAGCGTCGTCGCGAACGGCACCGCCGTCACAGACGGCACGCGGGTGGCGACCGGCGAGGAGGACGGCGCGGACGTCGGCGCGACGAGCGCTCGCGTCTCGCTGTCGTCCTGAAAGAAGACGATGTTCACCGACACGAACCCGGTGGCCGTCAGCACGAACGTCTCGTAATACGCGCCCGCGACCCTGCGGCCGTCGCTCAGCCGTGCACGTCCGTTGAACGAGCGGCCATCGAAGGCGCTCGTGACTCCCGTCCCGACGAGAGCGAGGAGCCGCGCGTACGTGCCGGGGGTCGCGCGCACTGTGAGCGTGCGGTAAGTCGTCGTCGCACCGGAGGTCGTCGCGACGCTGCCGGCGTAGACCTCGGTCACGAGGTACAGACCAGGC
>JBIOUD010000147.1:0-4680 GCA_044866725.1 Candidatus Limnocylindria bacterium | reverse complement strand
ACGACGAGCGGCACGAACCACGGGTGGTACATCGGCGAGGACATCGCCGCGAACCACATGAGCCAGTCCAGCCGCAGGTGATACGGCGCGTATTGCGGCGGCCGCCGGCGGACGTCGCCCGGCTTCGCCTCGAACTCGTACTCGCGCCACGTCGTGCCCGGAAGGAGCACCGTCTCGTCGGTGCCCTCGATGACGATCTCGAAGCGCTCCTTCGTGACCGATCCGAACGCGCCGTAGGTATTCACGAGGTGGAGCGGGTCGAAGCTCGTGCTCATGAGCTGGCGCCGTGACAGGAGATTGCGGGCCGGTCGGTAGCTGAGGATGAGGATGACGACGCTCACGCCGACCACGAGCCACTGGTGCCACGGCTCGCTGACGAGCTCGGGACGCGCGATCGGCAGGACTGCGCCCAGGACGGCGTCGTTCAGGCTCGTGATGGCCAGCGTCATCGTGATCACGTTCAGCCAGGAGAAGTTGCCGCTCAGGAGAAGCCAGCTCTGCGTGATGAGGATCACCATGCCCGCCGCGCTCGCGATCGGCTGCGGAGCGAACAGGAAGAACGGCACGACGAGCTGCGCGAAGTGATTCCCGAGGACCTCGGCGCGATGCAGCCGCTTCGGCAGATGATGGAAGTACCACGACAGCGGATTCGGCATGGGCTGCGTCTCGTGGTGGTAGTAGAGGCAGGTGAGGTCGCGCCAGCAGGTGTCGCCGCGGATCTTGATCATCCCCGCGCCGAACTCGACGCGGAACACGAGCCACCGGATCAGCCAGATGAGCAGGAGCGGCGGCGCCGTCCACGCCGGACCCAGGAAGATCGCGAGGAAGCCGGCCTCGAGCAGGAGCGTCTCCCAGCCGAACGCGTAGAAGGTCTGCCCGACGTTCACGATCGACAGGTACAGGGCCCACATCGCCGCCCACAGCAGCATCGTCAGCGGGATCGGCCAGGCGTCGGGCAGCCCGACGAGCGCGGCGCCCGCCAGCGCGATGCCCGTCCAGGCGACGGCGCGCAGCAGACCGTCCGAGTAGCGGAGGTGGAACAGGCTCGGCGAGCGGCGGAACGGGACGGCGCGGACGTACTCGGGGACCGGGAGGAGCCCGCGCTCGCCGAGGAGCGGCGTGAACTGACGCAGCGCGACCACGAAGGCGATGAGGTAGATCGCCGCGAGCGCACGCTGGAAGACAAGACGAGCGAGCCAGTAGTCAGGCGCCTCCAGCACGGTCACCGGGCGACATCATCGCCCCGCTGGGCTACCGCCGGCGACGCGCTTTCGCCGCGCGGACGACCTTCTTGCCGCCGCGCATCCCGGTCTTCGTACGGACGCGTTTCAGAGACTTGGCGCGCTTCGCGACCTCGGCGTCGTCCGAGACCTCGACGCCGTGGCGCTTCGCGGCCGCGAGCACCTTGCGTCGGGCCTTCTCCTTCGCGTCGACGCTCTCGAAGGCCGTCTGGTTGAACCGCGCGACCGCGTTGCGTACGTGCTCCTCGTCGTGGATCGGGAGATGCTCCCCGCCCGCCTTGTCGACGTACGCGAAGTTCTTGCGTGCGATGTGCTTTCGTCCCGTCTCGGTCAGCTGTGCCATCACGTCCTCCCTGGGTCGCCTTTAGGTCCGCTCACGACCGCGGATCTCGCTCCCGGCCGTCGCGAGGCGCACCTCGTCCTCGACACGGTCGATGCTCTCCGCGTCGATCTCGACACGCGCACCGTCGCGCTCCGCGACGATCCCGCGGAGCTCTCCGGTCTGGCCGTCGACGCGAAGCTCGACGACCTCACCGACGACCTCGCCGGTGGCGTCGCGCACCTTCATGCCGCGTCGGATCTTCATGCCCCGGCCGAGGTCGTCGGCCCCGGCCGGCGGCTCGTTCACCGTGCGTGACGGATCGCTGTCGACGACGGGGAACAGATAGCCGCCCGCAGGGTAGCTGTAGGCGGCGGGCGCGAGCCAGTCGGTCGGCGGTGTCGCGTACGCCGTCGGCTCGAAGCGCGCGAGCTCGTCCAGCTCGTGCTTCGTGATGCCGAGCACGACCTCATTGCCGCTCGCGGTCGCCTTCCGCAGCATCTCGGCGGAGACGATCGCGTCGTGGCTCAGCAGCCCGCCGGTGCTCACGACGTACTCGATGATCTCGTTGCGCCGCGGATCCCAGATCGCCTGCTTCACGTGTCCGGCGTGGTGACCGTCCGTGGTGCGGACCTTCGCGCCAAGATCGATGCGCATGGCGGCCCTCCCGCGCTATTTCGCGACGGCCGCCTTGCCCGCATAGCCGGTGCCAGCCCATGGCTGCAGTGCGACGAGCACGGCGACGAGGACGACGGCCGCGCCGAAATAGGACTCCGGCGCTCGTTGCTCCTGCTTGAAGACCGCGCCGAGGATCACGGCGATGACCGGCACGACGACGCCGACCATGCTCGCGTTGGTCACCGGCCAGTGCTGGACGAGCCAGGTGTACAGCACGTACGCGCCGAGCGATCCGGCGATCGTCAGATACACGATCGGCCACCATGCCGCGACCGTTGTTGGAAGCGAGTGATCCTCCCCGAGGACGACGCTGACCGCGGCGCAGACGACGGCTCCCGCGGCCGCCCCGACCGCGTTGGCCGCGATCGCCGACGGCTGCGGTGCGCGCTTGAGGAACACGCTCGACAGGGACGCGGCCGTCGCCGCCAGGAAGACCGCGACGAGACCTTCTACCGGGACGTCGAGCCGCATCTCGCCGGCGACGATGATGCCGACGCCGACGATCGCGACGAGCGCCGCGACGAGCTTGCGGGGCACCAGACGCTCGACGCCCATCTTGGCCGCGATGAGTGCGGTCGAGAGCGGCACAGTCGCATACAGCACGGCCGCGATGCCGCTCGGCACGACCCGCTCGCCCCAGTACAGCAGCGAGAGGTTCGCGCCGAAGTTGAAGATGCCGAACAGCAGGGCGCCGCGTAGTGCGGCCCCGCGCGGGAAGCGCTGGCGCGTGACCAGGACGAGCCCGGCGAGCAGCGGCGCAGCGAGGACGAGCCGGATCGTGGCGGCCCAGACCGGCGGCACGCTTTCGTTGCCGATCCGGATCGCGAGGAACGTGCTGCCCCAGATCAGACAGCACCCGATGAAGACGAGGTACGGCATCGCCCGACATTAGAACGCCGCTCGAGCGCGTGTTGTGAGAACGTATCCTCTTTAGCGGTTCGCAGGGGAGGTCACGATGCAGGACGCGCTTCGTCGCCTGGATGCGCTCACCCAGCAGCTCATCGAAGCAGATCAGTCCGGGACCGGGACGGAGCCGCTCGCGGTGGCCCGCGAGCTCGGAAAGATCCGGCAGCTGCTCGCGCAGGCGCCAGCCGTCGTCCGCGCGACCGGCGGCCAGCAGCACTTCCGCTGCGAGTCCTGTGGGACGATCACGCACGGAGCGGCGGCACCGGCGACCTGTGCCACGTGCGGCGGCCGTACGTTCTTCTCCGCGGACCTCGAGCAACCGTTCGTGGAGTCAGCGGGCGGTTAGTCCGGTCCTCCGCCCGCCGTTCATCACCTCTTCACGGCCGCGCAGCAGCGTGGGCGGCCGCGCGTGTAGGGAGAGCGCCCATGGCCACTGAAATGGACCGGACCGCGCGCATCCTCGCCTCGGTCGGCGTGGGCCTCGCGCTGTTCTTGGCCGCGCTGGATCAGACGATCGTCGGCACGGCGCTGCCGCGCATCGTCGCAGAGCTGAACGGCCTCGAATACTTCGCGTGGGTCGCGACGGCGTACATGGTCGCATCGACGACGACGGTCCCGATCGCCGGCAAGCTCGGCGACCTCTTCGGCCGCAAGCCGTTCTTGCTCGTCGGCATGGTCGGCTTCGTGCTCGCCTCAGCGCTGTGTGGGCAGGCGCGGGACATGACAGAGCTCATCGCGTGCCGCGCCATCCAGGGTCTGTTCGGCGGCGTCCTCTTCGCCAGCGTCTTCGCATCGCTGGCGGACCTCTTTCCGCCGGAGACGCGTGCGCGCATCCAGGGCGTGTTCGGCGCGATCTTCGGCCTCGCGTCGGTGGTCGGCCCGACGGTCGGCGGCTACCTCACGGACAACGTGGGATGGCGGTGGATCTTCTACGTGAACGTTCCGGTGGGCATCCTGGCCATCGCCGTCGTCGTCCTGACGATGCCGCGAACGCGCCACAGCGCCTCACTGCGCGACATCGATTTTCTCGGGGCGGCGCTCCTCGCCGCCAGTCTCGTCCCGCTGCTGGTCGGTTTCTCGATCACGCGCGACCACGCGTTCACGTCCCCGGAGGTGCTCGGCCTCCTTGGGTTCGCCGCCGTCATGGCGGTGATCTTCTTCATCTGGGAGCAGCGCGTCGCGCATCCGATCGTCCCGTTCGTGCTCTTCAAGAACGTCACGTTCGCGGTCTCCACCGTCGCCGGGTTCTTCACGGCGTTCGGCATGTTCGGCGCGATCGTGTACATCGGCCTCGTGTACCAGGGCGTGCTCGGCGTGGGCGCGACCGACTCGGGGCTTCTGGCGACGCCCATGATGCTCGGCCTGATCGCCGCCAGCATCGTTACGGGTCAGCTCATGCTCAGGATCACGCGCTACCGGTTCCTCGGGACGATCGGTCTCATCGTGATGGTGGCCGGACTCCTGGGGCTGTCGCAGGTCACCGTGGGCACGCCCGAGACCGATGTCGTGCGCGGTCTCATCCTCGTCGGCATCGGG
>JBIOUD010000146.1:0-7223 GCA_044866725.1 Candidatus Limnocylindria bacterium | reverse complement strand
CGCGCGTCGCGAAGGTGGTACTTGCTGACCTGCGTCAGCGTCGGCCGGTTCGGATCGGGCATCACGATCGCGAGGCGGCGCGCCGCCTTGTTCGCGAAGACCAGGTGGCCGTCCCGGTCGAGGAGCGCGACGGCGACGGGGAGACCCTCGAGGACGGCGCCCGAGAAATGGAGGTTCTGCGCCCGCTCGGTGCTGCGTGCGGATCCGAGCTCCCGATCAGCGGCCCGCCGACGGCGCTCTCCCGGGGCGTCGCTGGTGACGGCATGGCTCTGGTGCCGGCTGGCCATAACTGACTTAACCTGAGTTTATTCCGATGGCCTTTCTCCGGATGGATCGAGAGCGTGTCAGACCACACGTTCTGCCACGAGCGGCAGCCTCGGACTCGACACGCGCGGGTTGGCGAACGTGACCGATCCGACGACGGTGTTGATCGTCGACGATCACGCTTCGTTCGCGGAGAGCCTCACCGAGGTCCTGAGCCGATATCCCGACATCCGGGTCGTCGGCACCGCGGGCAGTGTGGCCCAGGCCGTCACGATGGCCGCCGACCTACGACCAGAGGTCATCCTCATGGATCAGCGGCTCCCCGACGGGGCCGGCTCACGCGCGGCGGCACAGGTGTTCGCGTCGGGAGTGCAGACCGCCATCGTGATGCTGACGGGGGAGGAGGACGAGGGCGCGATGCTCGACGCGGTGCGCGCGGGGGTGTCGGGCTATCTCGTGAAGACCGCCCGCATCGTCGAGATCGTCGACGCGGTCCGCCGGGCCGCGGCCGGGGAGCTCCTGATCCCCGCGGGCACACTCAGCGATCTCCTTATGAAGGCCAGCGCTCGCGATCACCTCAAGGCGGAGCGGGAGGCGGTGGTCGCGTCGCTCACGCCCAGGGAGCGGGAGGTCTTACGTCGGATGGCCTCACGGGATACGGTGGAGACGATCGCAGAGGTACTCGGCATCAGCCGGCACACGGTGCGGGGCTACATGCAGACGATCATCGAGAAGCTCGGAGCGCACTCTCGCCTAGAAGCGGTCCTGAAGGCGCAGGAGTTCGGTCTCCTGGAGCGCTGACCCCGCACTTGCGGGATTGCGACCACTTCCGCGTGACGGTGGTTAAATGGGGCCATTCGACTCTGTGCCGGATCAGGGCCTCCCAGCAGAGTCTTCGACGTGAAGCGAAGTGTGTCCGTCTGGCGCCTCGCGCTGGTCGTCGGGCCCGTCGTCCTCGCGTCGGTCCTCTTCCGGTGGTTCGGCCCCACGCTCGATCTCCTGGGGGCGTCGGTGCTCGGTGCGCTCCCGGTCGGGCTCGCGGCTCGCTTCTACGGTCCGCGCATCGCGCTCGTCACGCTGCTCGTCGAGGTCGCGGCGAACGTCGACCTCATGATCGGAAGCTCCCAGAGCCAGTCGCTCAGCCCCATCGAGATCGCCGAGGGCATCGGCCTCTGCGTCCTGGGTCTTGCCGCGGGTGGCGCGCTGGCCGAGAAGCAGCGCGTCGCGAAGGCGCTCCTGACCGACCCGCTGACGGGCCTTGCGAACCGCGAGCGGCTTCTGCAATGGGTGAGCCGCCTCATGAAGACCGGCGACGCTCGGCTGACCGTCGCCATGGTCCACGTGCCTGAGCTGTCGGAGATCAGCGAGACGTTCGGCTCGGATGTGAGCACCGTCATGCTGCGAACGATCGCGCGCCGGATCGAATCGCTCGCCGGACCGGATGGCCTCGCGGTCAAGGGCATTCGCGATCTGTTCGCAGTGGTGTGGCCGACGCAACCGCTCGAAGACGCCGACGTCGCACGCGCGATCATCGCGTGCGCATCCGGTGCATTCCAGATCCGCGGCGCGACGCTCGAGGTCGGGGCGCACGCCTCGGTCGCGCGCTGGTCGGTGGTGGGCGGCTCGGAGCCGGATGACCTGATCCGGGCCGCGCAGCGCGCGCTCGACACCGCCGCACAGAGCGGACGCGAGTGGGCCGTCGCGGAGCGTGGAAGCGATCACGGGCCGAGCCGCCTCGAGATCATCAGCGATCTTCGCCGCGGTATCGCGGCGGGTGAGCTGCGGCTGCACTACCAGCCGATCGTGGATCTCCCGAGCCTGAAGCTCCGTGGCCTCGAAGCGCTCGTGCGCTGGGATCATCCGACACGCGGGCTCCTGCCGCCCGGAGACTTCATCGCGCTCGCGGAGCGGAGCGGCCTCATCGTCCAGCTCACCGAGTGGGTCTTTCACGAGGTCATGCGACAGATGCATCGATGGGCCGCGGTCGGCCTGCGGCCGCACATCTCGGTGAACGTCGGCGCAAAGCTCCTGTCCCCTTCGGCGCATCTCGCCGAGCTCGTTGACCGCCTGCTCGGGTCGTACGGCGTCGAACCGGAGCGGATCGTCCTGGAGGTCACCGAGACGGACGTCATGGCCGACCCGACGCGCGGCATCGCGGTGCTCAACGCGCTGAAGGCGCTCGGCCTGCGAATCGAGATCGATGACTTCGGGACGGGACATTCCTCGCTGTCGTACCTCCGACAGATGCCGCTCGATGGGGTGAAGATCGACCGCTCGTTCATGCGGACGTTGCTGACGGACGCGAACACAGCGGCCATCGTGCGCGCGGCGATCGATCTGAGCCACGCGCTCGGCCTCGAGGCGCTCGCGGAAGGCGTCGAGGACAAGGACACGCTCTCGAGTCTCATCGCGAGCGGCTGCGATTCGGCGCAGGGCTTTCTCTTCGCGCGCCCGATGCCCGCGGACGCGGTCGTGGGCTGGCTGGCCGCGACGGGCAGTGCCGTGTCCGATACGGAGAACGCGCCGATGCCGGCGCGCTCGACCGCTCGTACGGACACGGTCCTCATCGTCGAAGACGAGCCGCGGTTCAGGCTCTCCACGCACCGGATCCTGAGTGCCGGCGGTTTCCAGGTGCTGTCGGCCGCGACCGCGAGCGAGGCGCTCCAGATCTACAACGCACAGCGCGAGCGCATCACTGTCGTTCTTACGGACGTGAAGCTGCCTGACTGGCGCGGGAACGAGCTGGTCCAGCGCATGCGCGACGCGCGGCCGGACCTGCGCGTGATGTACATGTCCGGGGATGCGCGCGAGCTGTCGACCGCCGGTGCCGACCGCTTCCTGTTGAAGCCGTTCTCAAAGCGCGAGCTCCTCGACGGGATCCAGGAGGCGCTCGTCACCTGACCGTCGTCGTCGCGCTGCCTCGCCCGGGCGATCTTGCTGGGCGACCATTAGCGGGGTGATCTGCGAGCTCTGTCTCCGCACGGACCGGCCGATGACGCGAGAGCACATCTTCGCGCGCTGGCTCATCCGTCAGGTGCACGGCGGTGCGCTGGTCGCGTCGAGCACGGCGAGCGACGCGACGCCGCAGCGCATCGCGCGGCTCACCGCGGACGTGTGCGCGGACTGCAACGCCGGGTGGATGAGCGGTCTCGAGGTCGCGTTCCGTCGACTTCTCTTCAAGCACCAGCGCGTCGGGCCGCTCCAGGCGCCCGACCGCGCGACGCTGTCGCGCTGGTTCACGAAGACCGCGGTGCTGCTCGCGCGCGCACACGGCGGGGACCTCGTGCCGGCCGACGCGCGCCTGGCGCTCGTCGCGGGGATGCCCGAGGGCGTCGAGGTCTTCATCGCGAGGCGGCGCCGCCCGCGTCAGCCAGTCGACTTCAGCGTCGATGTCTCGGGAGAGCACGTTCGCGGGATCGCGATCCTCGTCGACGACCTCGTCGCGCACGTCGCGCGTGACGGTGTGCTCGCGAGCCGTCAGGGCACGCGCCTCTGGCCGCTCCGATCGCACGCATTGCGCTGGGACACGCTGCCGGTCATCGCCGCGAGCGCGCTCGAACGTCCGCCGTCGCGGGCGTGAGCGGCTACGGTGCTTTCAGCAGCTCCGGCGGAGCGTTCGGCGGCCCGCTCAGCGTCTTCAGGAACGCGACGATCTGCGCCAGTTCTTCAGGCGTGAGCCCGAGCGGCTCGAGCTCGCTCTTCCCGACCTTCGCCGCCGGCGCGCTGTTGTAGTTGCGAACGACGTCCTCGAGCGTGCGGAACTGCCCCGCATGCATGTAGGTCACGCGCTCCGCCACGCCCCGCAGCGACGGGACCTTGAAGCTCCCGATGAGCTGGTCGCCGCCCGCCTTCAGGAACCGGAGCGTCCCGCAGTCCTCCGGCTTCGCGTCACTCCACTTGCTGAGGCAGTTGAACTCGTCCGCGACGACGCTCGCGGCGCCGGCTGCGCGGCCGGTGTCCGGGCCGGGTTTCCCGAGCGGGACACCGGTGTTGTGGAACTCGCCGTTCGAGAAGAGCGGACCGCTGTGGCAGTTGATGCAGTGACCGGACGTCAGGAAGAGGCGCAGCCCCGCGATCTCATCGGCGGTGAGGCCGCTCGTCGCGCCGCCACGCACATACCGGTCGAAGCGCGTCTCGCCCGGCAGGAGCGCGCGCTCGTACGCGGCGATGGCCTTTCCCATGTTCACGTAGATCTGCGTCAGCGCGTCGCGGTCCGCGGGGCTCATGCCCTCCCACGCCGCGCGCGCGGCCGGATCGAGCACCGGTCCGGCGGCGAGCGGGAAGCGCTTCGTGTCGTTGAGCGGCGGCAGCGTGCCGAAGAGCGCCTCGTACTCGGCCCGGTAGAAGGACGAGATGAGGTGCGCGTACTGGCCGCGCGAGCCGTTGTGCTCGATCGAGCTCTCGAGCGGGCCGAGCGCCTGCGCCCACAGGCTGTCCTTCCGTCCATCCCAGAAAAGCCACTGCCCGTACTGCGTGCCGACGAGCGGCATCGTCGTCCGGTTCATCGTCGCGACGCCGACGCCGAGAGGCAGACCATCGGTGAACCCGAGGAGCGGCTGATGGCACGACGAGCACGACACCCTGCCGTTCGAGCTGAAGCGCGTGTCGAAGAACAGCTTGCGTCCGAGGGCGACCGCGCGCGCGTCGTCAGCGAACTTGTTCGATGGATCCGCCGGTACGGGTCCGAGGCTGATGAGCGACAGCGACCGGAGCGTCGCCATCTCCGCGTCGGTCCATGGACTCCGAGGCGCGAGAACCGCGACGACAACGACAAGCGCAGCCGCGGCGAGCGCCGCGACCAGCAGCGGCCGGCGCCCCGTGGTCAGGGCGTGAAGTCGGATCGATCGCTGTCCCTTCGTCCCGCAGACTCTATCTGGCCGTCCACTACCGGTCGCCTGGCAACTGGAATCGCAGGTCCCGCTGATGCCGCGTTACTGGACCTAGACTGCGGCGGCTGCTCTACGCATCACCCACCGATGGATCGCGCGCGCCGTGACCGGACGGCTCTTGGCGTGGGTCGCCGTCACGTATCTGGGCTTCGCAGTCGCCGGCGGCAACCATCTGCAGGCGCAGGCGCCGACCGTGTCCTTCGACGTCGCGAACCTCCTTCCTAGCGCCGCGCTCTTCGGCTTCGTGTTCGGCGGCGTGGGCGGAGCGATCGTCGGCGCGCTGCAACGGGTCGTACTCCGCTCCTGGGCGCCCGGCGTCAGGTGGTGGATCCCGCTCACCGCTCTTGCGTTCGGACTCGTGCATGCCTTCAACGACGCCTTCCGATATCCGCCGTTCGACATCCCCGTGGTACTGCTCGCTGATGGCGTCGTTCTGGGGGCGCTGCAGTGGTCCGCTCTGCGGCGTGCCCTTCCGCGTTCCTGGGTCTGGCTGCCGGCCGTCGCGATCGGGTGGCTCGCCGGCGGCCTGGTGGCGATCGCGCTGCTGTCACAGGCCATCAGCGATCCGCTCGCTGAGCTCTTCGTGGGCTGGGGAAGCGCGGGCCTCGTGCTCGGACTCATCACCGGCGCGGTGCTGCTGCTGCAGCTCGGCCCGGAAAAGGCGACGACTCCCGCGACGCCGTAATTTGGACGGAATGGGCGATCCACTCCTCTTCTATGCCGACGGGTACAAGTTCCCTGACGTCTACCACCTGACGCGCTTCCTCGCCCCCGACGCGATCATCGCCCTCGAGGACGGCGACGAGATCATCGTCGTCGCGAACGCGCTCGAAGAGGGCCGCGTGCGCAAGCAGTCGCGCGCGACGAGCGTCTTCAACATCGACGCGTTCGGCGCGAAGGAGCTCGGCACGAAGGGCGTTGGTCGCGAGGAGCTCGACGCGAACGTCATCGCGAGCTTCCTTGCCTCGCGGAACACCAAGCGCGTCGCCGTCGCGCCGTACTTCCCGATCGGTATGGCCGAGCGGCTTCGCGCGCTTGGCATCGAGCTCACCGTAATGAGCGATCTCGCCGAGCGCCGCCGGCGCAAGCGCGACGACGAGATCGCCGCGCTCGAGGCGGTCCAGCGCGCGTGCGAGGACGCCTGGGCGAAGGGCGTCGACGCGATCAAGCGCGCGACGGTGGGCAAGGACCGGACGCTCGCGCTCGACGGCGACGTGTTCACGGCGGAGCGCCTCCGCGCGATCGTCGAGGGCAGGCTGCTCGAGCTCGGCTGCGGCTCCGAGGGCGCGATCTGCGCGCCGGGCCCGCAGGCTGCCGATCCGCACATGATCGGCACCGGCCCGCTGCACGCGGGCGAGCCGATCGTCATGGACATCTTCCCCCAGCACAAGGAGACCCGGTACTGGGCGGACATGACGCGCACGGTCTCGAAGGGCGAGCCGGCTCCCGAGATCCTGAAGATGTACGAGCTCGTGAAGCGCGCGCAGGACGCCGGCATCAAGGCGCTCCGGCCGGGCGTCACCGGGCGCCAGGTCCACGAGATGGTCGAGGACATGATCTTCGCCGCCGGCTACGACACGCTCCGTCCCGGCCAGCAGCACGGGAAGCCCGCGAACGGCGCGCTGCCGAAGGGCTTCATCCACGGCCTCGGCCACGGTGTCGGCCTCGAGATCCACGAAGCGCCGAGCGTCGGGCGCGGCGGCGCGAAGCCGCTCGAGGTCGGAGACGTCGTGACGATCGAGCCGGGCGTGTACGACCCGGAGATCGGCGGCGTGCGTCTCGAGGACATGCTCGTCATCACCGAGAGCGGTTCACGCAACCTCACGCGCGCGCCGCGGCAGCTCGTCGTATAGAAGCGCTCCTCTACGGCGTCGGCGCGGCGCTCGCGTTCGGATTCGGCGATTACGCGGCCGCGATGGCGACACGCCGCGCGGGATTCGCCTGGACCGCGCTCGCGATGCAGGTCATCGGCAACGCAGCGCTCGTGATCCTCTTGCTCGTGCTCGGTCGATGGCCGGTGTTCGATGCGTCCCAGGTCCCCTGGGCCTTCTCGCTCGCGCTCATCGGCAC
>JBIOUD010000145.1:0-3304 GCA_044866725.1 Candidatus Limnocylindria bacterium | reverse complement strand
CATCGCGCAGCCCGGCGGCGTGGCATGGCTCATCCTCGACGAGCGCATCGACGAGCTGTGCCGCCCATTCGCGGACTACGCGCGCCTTGTGGAGTCCGGCGCGATCCAGTGGCACGAAGACGCCGTTGGCGTCGCCCGGCAGGTCGGCGCTGCCGCGGACGCACTCTCACGGACGCTCGATGAGAGCCGCTCATCGGCGCGTGGATCGTCCGCCGATCGGCACGGTAGGAGCAACTGGGAAGCGCCGCTCGCGGCGCCGTTCGGCGTAGTGAAGATCACCGGAGCGCTGTTCCACACCCAGGGTGGGCTTCTCACCGACGAGCGCGCGCACGTGCTGCGTGACGGAAAGCCGATCGCGAATCTCTACGCGGCCGGCGGCTCGGCTGCGGGGATGTCCGGCCACGGCGCATCCGGCTACCTCGCTGGCAACGGTCTTCTCGGGGCGCTCGGCCTCGGATATCTCGCGGGCCGCACGGTCCCAGCCGCCACGGCCGTTAGGCTCTGACGGTGGCTGAACGACGTTCCGCTCCTGCGAACGAGACGCCGAGCGCGAGCGTCGCCCGGGTGACCGCGCTGCTGGACACGTTCGTCGATGCCCGCACAGACCTCGGGGTCACGGAGATCGCTGGACGCCTCGGTCTCGCGAAGTCCGTCGTGCACCGCCTCGTCACCGCGCTCACGAAGGCGGGATACCTCACGCAAACGTCGAATACCCGCCGCTACGCGCTCGGGCCGCGTGCGACCCGGCTCGGCCAGGTCGCGATGGGGCAGATGGACATCCGGGCGCGCGCGCGGCCGATCCTGCGAGAGCTCGCCGCGGCGACCGGCGAGACGGCCACGCTCTCGACGCTCGCCGGCGACGCTCGTATCTACGCCGAGCAGGTCGAGAGCTCGCAGCCCGTGCGGCAGTCGGTGCACATCGGCTCCGCTGCGCCGCTCTACCTCGGCGCGAGCAGCAAGGCGATCCTCGCGTTCCTGCCGGAGCGCCGCAGAGAGGCGCTACTCGCGCGCGCGGCGAAGGAGGGTGTGAAGCTGACCGACGACAGCAAGCTCGACGTAAGCGCGCTGAGGAGCGAGCTCGCGACGATCCGCCGCCGCGGCTTCGCAATGTCGCAGGGCGAACGCATCGTCGGAGCGGTGTCGTCCGCCTCGCCGGTGTTCGACCACCACGGTGAAGTGATCGGATCGATCAGCGTCGCGAGCGTCAGTGTCCGGCACGGCAGGAGCGACCTCGTGAAGTTCGGCGGGCTCGTACGCAGCGCGGCCACACGCCTGTCGACCGAGCTCGGCTGGTTCGGAAAGGCCGGCGACTCCTAGGCCACGGCAGTGGGCGCGCGTGTCGCGGCCACGACCCGTTCGACGAGCGCAACGGCGTCGCGACCTTCTTTACCGCTCACCGGGAACGGGCGACCCTGCGCGAGTGCCCGGGCGGCCTCATCGATGACGACGAGGTGCCCCGTTCCGAAGCGCATCCCGTCGACCGCTTCCGGCGGCGGCGGTACCGGCCCGATCCCAACCGTCGCCTCGGCGATCGCGCTGCCGATGAACGCGACGTGTCCCTCCTCGGCATCGAGATCGATGCGCGCGGGACGTCCGTGCGCGCCGGCGCTCGAGAGTCGAAAGACGCCGGAGACCCCGCTCGCGAATGCCAGCGCGACCGCGCTCACATCGTTGCGCGACGGGACTGCCGCGACGTCCGTGAGCTCGCCGAACCACCACGCGAGCAGGTCGAGGTAGTGGATCCCGGCGCCGAGCATGAGCATCGCAGACGCCCCGGGATCCGATCGGACCGTCGGGCCGGCGAGCGCGAGCGTCAGGCTGAAGGCACGCACGCGAAGCGAACCGTCGCGGATCCGCGCGCGCACCCAACGTCCCTGCTCGTAACCGCGGGTGTTGAGGATCGCGCCGAGGTGGACGCGCGCATCGTCACACACGCGCATCATCTCGTCGCACTCGGTGACCGTCGCCGCGAGCGGCTTCTCACACAGGACGTGCACGCCGCGTGCGGCGCACGTGCGGGCCGCACTGAGATGGAGTGACGCCGGAAGCGCGATGGTCACCGCGTCCGGCGCCGCGCGATCGAGCAGGTCCTCGATCGACGCGAACGCCGGGACGTCGAAGGTCGTGCCGGCACGTTCCCGCGCGCTCGCGTCGATATCGGCCACCCCGACGAAGTCAGCGTGCGGGCTGCGCGTCAAGGCGGTCGCGTGCGAGAAGGAGATGTTGCCAGCGCCGAGGATGCCCCAGCGCTTAGGCATCAGCCGCGGTGACGAGGAGCGGCGTCTTGGCTGGTGCGAGCCAACGCTGCTCATGCACGAGGGTCACGATGATCACGTAGGCGACGGCGATGATCGCCCCCCCGAACAGATAGGTCGCCGCTGGGCCGTACGCGCCCCAGATCCACCCCGCGAGGACCGGGCCGATGAGGATGCCGATGTCGATCGCCACGACGAAGATGCCCTGGGTGCGTCCCTGGTACTGCGGCGGCGTCACGTTCGACATGAGTGTGAGGATCGGGGGGAAGGTGATCGAGAAGCCCAGCGACGACAGGAGCATGCATCCGACGATCGGCCAGTAGCTGCGGAAGAACGCGAGCCCGATGAGGCCCGGCAGCATCATCGAGAAGCCGACGATCAGGATGAGCTTGCGGCCGTAACGATCCGAGAGCCCGCCCGAGAACAGCACGAGGAAGATGCCGACGAGGCCGGAGATGCCGTATGCGAAGCCGACGTCAGACACGGGCACACCGCTGTACTCGGTCATGAGCAGAGGCGTGAAGGTCATGCTGCTGCCGGACGCCGCCGTCCCGAGCGCCGTGATCGCGCTGAGGATCACGAGCGGTCGGACAGATGATGGCCGCGGCTCGATCGGTGCCGCTGTCGCACTGGGCTTGTGCGCGATCGTCTCGTTACGGAGCTCGGCGAACACGATGAGCCCGGCGATGAATCCGAGGGCGGCGGCCGCGTAGAAGACGGAGGAGAAGCCGAAGCTCGATGCCAGGACGCCGCTGAGCGCCGAGCCGATGCTCATGCCCGCGGAGGAGAGCACCGCGAAGATCGACATCGCGGTCCCCTTCCGATTCGCTGGCACGGCGTTCGCGAGATAGCCGCGGCCGATCGGGTAGATCGCGGAGCCGACCGCCGCGAGCACGAAGCGCAGGACAAAGAGCACGGCGAGCGCGCTGATCGCGCCGAAGAGGATGTAGCAGAGCGCGCCCACGAACATCTGGACCAGGAGCGGCATGCCCACGCCGATGCGGTCCGCCGACGCGCCCCAAATAAGCCCGAAGATGCCCTCGCCGAGA
>JBIOUD010000144.1:0-18544 GCA_044866725.1 Candidatus Limnocylindria bacterium | reverse complement strand
CGCGTAGCCGACGAAGAACGCGCTCCCCGGCAGGAGCACCGCAGGGATGCCGCCGCGCGCGAGCGCGCGCAGACCGTCCGCTGAGGCGTTCGCGACGTGGTCCGCCGAGCGGGCCTTCATGCGCGCGGCGAACTCGGTCGCGCCGACGTCGTTCAGCTGGTCCGCGTGCAGCGTCACGCCGAGCCCGGCCTCGCGCGCCGCCTTCGCGACGGGCCGGACCTCCTCGGTCTCGAACACACCGCGCTCGACGAACGCGTCGACGGCCTCGGCCAGTCCCTCGCTCGCGACCGTCGCGATGGCCTCGACGACCTCGCGGATGAACGCTCGCCGGTCCTCGTTCCGATGCTTTGGCAGCGCGTGCATCGCGAGATAGGTCGGCGCGACGTCGATCGCCGCGGACGCTTTCGCGCGTGCGATGAGGCGCAGCTGCCGTAGCTCCTCCGGCGGCTCGAGCCCGTATCCGCTCTTCACCTCGATCGTCGTGGTGCCAAGCAGCGCCGCCGTCGCGAGACGCCGCTCGAGGTTCGCGACGACCCTGTCGTCGCTCGCCTCGCGCGTCGCGCGGACGGTCGAGTGGATGCCGCCGCCGCGCTCGAGGACCGCGAGGTAGTCGGCGCCGCTCCTCCGCGTCACGAACTCATCCCAGCGCTGCCCCTCGTAGCAGAGGTGGGTGTGCGGGTCGACGAAACCGGGCATGACCACCGCGCCACCGGCGTCGACGATCCGCGAGTTCGTCGTCAGCTCGAGCGCCTCCCACGTCCCGTCGCGCCCGTGGCCGACGATGATCCCGTCGCGCGACGCGATCCAGCCGTTCTCGACCGCGCCGACGTCGCCTGCCGCGACGCCGACCCGCGGGCGCTCGTCCTTCAGCGGCGCGAGCGTGAGCAGGCGCGCGCGGTGGATGACGAGGTCCGCTTCAGTCACGGCTCGCTTGTCTCAGACGCTGGCAGAAGGCGCGTGGCACTTATTCCAGGAAGCGCGCTTCGATCACGCGCGTGCGGTCGAAGCCTTCGAGGCGCAGGGCGCTCGCCGTCACCTGGAGCGCGGCGTCGAGCGGGACGAGTCCGATGAGCTCGCCGCGCAGGATCTTCACGCCGGCCTCGGCCGCGCGGCGCTCGACCTCGGCCCAGACCGTCGCGAGCGAGGTGACGTGGAAGTCGAGCACGTTCATCGAGACCTGCACGCGCGGGGGATCCGCGAGCTCGAATCCCAGTGCCTGGATGCCCGGGAGCCCGCCCGACGACTCGCGGATCTCTTTCGCGATCTTCTTCGCGAGCTTCAGGTCGGTGGAGTCGAGCTCGATGTTGAACGCGATGAGGAACGGCCGCGCCCCGACGACGATCCCGCCGGCCTTCTCGTGGAACGTCGGGGGTCCCGCGTCCGGCGTGTGCGTCGTCGCCATCACCGCGGCGAGTCCTTCGTACTGGGTCTTGTTGCGGATGTCGCCGAGCTTCGTGCGCTCGGGTCGCAGCGCGGCGTTCGCGTAGAAGTACACCGGGACGCCGTGCTTCTCGCCGACCTCCTTGCCGAAGCGATGCGCGAGCGCGATCGCCTCGTCCATCGAGAAGCCACTGATCGGCACGAACGGCACGACGTCGACCGCGCCGAGGCGTGGATGCTCGCCCTTGTGCGTTCGCATGTCGATCTCGCGCAGCGCGACGTCGACGAGCGCGTGGGCGGCCTCGCGTACGGCATCGGGCTCGCCCGCGAAGGTGAACACGGAGCGGTTGTGATCGGGGTCGCTGGTCTGATCGAGCAGTCGCACACCGGGCACAGCGGTGATCGCGGCGGCGACCTTGGAGATGACGTCGGCCCTGCGGCCTTCACTGATATTCGGAACGCACTCCACAAGCGCTGGCATGCCTACCTAGTATCAGAGAACGCAAGGCATGAGCTTCGCCCTGCTGCAGTTCAACCCGTCGTCGGTGGTGATCCTCGACAACGACGGGCGGATCCGTTCGCTCAACCGCAACGCCGAGCGGCTGCTCGCGACGACCGAGGCCGACGCCGTCGGCAGGGTCTACACCGACGTCTTCGGCGACTCGCTCGCGTCACGCGTGTTCGCGCTCATGTTGAAGGGAACGAAGGGCGACGTCCGCAGCATCGAGGCGACGCTCCCGGGTGGCCGCCGCGCGAAGCTGCGCGCGACGGCGGGACCGCTGCGCGACGGACGCGGCGCGATAAATGGGATCGTGTTCGTCGCCGACGAGGACACCTCGTCTCCGAAGCTCGAGCAGCTCGCCGAGCAGCAGGTGCGCTACCGCGACGCGCTGCGGCGCTACCTCGGCGACAACGTGGCGGACATGGTCGACGCGCGTCCGTCGTTCGTCGACGTCGGCGGCCGCACGCAGACGGTGAGCGTCCTGCACGCGGACGTACGCGGCTACACGACCATGGCCGAGCAGCTCGCACCGGACAAGGTGGTCTCGCTCCTCCTCCGCTATCACGGCGCGGCGGCGAAGGCGATCAAGGGCACCGGCGGCACGATCGATCGCTTCGCCGGCGACGCGATCCTCGCGCTCTGGAACGCGCCGCAGGAGCAGGGCGACCACGTGCGGCGCGCGCTCGCCGGCGCGCTCGCGATGCGCGATGCGGCGGTCCAGACCGGCGCGGACCTCGGCTACGGCGTCGGCGTGCACACCGGTGAGGCGATGGTCGGGAATCTGGGGAGTGACGATTACCAGAACTTCACGGCGATCGGCGATACGGTCAACGTCGCCGCGCGTCTACAGGGGCAGGCGAAGGCGGGTGAAGTGATCTGCTCTGCGGCGGTGCTCGCGGCGGCCGGCCCCGGTGTGAGCGCGAGCTCGCTCGGAGCGCTCGAGCTGAAGGGCCGGCGCACGCCGGTCGAGGCGTTCCGCGTCGAGGGTCTGTCGTGACGATCCAGCCCGGGAGCAAGCTCGGCCCGTACGACATCGTCGAGAAGATCGGCGCGGGTGGCATGGGCGCCGTGTACAAGGGCTACCACGCGGCGCTCGGCCGGTACGTCGCGATCAAGGTCCTGCCGCCGCAGACCGCGGGCGACCCGACGTTCGCCGATCGCTTCGCGCAGGAGGCGCGTGCGATCGGCAAGCTGCGCCACCCGAACATCGTCACCGCGTTCGACTTCGCGCACGACGGTGACATCGCGTACCTCGTGTCGGACTACATCGACGGCGGGACGCTCGCGGACCAGCTTGGCGCGCCGCTGCCGCTCGACTACACGATCCAGCTCCTCACGCCGATCGCGGCCGCGCTCGATTACGCGCACGCGCGGGGCATCGTGCATCGCGACATCAAGCCGCAGAACATCCTCATGACGCACGACGGAATGCCCGTCCTCACGGACTTCGGGCTCGCGAAGATCGTCGGTCCCGGGTCGGGCATGACGCAGGCCGGCTCGCTCATGGGGACCGCCGAGTACATGGCGCCAGAGCTCACCGGTGGCGCGGAGACCGCGGGTCCCGCCGCGGACCAGTACGCGCTCGGCCTCATCGCGTACCAGATGCTCGTCGGCCAGCACCCGTTCCCCGCAGACAACCCGCTCTCCGCGCTCATGGCGCACGCGCACAAGCCCGTGCCGATCCCGAGCACGCTC
Organism: Candidatus Limnocylindria bacterium; assembly: GCA_044866725.1. Lineage (GTDB taxonomy): Bacteria > Chloroflexota > Limnocylindria > P2-11E > P2-11E > CF-39. Next base: position 14,967 of record JBIOUD010000144.1, on the reverse strand, counting down.
GGCGTCACGCTCACGCCGGGCGTCGAGGCCGCACTCCTCCGCGCGCTCGCGAAGCGTCCCGAGGAGCGGTTCGCACGGTCAGGCGAGTTCGTGCGGGCGCTCGCGGGCTCGGCCTACATCACGCCGGCGTCCGTGCCACCGAACGCGCCGATGTCACAGCCACTACGGCCGTCGGACCCGCCGAGCGCGCCGCCAGCCGCGAGCGCGTCGGAGCCGCAGCCCTCGCCGTTCCTCTCACCGTCCGCGCTCGTGCGGCCCATCGAGAAGAGCCCATCGGCGCCGCCGGCTCCCCCACCAGCCATCCTCTCGGCGACCGACGTGGCGCCGCCGACGGTCGAGCTCGTCGCGGTCGAGGCGGCGCAGGCGCCGATCGAGCTCTCGAACAAGACCGCGCCCTGGTGGCGGACGCGCCGCATCCTCGTCGTCCCCGGTGCGCTCTTCCTCGTCCTCATCTTCCTCGTGCAGCTCGGCGAGCGGCAACGCGCGGGTCAGGGCGCGTCCGGGCCGCCCGCGTCGCAGCCCGCCGCGAACGACGATCACGGCAACAGCGCCGCGAACGCGACGGTCGTGACGCTCCCCGCGACGCAGGCCGGGACGATCCTCCCCGGTTCTGACGTCGATGTGTTCAGGTTCGTGCTCCGTGCGAACCAGGACATCACGGTCGAGCTGCGCCTCGGCACGCTGGGCGACGGTGGACTGAACGTGTTGTCCGCGAACGGGGATCAGCTCGCGGCGGAGAACGCCGTCGGGAACGCGAAGACCGTGACGCTGAGCTACAAGGCCAAGGACGCCGGCACGTACGGCGTTGCCGTGCATGGGGTGCGCGGGACCACGGGGACGTACCAGGTGGTGATCAGCGCGAGATAGCGGCTGTCGCGCTTAGTGACGAGCCGCTTGCGCGGGCAGCATCCCCTCGGCGCTGCGGATGCGGCGCGTGAGGATCGGAAGAAGCGCGAGCGCGAGCTGCGGGTGGCTCTCGAGGATCCCCTTGAAGTGCCAGCGCTGGATGCCGAGCGCGGTCGTCGGCTCGGACGCGCGGACGCTCGCCGATCGCGGGAACTCGTCCAGGAGCGCCATCTCGCCGACGACGTCGCCCGGTCCGAGCGAGGCGAGCTTCGTCTCCTTGCCGTCGCGCTCCTGGATCACGTCGACCCTCCCGGAGCGGATGATGAACGCGCCGACGCCGGTGTCGCCCTGACGCATGATGAGCTGGCCGGGCTGATATGTCTGCTCGACGGCCGCGTTCGCGATCGCGTCGAGCGAGCGCTGGTCGAGGTCCTGGAACCACGACACGCGCTTCAGGAATTCCGCGTTCCCCGCCACGGCGCGGATGGTATCGCTTTCGCGCCGTCGCAGCGCGACGCCTGATACTTCGGCTCCGAAGTGGCATTCCGAATCGAGGTCGCGCACGACATCGCCGCCTGTGCCGCGACGATCCCGTTGCAGCAGGAGACCTGGAGCGGCGACCTCGCCGTGCCGGCGAACATGCTCCTCGCGGTCGTGCACAACGGCGGGTTCGTCGCGCTCGGCTACGCCGATGGCGATCCGGAGCCGGCGGGCTTCGTCTTCGGCTTCCTCGGCATCCGCGATTACCACTTCCGCCACCACTCGCACATGCTCGCCGTCAAGGAGAAGTACCGCGGCAGCACACTGGCGCGCGAGCTCAAGGAAGCGCAGCGCGACCACTGCCTCGACCAGGGCATCGAGATCATCGCGTGGACGATGGATCCGCTCGAGGCGCGCAACGCGACGTTCAATTTCGCGAAGCTCGGGGCGTACGCGCGCGAGTACCACCGCGACTTCTACGGCGAGATGCCGGACAAGCTGAACGCGGGGCTTCCCTCGGATCGGTTCTACGTCGAGTGGCCGATCGGGCACGACCGCACGTACAAGCGGCTCAAGGGTGAGGACACGCCGCCGTCGCTCGAGGACGCGGAGAAGGAAGGCATCCGGTACGTCCTCCGTGCCGACGGCGATCGACCTGGGAAGCCGGAGGTACCGAACGACGACACGCACCTGCTGCTCCAGATCCCGCCGCGCTTCCAGGAGCTGAAGGCGCGCGACCCCAAGCTCGCCCTGGCCTGGCGTCTCGCGGCGCGCGAGGCGTTCGAGCCGGCGGTCGCGAGGGGCTACGCGGCGGTGGAGTTCCTCCGGTCCGCGGACGGGCGCGGCGCATATCTCCTCGTACCGCAGCCGCGCCGCGAGCAAGCCATCGATACTGACGACGTATGAAGCTCGAGCGCGTTGAGCTCTTCCTCATTCGCCTTCCGCTGAAGTCGCCATACGAGACGAGCGGTTCGCGCGAGACGCATCAGACGCGCGTCATCGCGCGCATCGAATCGCAGGGCCTCGTGGCCTGGGGCGAGAGCGTCGCGCCGGAGACCCCGTGGTACTCGGGCGAGACGCCCGAGACCGTGTGGTGGCTGCTCGACGCGATCGCCATCCCGCGCCTCCTCGCGGCGGACCTCGGCGGGCCCGACGACGTGAACGAGGCGCTCGGATGGATCAAAGACCACCGCATGGCAAAGGCGACGCTCGAGATGGCGGTCTGGGATCTCTTCGCGAAGGCCGCGCGCGTCCCGCTCGCGAAGCTGCTCGGCGGCACGCGCGACCGCATCCTCTGCGGCGTCGCGATCGGTATCCAGCCGAGCGTCGACGCGCTGCTCGACAAGATCGCGAAGGAGCTCGACGGCACCGGCTACCAGCGCGTGAAGGTGAAGATCAAGCCGGGCTGGGACGCTGACGTCGCGACGGCGATCCGCGACCGCTTCCCCGAGCTGCCGTTCCAGCTCGACGCGAACTCCGCGTACACGCTCGCCGATGTGGAGCTCTTCAAGAAGATGGACGCGTACGCGCCGCTCCTCGTCGAGCAGCCGCTCGCGGCCGACGACATCATCGACCACGCGACGCTGCAGAAGCAGATCAAGACACCGGTGTGCCTCGACGAGTCGATCCACTCCGCTGAGGACGCGCGCAAGGCGATCGAGATCGGCGCGACGCGCGTCATCAACATCAAAGCCGGGCGCGTGGGCGGCCTCTCCGAATCGAAGAAGATCCACGACACCTGCGAGCAGCGCGGCATCCCGGTGTGGTGTGGGGGGATGCTCGAGATGGGCATCGGCCGCGCGGCGAACGTGCACCTCGCGTCGCTGCCGAACTTCCGTCTCCCGGGCGACGTGAGCGCGTCGTCGCGCTACTTCGCGACGGAGATCATCGGCGAGCCGTTCGCTGTCGCAAGTGACGGGACGATGAAGGTGCCGACCGGCCCGGGCATCGGCGTGACGGTCCTGGAGGACGTGATCCGGAAGATCGCGCTGAAGACGAAGGAGTACCGGCCCGCCTAGGGGAAGATCAGCCCGCCTTCGCTGTTGAAGGACGTGCCCTCGGCCCAGGTGACTTCCCACACGTTCCCCTCGGGGTCGCGCCACTCGAACCCGCGTCCGCCGAACGACAGGTCCTCGGGCTGGCTCACGAGCTTCACGCCGTCGATCTTCCTCAGCTCGTCGTAGATGCGATCGACCTCGGCGGCGTCGCGGCAGTTGATCGCGAAGACGACGCCGTTGAACGTGCCCGGCGCGGGCCGGGGGCCGTAGGCCTTCTCGTAGTTCGACGCGCCGTAAAGGCCGAGCACCGCGCCGCCGCACCGGTAGGCGGCGAACGTCTCGTCGTTGTGCTCCGAGGGCGGCCAGCCGAGCTGGTCATAGAAGCGCTTCATCGCAGCGACGTCTCGGCAGGCGAGCGTGACGAACGAGACGCGCGCGGGGATGCGCATGGCCGCGCTAGGCGCGAGCCGCGCCCTTTGCGTCGGCGGCGGCCGGCGGCTCGCCGGTCCAGACGACGACCTCGTCGATGACCGTGCCGAAGGCGTCGATGAGGCGCGCGTAGTCGCCGACGGCCCACATGAGCCGCGCAGCCGCGACCGGCCCGGCGGAGTACACGTGCTTGCGACCCGGCGCGAGGTCGTCGGTGAGCGGATGCATCGCCGCACGCACGCGCGAGCCGGAGTGGATGCGGTAGACCTCGCCGGCGCGGACGAAGGCCGGCGAGCCCCAGGTGTAGACCCACTCCCACTCGACGGGCTTTCCAAGCTCCTCGCGCCAGAGCGCGCGCAGGTGTTGCAGCCGCCAGTTCGCGAGATCCGAGTCGAGCTGTGCGATGACCTCGATCCACTCCGCGTTCGCGTCCTCGAGCGATGTCCCTGCCGGCGCCGGGTGGATGGCGAGGATGCGCCCCTTGAGCGCCTCGACGGGACGGAAATCGGCCATCGGCGCGAGAATACCGGACGGGGGACGGAGGGATTCATGACGCAACACGTGCGCGCGCTCATCGCGGAGTTCTGCGGGACGTTCTGGTTCTTCTTCATCGGTGCCGGCGCGATCATCACGGCGGCCATCAGCGACGGCACCCTGCTGAACATCGCGATCGCACACGGTGTCACGCTCGCGGTCGCGATCTCGGCGTTCGGTGGGCTCTCGGGCGGGCACTTCAATCCGGCGGTGACGTTCGGCCTGGCGATCGCCGGCCGTCACCCCTGGGCACGTGTTCCGACCTACTGGGCAGCCCAGCTCTTCGGGGGCGTGCTCGCGGGCTTCGCGCTGCGCTTCGTGTTCGACTACGCGATCGCGGCCGTCGACAGGACGCACCTCGGCACGCCAGCGCTCACCACGATCACGCCGGCCGTCGGCATCGTCGTCGAGGCGATCCTCACGATCTTCTTGGTCTGGGCGGTCTACGGGACGGCCGTGTCCCCGCTCGCGCCGCCGATCGCCGGCTTCGGCATCGGCCTCACCGTCATGACCGACATCCTCCTCGGTGGGCCGCTCACCGGCGCGGCGATGAACCCGGCGCGCTGGTTCGCCACGGCCGTTCCCGCCGGTTTCTTCGACAACTGGTACGTCTACTGGATCGGGCCGCTGCTCGGCGCGGCGATCGCGGGGCTCTCGATCCGCTACGTGCTCGCTCCGCCGCCGGACCTCGACACGCCGCGGTAGTCGGCGGCTTAGCGCGTCTCGACCGCCACGAGCGCGATCTCGACGCGGATCTCGTCCTCGATCGAGAGGACTGAGGCAACGCGCGGCACGGTCATGCCGAAATCGGCGAACGTGAAGGACGGCTGCGCGATCGCCGTCGCGGTGAGCTTCGAGCCCTCGCGCCGGGCGGTGACGCTGAACGTGGCGTCCTTCGCCTTGCCGTGCACGGTCATCGTCCCGGTGAGCGTGAACTTCATCTCGCCGGACAGCGGTAAGGGCAGAGTCGCACCGCTCAAGGTCTTTGGCACGAACTCCGCCGTCGGGAACCGGCGCGTCTCCAGAGTGTTGTCCTTGATGAAGTCGTCGCGCCGGTTCTCATCGCTGCGCAGCGTCGTGAGATCGGTAGTGATCTTCGAGGCCGATATGAATGACCCGTCGGTGTTGAGCGTGAACGAGCCTTTCATGCCGGTCGCCGTGAGGACGGCGTCCCCCGGCGCACGGATCTGCGCGAGCACCTCGCGCACACGCACGGTCGTCTTCGAGGAGGAATCGACGGTGAAGGTCCACGGGCCGCTCGGCGAGACCGTGCCCGCGGCAAGCTGGCTCGTCGTGGCGGTCGATGTCGGCGTGGAGGGCGAGGGTGACGAGCAGGCGCTCAGCGCGAGGACGAGGAGGACGCTAGCCGCACGCGCCATCGCAGACGTGGATGACCCCCTTCATCTGCGGATGCACGCCGCAGTGGTAGGCGAACGTACCGACGGTATCGAACGTGAAGGTCTTCGTCGTGTTCGTGTCGAGGCTGATGTCGAACGGCCGGCCGGGGTCATCCGAAGTGACGGTATGGAATTCCCTACCCCGATTCACGAACGTCACCGTCGTGCCGCGCGAGACCTTCAGGTCCGTCGGGCCGTAGGTCCACTTCTCCTGGTCGCCCTGTTCGAGCATCTGCACTTCATTGGGTTTGAACGTGCGCGTCGGCTGGCCGGTCGAGCCGGCACACGCGATCGCGAAGAGCGCCGCGCACGCGACGATGCGGAGCATCCAGCGTGCGGTCACGCCTCTTGTACGCGCGAGCGAGCGCCGTGGATTAGGACTCGCCGTGCTCGATCGTGTAGTCGAGGAGCCAAATGCGATTGCCGTCGGGATCGCGGAACCCCGCGAATCGCCCGATCCCCGGGACCGTCTCGGTCGGTCCTTCGAACCGCACGCCCTTCTTCTCGAGGTCGCGCCGCGCGTCCTCGACGCGCTCCACCTGGATGATGAGGCGCGCCGGACCGGGCTCCTCGAAGAGGTTGAGCGTCGCGGAGTTGTCCCCCACACCGAAGCCGACGCCACGGTTCTCGTCCTGCCGCCAGATCTCCTCGAAGCCGAGCATGTCGGCGTACCACTTCGCGCTCTTCGCGTAGTCCTTCACTGGGAACGTCACCGAGTCGATCTTCTTGATGTCCATCGTTCGCGCCTCCCCGCATCAGGATGACGCAGACAAGACGAGGGCGCCGAGGCTGTCCTCGGCGCCCTCGTGGCTCTTGCGCGACGCGTTAGAGCAGCGCGGCGAGCTCCAGGAGGAGGTCCGCGTCAGCGTCACTGATCGCCATGCCCCGCTGGGCCTCGACCTGGTTCGCGAACGCTCGGAGCTGGTTGTCATGCGCCCTGAGGTTGCCGGCGGCGAGTGACGCAGCCGCCGCCTCGAGCTTGTCACACAGGGCGTCTGCGATGTCCTCGCTGGTGACGAGCTCTTGGACGAGCCCGCACAGGCTGGCTTCGTCGACCGTGATGGTGAACGTGATGCTGGCAGCCCCGCTGTTGCCGGCGCGGTCCGTAGCGGCCGCCATGAGCGTGTACGTGCCCGGGCCGAGCGCGCTCGCCGGGCCCGCGGCGTCGTCGCAGAAGCTTGGGATCGCTGGGTCGACGCCGGACAGCGTTTCGACGATCGCGCATTCGAGCGCGAGCGTCTCGTCGATCCCGTACGTCGTCGCACCGCTCCACGTGAACGTCGGCGCGGTCTTGTCGATCCGCACCGTCGTCGAGGCGGTCGCGGTGTTGCCCGAGGTGTCGGTCGCGGTGCCGGTCACGGTCGTACCCGCGGTCTCGGCGGTGAGCGTCGTGTTACCGACGCAGGACTGGACGCCCACGTCGTCGGCGCAGGTGAACGTGACGGTCACGTTCGCGTTGTTCCAGCCGTTCGGATTCGGCGCCGGCGTCTGCGTGACGGTGATCGTCGGTGGCGTCAGGTCGGCGAGGGTGATGGTCGCGACCTGCGGGTCGTGATCCGACGCCTGGTCCCAGAACTCGGCGTTCACGTGCACGACGTCGGTCGTGGAGAGGCCGAGGAGCGAGTTGCTGACGAGGATGTGGTCGAGCGTCTGCGAATTCCCCTCGAACACGTACGTGTACCGCTCGTTCGCGGGGAGCGTCTCGATGAGATCGTTGAGCGGTGCCGACTTGAGCGTCATGAGCGGGTTCGACCACTCGAAGTCGTTGAGGTCACCGAGGACCACGACGTTCGCTGATGAGTCGATCGCGAGGATCTGCTGGACGAAGTTCTTCACCACGGTCGCCTGCGCGACGCGCTGAGCCTCGCTCGAGAGGATCGGCGGCTGGCGGTGACCCCAGAGCGGGTCGTCGCCGCCCTTCGAGTTCCAGTGGTTCGCGACCGCGATGAGGCGGTGGCCGTTGTACATGAACTCCGCGGCGAGCGGCTTGCGGCTCGTCGTGAAGGCCGGGTTTGTCGGATCGATGCGACCGGGGCTGAACTGGAGCTCCGCGACACCGCCGTCGTTCACGACGGCGTTCGCGGTCGTCGAGCCGGCGCCCGGACGATCCACGAAGGCGACTCCGCGGTCGGTGCGGAAGAAGAACGCCTGGCGGATGTTGCCGCCGGGCTCGCCGCCGTCCTGGTCGTCGACGGGGTCGATGAGGCGCCACTCGTACGTCGGGCCGCCCGCGGCGATGACCGCATCGCGCAGCTTCGTGAGCGTCACGTCCGCGCTGACGACCGCGCTGTTCGTCGGGCCGTCGTTGTCCTGGATCTCTTCGAGGCTGACGATGTCCGGCGATCGCAGGTTGTTCACGATGAGGTCCGCCATCGTGGCGAAGCTCGCGTCGCCCGGATCGAGGTTCTCGACATTGAACGTCGCGATCGTGAGCTGACCCGGACCGGGCACGCCCGTGACTTCACGCGTCACGCCGTCGGCGATGCGCGTGGGGGCCACCGGCACCTCGATCATGAAGTTGTTGAAGGCGTACCCGACGACACCGACGATCGGACCAGCGAAGTGGTCGCCGGTGTTCGAGTCGGGCATGTCGAAGTCGATGCCGCGAAGCAGGACCTTCTCAGGGTTCTTGTCGGCCGCGGTGATGACGATGCCGCCGCGGGCGGTGCGACTGGTCGCGGCTGCGCCGTTGTCGAAGAGGACGCCGACCTCATCGAATGGCGAAGGTCCGGTGATGACGACGGGGCCGAGATCCACTCGCATCCCTTCGAGGCTCTCCCAGAAGTCGATGCCGTCCGTCGCGGGATCGAAGACACCGCTCGTCTCGACGTCGGGTGCCGCGTCGTCCTCGATGACCTCGGTCGGCGGCGTGCGGCCGGCCACACCGATGACCGTGGGCGGCGGGAGGGGGTTCCCCGTGCTGCGCACGACGATCGTCGGCGACGTCAGCTCGGTGATCGTGAGGCCGGTCGTTCCTGGTCGGAACTCGGACACGCGGCCCGACACTGTCACGGCGTCACCGACCGTGACGGTCGGCGCTCCGGACGTGAAGACAAAGATGCCTTCCGATGTCGCGTCGTCCGCGTCGGGAGCCGGGTCCTGCATCCAGAACCCGTTCGTCGTCTTCGTCGTCACGATGCCCGCGACGCCCGAGACGATGAGGCCGTTCTTCGGCGAGATGTGCGCCGCGCCCTGGATCTCGCGGATGAGCGACGGCGGCGCCTCGGTGTTGAACGTCCACGAGAAGTTCGCGGCCATGCTGTCGGGCGGGTCGGTCGCGTCCTGATCCGTCACGTTCGCCGCGATCACGGTCACGGTGCACGCCTCGTTGAACCCGAAGTCCGTGGCCGGATCGAGCGAGAACGTCGTTGGTCCGCCGCTCGACGTCGCGGTGCGTGGACCGCTCGAGCACGTGATGTCGAACCACGTGCCCGTCACGTTCACCGGCTCACTGAAGGTGATCTGGATGTTCGAGTTCAGCGCGATGCCGCCGGCGCCGCTGGCCGGGACGGTGGAAATCACGGCCGGGCCGACGTCACCCGTCCCGTGGGCTCCGAGGCCATCGAATGTGTCGATCGCGAAGCCGTTCCACTCGGCGCTCGGGTCGAATGCGTCAGCGGTGTTCGCGTCGCCCGCGGTGATCGTGCTCTTCCGGCGCAGCGTGTTGTCCGCGGTGCTCGTGGGACCGGTGCCCCATTCGGTACCGGGGTCGACGCCCAGCTGGCCGATCGAATCGATGACGATGCCGGCCTTGCGAAGGAGCACGACGTCATCGCCGTTGAACCAGCCTGAGCCGTTCGTCTGATCGGCCTGCGCGAGGATCGTGGCGTTCGCGGACGCCTGCGCGAGCACGTACACGTCGTTCGCGCCGACGACACCGGTCAGAGCGATCGTCAGCGAGCAGGTGGCGGATCCGTTGAAGCACATCTGGACGTCGTAAGCGCCAACCGCGAGGTCGATCGCCGCGCCGGTGCCGTTGAAGATCTCGAGGGCCTTGTTGTTGCTCGACCCCTCGATGTACTCGGAGAAGAAGAGTTCTGCGATGAGCGAGTGGCTTCCGAGACCAGTGAACGTGTCGGTCGCGAAGCCATCCCATTCCACGCTCGGGTCGAACGCGTCACCCCCGAACGTGTCGCCCGCGGTCACCGACGCCTTCCGGCGCAGTGTGTTGTCCGCAGTGCTCGTGACGCCGGCGCCCCACTCCGTACCCGGGTCGGACCCGATGAGGCCGATGACGTCCAGGATGGTCGCGCCCTTGCGGAGCGCGACCGCGTCGTCGCCGTTGAACCATCCCGCACCGTTCGTCTGATCGGCCTGCGCAAGGATGGCGGCGCCGGCGCTGCTCTGCGCCAAGACGAACACGTCGTTCTGTCCGACGACGCCGGTGAGGTTGATCGTCAAGCCCGCGATGAATGAGCCATTGAAGAACATCTGGACGTTGTAGCCATTGGCCGCGAGGTCAATGGCGGCGCCGGTGCCGTTGTAGATCTCGAGCGCTTTGTTGTTGCTCGAGCCCTCGATGTACTCGGAGAAGAACAGGTCCGCCGGCGTCGCCGCCGCGGACGGAGACACCGTCAAGAAGTTGCTCGCCAGGATCATCGCGACGGCGACGACAGACGTCAGAAGACGGCGACCCATTTCCCACCCCTCCAAGAACGCGCGTGCTCACACCGGCGAACGATCGAACGGAAGCGGGTTGAGGGTAATCCACGCGCGCGCGCCGCGGGTGTCCGTCGCGTGAAAGACTGCCGGCATGAGCCTCTGGCTCGAGGGCGTTCAGCGCTCCTATCCGCCGCTCGAGGGCGACATCGCGGCCGACGTCGCGATCGTCGGCGGCGGCATCGCGGGCATCGCGACCGCGTATTTCCTCGCGAAGGCGGGCGCGCGGCCAGTCGTGCTCGAGGCGCGCGGCGTGGCCGAGGCCGCGAGCGGGCGAAACGCCGGCTTCCTGCTCGCGGGCGTCGCCGAGAACTTCGTCGCGGCCGCACACAGGTACGGCGCGACGAACGCGCTGCGCATCTGGCGCCTCACGACGCGCACGCAGGCGCTGGTCCGGTCTCTCGTCGCGGAGAACCGCATCGACTGCGAGCTCCGCTGGAGCGGTTCGGACCAGATCGCGGGCGACGACGAGGAGTGGGAGGAGGTGGCCGAGAGCGCGCGTCTGCTCGCTGCTGAAGGCGTCGCCGTGACGACGAACGCGAGCGCGCGCTGCGCCACATACACGGACGACGGCGAGCTACACCCGGTGAAGTGGGTGCGCGGTCTCGCCGCGGCCGCCGTGCGCGCTGGCGCGCGGATCCACGAGGACACGCGCGTCATGCGCGTCGCCGAGGGAGTCGCGACGGCCGGGCGCGCGTCGGTGCGCGCCGCGAACGTCGTGCTTTGCACGAATGCGTACACGGCGCACCTCACCGAGTCGCGCGTTCGGCCGGTGCGCGGACAGATGCTCGCGACCGCGCCGACGGCGTTCGTCTTTCCTCGGCCCGCGTACGCCAAGCGCGGCTACCAGTACTGGCGCCAACGCGCGGACGGGCGCGTCCTCGTCGGCGGATGGCGCGACACGGCGGTCGACGAGGAGGTCGGCGAGGAAGAGCGCACGACCGCGAAGATCCAATCGCAGCTCGAGGCCTTCCTCGCGGCGCGCGGCATCCGTGCCCCGATCACGCATCGCTGGGCGGGGACGATGGGCTTCTCGCACGACGCACTGCCGTACGTCGGACACACCGGCCCTCGTCTGTTCGTGTGCGGTGGCTTCACCGGACACGGCATGGCGTTCGGTCCCGCGTCCGCGGAGATGGTTGCGACGCTCGTCCAGGGTCGCTCGCACGAAGACGCAGACCTATTCGATCCCGCGCGCTGAATGTCCCGCGTGATGCGCAACGAGAGGGCGCGTTAGCGCGAGTGAGGACGGACGCATCGGCGTCCCGCGCGAAAAGGGAAGGACAGCGTGCACGCTTCGGTCATCCCGTCGATCTGGGACATCGGCGGACTGGTGGGGTACCTCTTCGGGAATCCCTGGCTGTTCATCTCCTCGACGACCGTGATGACCACGGGACTCATCCTCGGCGCCGTCGTCGTGACCGCGCTCCCGCAACGCGCGACGGTCCTTCGCCGCATCGCGCCGTCGCTCGCGCTGCTCCTCGCGTACTTCGGCATCGGCAGCTTCGTGCTCTCGCTCCAGATCCTCATCCGTTTCCACGACTCCATCCCGTATGAGACCGAGGTGCAGTTCGTCAGCGGGATCGGCCATCTCATCGAGGCCATCGTCGGGATCGCGCTGCTCGTGCCCTATCTGCGCCGACGAGGCGCGCGCGAGTGGCTCGTGGGACACAACGTCGCGCTCGGGTATTGGACGTTCCAGATCGCCGTGCTCACTCCGCCGTGGTTCTCATTCCAGGGACAGCGTCAGCTCGTGCTTGGCGCGGCCCTCGCCATGTGCCTCCTCGCCGCGACGATCAACGCGGCTCTCTGGGCCCGACTCTCCACCGCGCATCACTAGACTTTTGGTGGGGGGTTAGCTCAGCGGTAGAGCAGGGGACTTTTAATCCCTTGGTCGCGGGTTCGAATCCCGCACCCCTCACACCGGCAGTCGCGGATCTCCGGCGACGGTGTAGCGCCCGCCGCCCTGGACCTGTGCACGGTCGGCGGCACCGAGCGCGGCGCTGAGCAGCGCCGACCCGTGCTCGCCGTCGCGCGGCGCCTCCGCCACACCAATGCTGCAGTGGAGCGTCCGCATGTTCCCGACGACGTCGAATGGCTCCGCGAGCGCGAGGAGAAGCCGCACGGCGACGACCACCGCGTCATCGCTCGAGCTGATCGCGGTGAGCACGACGAGGAACGTGTCGTCGGACATCCGCGCCGGCACGTCGCTCGTGCGTACGTGTGCGGTGAGCCGCTTCGCAAGCTGTCGGAGCGTCTCGTCCACCGACTCAGGCGGCGTGTTGGCGCGCAGCTCGCGGAAGCGATCGAGCTTCAGCGCGAGGAGGCCGACGCTCCGCTTGTCGCGCCGCGCGAGCGCGATCGCCCGATCGACGTGGATCATCGCGAGCTCGCGGCCGGAGAGGTTCGTCGTCCTGTCGATGAGCCCCAGCGCGCGGAACTGATCCCAGACGTCGCGCAGTCGTAGCTGCGGCGTGCTGTCGGTGAAGAGCACCAGCGTGAGGGTGGTCCCGCCGGCCTCGACGCTGGCGTGCCGCACCTCGACCCACTTGCCTTCACGGATCTGCGTGAGCCCGGCGGAGCCCGTCGCGATGCGATCGATGCCGCGCCTCTCAGCCTCGAGGCGCGACCATCCGGTGATGGCGACCGCGGCCGCGTTCCATGCGAGCAGCTCGCCCGTCGGCCCGAGGACGGCGACGCCGTCGCGCGTGCCTCCCGCGATCGCCTCGAGGAGCTCGAGGACGTGTCCGCGCAGCCCCTCGTGCAGCTCGCTCACGGCACGCGAAGCTGCGTGCTCGCGCGCATCCCGCGCGCGAAGACGGTCAGCGAGTACTCCCCTGTCTTGGCCGTCTGGCCGAAGACCGCGGTGTAGACGCCGTCGCGATCCGCTCTCGCGTCGAACTCGAGGTGGTAGTCGAGCCCGTCGATCGTCACCTTCACCGTAGAGTCTGCGCGCAATCCGGAAACGCTCCACTGGACGGCAGATCCGTAGGGCCGCTGGGTGATGCGCGGAGTGCCGTGCTCGGCGGCGAGGCGCGCCGGGAACGCGTTCGTGAAATCGGCGACGCTCTCTCCGCGCAGCTCGGCGAACGCGCTGGCGAAGCCCGTGTCGCGCGCGCGGAGGAGGAGCCGCCGGAACCCCTCCGTGCCGCCGTCCTGGGCGAGGAGCTCGACCGCGGTCGACGCGACGGTATAGCCGCGTCCATCGAGCTCGGCGTTGCGGAGCGTCCACTCACGCGGTGACGCCAGCGCCGCGAGAGATACCCGACCCTGGGCCAGGAGCGCGAGCGTCGCCGAGGTCGCGCGGGCTCCGTCGAGGTCCTCCGATCCGGCCTCGCGCTCGGCGAGCGTCGCGAGTCCCTCGTCGAACCACGCGGGGAGATCCGTGTCGAATCCGGCGAGCTGGTGGATGAGGACGTGTGCGAGCTCGTGTCGGAGGAGCGACAGCGAGGCATCGCCGCGCACGGCCTCCCAGTTCACGACGATCGCACCCTGCTTCGGGAAGGCGACGCCGCCGTTACCCGCCGCGAGGATGCCCGCGTCGTTCGCGCTCTGCCCGAAGCCGCGCTGCACCGCGAGCGAGAAGCTCGCGCGGGTCGAGAGGACGTAGACCGTCGGCACGCGCTCGAACGTCGCGCCGAGCATCTCCTGCGTCGCGACGAGGTCGCGCTCGAGCGCTGTCCGGACGCGTCCGACGTCGTCGGCGGGCATGGACGCCTCCGCGAGGACCCGCGCGCCTTCGACCTGTGTCCTCGTCATCGCGAGGCCGAGGTCCGCCATGGGCTCGTCGAGGGCCGCACGCGTGCAGCACTGCGCGCCGCGCTCGGTACCGACGAGCGACGCCGTCGCGGCGGCGCCTCCGCCGCCGAGCGGCATGCGCAGCAGGCCGAGCGGGGCGGCGATGGCGGCCGCGCCGCCGAGCGCTACACGTGCCATCCAGCCGCGCCAGCGCGACACGTCTCGCGACGCCAGCGGCCGGCTCATCCAGAAACCCTGCGCCAGGTCATAGCCGTACGCCGAGACGAGGCGGTACGTCGCGTCATCCTCGACGCCGACCGCGACGGTCGCGAGGCCGAGGTCGCGAGCAAGCTCGACCATCGCGCGGACCGTGACGCCGGCATCCTCGTCCGCGACGGCGCGGAGGACGAGCGAACGCGCGATCTTGATCTCGTCGAAGTCCACGGTCATCGAGCGCGGTGGCATGTTCGCCGGCGACACGTCATCGACCGCGATGCGCGCGCCGCCGGTGGAGAGCGCGCGCAGACCCGCGCGCATCGACGCGCCATCGGTGACGAAGGCCGCGCCGGGGATCTCGAAGGTGAACGCTGAGACCTGGGCGGCCGCCTCCTCGATCGCGGCGAGGAGCGTCGCGGGACCGGGTCCGAGGAGCTCGGGCCCACAGAGGTTCACGCCGACGCCGAGCTCCAGACCATCGCGCACCCACTGGACGCGCTTGCGAGCGCTCTCGCCCACGACCCAGCGTGCGAGGACGACGAGCGACCCGGTGCTCTCGGCGAGGCGGACGATGTCGCGCGGCGCCACCGGCCCGGCGATCGGATGCGTCCAGCGGACGAGCGCCTCGACGCGATGGCACCGGCCCGTGCGGAGCTCGGCGATCGGCTGGA